>NZ_CP115174.1:0-305000 GCF_027625475.1 Sphingomonas abietis
GCCTGGCCTTCTCCAGCGCGCCGGCCAGTTCGTACAATTTGGCGACCGCCTTGTTGAAGCTCAGCGCCTCGATATCCTCGCCGACGCCGGCGATGGTCTTGTGGACCTTGCGATCGAGAGCCTTGTCCTGCCCCTCGGCCGGCTCGCGATCGGTGGCGAGCCGCCAGACGCGCTGGACGAAGCGCCACGCGCCCTCGATGCCGGCCTCGGACCATTCGAGATCGCGCTCGGGCGGGCTGTCGGACAGCATGAACCAGCGGGCCGCGTCGGCACCATATTGCTCGATGATCGCGGTCGGATCGACGGTGTTCTTCTTCGACTTCGACATCTTCTCGATGCGGCCGACGGTGACCGGCTGGTCGCTGCCGCGCAGGAAGAGGCCATCGTCGCGCTTCTCGATCTCGTCGGTGCCGACCCAGTGGGTGCGCTCGCCCTGTTCTTCGTGGGAGACGAAGCTGTAGGTCTCGTGCGTCACCATGCCTTGCGTGAACAGCCCGGCGAAGGGCTCGGCGAAGTCGAGCTTGCCGATCCGCTGGAGCGCGCGCGTCCAGAAACGCGCGTAGAGCAGATGCAGGATCGCATGCTCGATCCCGCCGATATATTGGCCGACCGGCAGCCATTGCTCGGCGATCGCGCGATCGAACGGTCTGTCCTTGGGCTGGCTGGCGAAGCGGATGAAGTACCAGCTCGAATCCGCGAAGGTATCGAGCGTATCGGTCTCGCGCCGCGCAGCGGCCCCGCAGCGGGGGCAGGGGACGTGCTTCCAGGTCGGATGGCGATCGAGCGGATTGCCCGGCGTCTCGAAGTCGACATCCTCGGGCAGGATGATCGGCAGCTGATCCTGGGGCACCGGCACGATGCCGCAATCGGCGCAATGGATCACCGGGATCGGCGTGCCCCAGTAACGCTGGCGGCTGACGCCCCAGTCGCGCAGGCGGAACACGGTGGTGCCTTCGCCCCACTGGTCCGCCTCGGCGCGCGCGATCACGGTGGCCTTGGCCTCGTCCACGGTCATGCCGTCGAGGAAGCGCGAGTTCACCAATTTGCCGGGGCCGGTATAGGCCTCGTCGTGGATCGGCGTATCGGCTTCGCCGTCCGCCGCGACGACGCGGGGCACGGGGAGCATATATTTGCGCGCGAAATCAAGGTCGCGCTGGTCGTGCGCGGGCACGCCCATCACGGCGCCGGTGCCATAGCCCATCAGCACGAAGTTCGCGACGAAGACCGGCAGCTTCCAGTCGGGATCGAACGGGTGAACCGCGTTCAGCCCGGTGTCGAAGCCCTGCTTCTCGGCGGTCTCGATCTCTTCCGCCGCGGTGCCGGTGCGGCGGCACTCGTCGGCGAAGGCGGCCAGCGCCGGGTTCGTCTTGGCCAACTCCAGCGCCAGCGGATGATCCGCCGCGATCGCGACGAAGCTCGCGCCGAAGATGGTGTCCGGCCGGGTCGAATAGACGTCGATGCTATCGAAGCCGGCAGCGGCCTCGTCGAGCCTGAAGCCGAAGCGCAGACCTCTGGATCGGCCGATCCAGTTGGCCTGCATCGTCTTCACCTTCTCGGGCCAGTGCGGCAGGTCGTTCAGCCCGTCGAGCAGCTCGTCGGCGAAGTCGGTGATCTTGAGGAACCACTGGGAGAGCTTGCGCCGCTCGACCAGCGCGCCCGAGCGCCAGCCGCGCCCGTCGATCACCTGCTCGTTGGCGAGCACGGTCATGTCGACCGGATCCCAGTTGACGTCGCTTTCCTTGCGATAGACCAGCCCGGCGGCGAGCATGTCGAGGAACAGCGCCTGTTCGTGGCCGTAATAATCGGGCTCGCAGGTGGCGAGCTCGCGCGACCAGTCGAGCGCGAAGCCGAGCCGCTTGAGCTGCGCCTTCATCGCCGCGATGTTGGCCCGGGTCCAGTCGCCGGGATGGACCTTCTTCTCCATCGCGGCATTCTCGGCCGGCATGCCGAAGGCGTCCCATCCCATCGGGTGGAGCACCTCATGGCCGGTCATCCGCTTGAAGCGGGCCAGCACGTCGCCCATCGTATAGTTGCGGACATGGCCCATGTGGATGCGCCCCGACGGATAGGGGAACATCTCGAGCACATAGGCCTTGGGCTTGGGGCTGGCGTCGTCGGCGCGGAAGGCCTGCGCCTCGTCCCATGCCTGCTGCCAGCGGCCATCGGCGGCGAGCGGGTTGAAGCGTTTTTCCATGATAATCAGGCCACGATCTTTCGGTCTCGCATCAGCCCGTGACGGCGCCACGGCGCAGATCGCGGGCCCGTTGCAGGATCACCTCTTCCAGCTTCTGCACCGTCTCGGCGGCGACCGGCTGCTCGACCCAGCCGCCATTGGCGGCCACTTCGCGCGAGGCGGCGACGCGGACGGCATCGGCGCGCAGATCCTGATCGAGGATCGAGACGGTGAGCTTCATACGCTCGTTCGGGCTCGACGGATTGGCATACCAGTCGGTGACGATCACGCCGCCGTTGGAATCGACCTGGGTCAGCGGCATGAACGAAACGGTATCGAGCGCGGCGCGCCACAGATAGGCGTTGACGCCGATCTGGGTGACCTTGGAGGCGGCCAGATCGACGGACAGGGCCTTGTCCTTGTGGTGCGCGCAGCCGCCGAGCAGCAGGGCAAAGGCGAATGCGCCGGAAACGGGGCGCAGGGTGCGGGCGGTGAGCTGCATCATCAAGGTGCCTTCGGACGCGTGGAAGGAGGCATCTATAGAGGCTGGGGAGCCTTGGGCAAGCGTCTGAGACCGGTTGCCGCGCCGCGACATGTGGATCGCGTGCAACAGCCGCACCAATTCTGCATGGACCCCCGTTTCCAAGCAATGACAGCGACGTTCAGGTCATGCTAGGCGCGAAGGCGCTGGGGAGTTTTCGTATACCATGTTAGCGAGTCGGAGCATTAACAGCGTGAGCAAGGGGGTCGTAACTGTCGCGGCGCTCGCGCTGCTGTTTGTGCCGGCGGCAACGAACGCCACCCAGTTCCAGAAGAGGCATGCGCCCAAGCATGCGCCCGCCGCCTCCAGCGCGATCGGTTCCTTCACGCCATCGGCCGCCGATCCGCGCTTCGGCGCGAGCTTCGGCCGGGGCGGGCTTATCGCCTCGGGATTCCGCTTCACGCCATCGGTCGGCCCGGGTGCGAGCCGTCGCGTCACCGTTGCGGTGCGGGCGCGGGCCGGCGCATCGGCTGAAAGCGATCGTTCCATGCTGGCCAGCGCCGGCGGCGGCCTCACCCCCAATGCCTATAATCTGGGCGTCGCGGTGGGCTGGAAGCATTTTGCCGTCACCAGCGATTACAGCAAGGTCGATCTCGGCGCCGTGCCCGGCAGCCATGAGGCCGCCGATGTGGCGCTCAGCTATGGTGGCAAGCATTGGAGCACCCGCCTCGCGCTGGCCGCCGATCGCAGCATCGGCGACACCAACAGGATCGTCGGCGCCGATCAGGGTGTGGCCGTCGATTTCGGTGGCTCCTACTCGATCAACAACCGTTTCGACGTGACCGGCGGCGTCCGCTACAAGATGGAGAAGGACCGGCTGGTCCAGATCGCCGACGATCGGCGTGATAGCCAGGCCGTCTATATCGGCACCGCCTTCAAGTTCTGATCACGCCGCCGCCGCTCCACCCGTCGATCCCCGCCCAACGCCTGACCCCCAGCCGCCGAAGCGATCGCGCGCGCGCGTCGTTCATGCCGCCGAGGGCGACGATGCCGCTCCGATCGCGCCCGATCAGCAATCCCAGCCGAACCAGGCCGAGCGTCGGCGCACCCGGATGCGATCGCGTCGGATAGACCGGCGAGACGAGGATCAGATCGGCATGGTGCGCTGCCCGCAACTCGATCCCGTCATGCGCCGGCGCCGAGCGGAGCAGGGGACGCGAAGCCCGGTGCGGCGACCGGCCATGGACGCCGTCCGCCCTCCACGCGATCGCCTGTCGGGGCGAACCGGCGAGGATCAGCCTCAGCTGCCGCCGTCGCGCCACCGCGCGGACCCGATCGTAAAGGGCGCGGCGCTCGGCAGGGACCAGCGATCTGTGGCGGAACACCACCCCGGCGCCGCGCGGCACACGCGCCAGCGCGTCCCACAGCGCGTCGCCCATGCGCTCGTCGGTCATCAGCAGGACGGTCGGCAGCGGGCGGGCTTGGCGGAGCGGCATCGCCCCTTCTATAGGCGCAGCATGTCCCAAACCGAAATCTCGCCGATCGATACGTCCAACGCCGGCGCGCGGCTGGTCGCCGTGCAGGATCACATCGCACGTTCCGCCGCCCTCGCGGGCCGGCGCGGTGCCGACGTGACGCTCATCGCCATCTCCAAGACGGTCGCGGCGGAGGGCATCGTCCCGCTGCTCGAAGCCGGGCAGCGGGTATTCGGCGAAAATCGCGTGCAGGAGGCCGAGGCCAAATGGCCGGCGCTGCGCGCCGCCTGGCCGGACGTCACGCTGCATCTCGTCGGCCAGCTCCAGTCCAACAAGGCGGCGGATGCGGTGGCGCTGTTCGATGCGATCCATGGCGTCGATCGCTCGTCGCTGGTCCAGGCGCTCGGCAAGGCGATGGCGGCGGCCGGGCGACGGCCGGATTGCTTCCTCCAGGTCAATATCGGTGCCGAAGAGCAGAAGGGCGGCTGCGCGATCGCCGATCTGCCGGCGTTGCTCGCCGAAGGCCGCGCCGCGGGCCTGCCGATCGTCGGGCTGATGGCGGTACCGCCGGCCGGCGTGGAATCCGCGCCCTATTTCGCGCTGCTCGCCAAGCTGGCGAAGGCGCATGGCCTGCCCCGGCTCAGCATGGGCATGTCGGGCGATTACGAGACGGCGGTGCTGCTCGGCGCGACCGAGGTCCGCATCGGCGCCGCGCTGTTCGGATCGCGCGGCTAGAAGACGCCGAGCAGGCCGATGTCCGGATCGACCATGCCCTGCCAGATCATCCGGCCGGCGACCCACAGGATCACGCAGAGGCCGACATAGGCGATCCAGCGATGCTTCTCGATGAAGCGCGCGATGAGGTTGGCGGCGACCGCCATCAGCGTCACCGATGTCGCCAGGCCGATGAACAGCACCGCCGGATGGGCGCGCGCCGCACCCGCCACCGCCAGCACATTGTCGAGGCTCATCGACAGGTCGGCGAGCGCCACCTGGACGACCGCGCGGCCGAAGCTGCGCGGCGGTGGGGCCAGCCCGCCCGCCGCCGGTGCCGCCTGATCGCTTTCGCGCAGCTCACGGAACAGCTTCCATGCCACCCACAGCAGCAGCAGCCCGCCGGCGAGCAACAGCCCCACCACCTTGAGCAGCTGGGTCGCGACCAGCGCGAACAGGATCAGGCAGGCGAGCGCGATGCCGACCCCGATGCCGAGGATACGGCGGCGCTGATCGGCGGGTAGCCCGGCGGCCAGCGTGCCCAGCACGACGACATTGTCGCCCGCCAGCATCAGGTCGATCGCCAGCACCTGCGCCAGCGCCGCGAGGCCGCCGGCGGTAAAGATGTCGGCGAAATACCCGATCACGGGAGCGCGCGCGCCGACATCGAGCGGTTAGGAGTTCATCGAGTCGAAGAAATCCTCGTTGGTCTTGGAGTCCTTCATCTTGTCGAGCAGGAACTCCATCGCGTCGGTGGTGCCCATCTGCATGAGAATGCGGCGCAGCACCCACATCTTGGAGAGCTTGGTCTTCTCGACCAGCAGCTCTTCCTTGCGGGTGCCCGACTTGCCGACGTCAAGCGCCGGGAAGATGCGCTTGTCGGCGACCTTGCGGTCGAGGATGATCTCGGAGTTGCCGGTGCCCTTGAACTCTTCGAAGATCACCTCGTCCATGCGGCTGCCGGTGTCGATCAGCGCGGTGGCGATGATCGAGAGCGAGCCGCCTTCCTCGATGTTGCGCGCCGCGCCGAAGAAACGCTTCGGGCGCTGGAGCGCATTGGCATCGACGCCGCCGGTCAGCACCTTGCCCGAGGACGGGACGACGGTGTTGTAGGCGCGGCCGAGACGGGTGATCGAATCGAGCAGGATCACCACGTCCTTCTTGTGCTCGACCAGCCGCTTGGCCTTCTCGATCACCATCTCGGCGACCTGGACGTGGCGGGTGGCGGGCTCGTCGAAGGTCGAGGAGACGACCTCGCCCTTCACCGAACGCTGCATGTCGGTAACTTCCTCGGGCCGCTCGTCGATGAGCAGCACGATCAGGAACACCTCGGGATGGTTGTCGGTGATCGCCTTGGCGATGTTCTGGAGCATCACCGTCTTGCCGACCCGCGGCGGGGCGACGATCAGGGTGCGCTGGCCCTTGCCCTGCGGGCTGACGATGTCGATCACGCGGGCCGACTTGTCCTTGACCGTCGGGTCGAGCGTGTCGAGGCTCAGCTTGCGCTCGGGGTAGAGCGGGGTGAGATTGTCGAAATTGACGCGATGGCGCACGACGTCGGGATCGTCGAAATTGATCGAGACCAGACGGGTCAGCGCGAAATAGCGCTCGCCGTCCTTGGGCCCGCGGATCTCGCCTTCCACGGTATCGCCGGTGCGCAGGCCGAATTTGCGGACCTGGTTGGGTGAGACGTAGATGTCGTCGGGGCCGGCGAGATAATTGGCTTGCGGGCTGCGCAGGAAGCCGAAGCCGTCGGGCAGCACCTCGATCGTGCCTTCGCCCATGATCATGTCGCCCTGTTCGGCCTGTTCCTTCAGGATGGCGAACATCAGATCCTGCTTGCGCAGCGTCGACGCGCCCTCGACGCCGAGTTCTTCGGCCATGCTGACGAGGTCGGCGGGAGCGGTCTTCTTGAGGTCTTTGAGATGCATGGGGGTAGTGTGGTCCTGAGGCTTCGCGACGGGATGGGACGAGGAAACGTCAATGTCGGGAATGGAGGGGTCCGCGAGGAACGCGGCCGGCCTTGAATCGGCGGTTACGGCGCGGATCGGGCCAAGTCAAGCAAGCCAAAGGTCCGAGCGCCCCGCCACCATGGCAAGTGCGCCCGTTTGTGGCAAGCCGGCGTCAGAATGGTTTCGCTCAGAACGGTTTCACGACGACCAGGATGACGATCAGGATCGTGGCGATGCCGGGAATCTCGTTCATCCAGCGCAGCGCCGTCTCGCTGGCGGGGCGATGGCCCCTAGCGATCTTCTTCGCCGTTCCGACCGCCCAGCCATGATAGCCCGACAGCAGCAGCACCAGCAGCAGCTTGGCGTGGAACCAGGGCTGGTCGAACGCTCCGATATCGAAGGCGAGCGACAGGCCGAGCAGCCAGACCAGGATCATCGACGGATTGAGGATGATCCGGCGCAGCCGGGCGATCCGCGCCACCCAGGCGAGATCCTCGGCCGATCCCGCTGCCGTCTGGGTCTGGTAGATCAGGAAGCGCGGCAGCATGAACAGCCCCGCGATCCAGAAGATCACGACGATCAGGTGCGCCGCCTTCACCCAGGGATAGGCCTCGCCCAGCCAGCCGATCATGCCGTCCATCATGCCCTCACCAGTTCCAGCAGCCGCTCGACATGCGCGATCGGCACTTGCGGCAATATGCCGTGGCCGAGGTTGAACACATGCGGCCGCCCAGCGAAAGCCTGGCGGATGCGGGACACCGCATTGTCCAGCGCCTCGCCGCCGGCGAGCAGCGCCAGCGGATCGAGATTACCCTGCACCGGCAGCATCGGCGGCAGCACCGCATCGGCCCATAGCGGATCGACCGTCTCGTCGATGCCGATCGCATCGATCATCGTGCCGTCCGCATAATCCCGCAGCTTGCCACCGGCCCCCTTCGGAAAGCCGATCACCGGCACATCCGGGTGCCGGGCCTTGATGGCGCGGACGATGGCGCGTGTCGGCCCGATCACCCAGCGCTCGAACTGGTCCGGCGCGAGGCTGCCCGCCCAGCTTTCGAACAGCTGGACGGCATGGACGCCGGCGTTGATCTGGCCGTCCAGATAATCGACCGTCGCCTCGACGATCCGCTCGATCAGCCGGGCGAAGGCTTCGGGATCGCGATAGGCCATGGTCCGGGCGTCGGCATGGTCCTTCGATCCTTCGCCGGCGACCATGTAGGTCGCGACCGTCCACGGCGCGCCGGCAAAGCCCAGGAAGGTGGTCTCAGGCGGCAAAGCGGCGGCGACCCGGTGCACGGTCGCGTAGATCGGGTCGAGGCGCTCAGGGGCCGGCTGCAGGCCCTCCAGCGCGGCATTCTTGAGCGGAGGGGCGAGCCTTGGGCCTTCGCCGGCGGTGAAACTCAGTTCCTGGCCGAGCGCGTGCGGGATCACCAATATGTCCGAAAACAGGATCGCGCCATCGAAGCCGAAGCGACGGATCGGCTGGAGCGTCACCTCGGCAGCGGACTCGGGATCGTAGCAGAGTTCGAGGAATCCGCCCTTGGATGCGCGAAGTTCGCGATATTCGGGCAGATAGCGCCCGGCCTGCCGCATCAGCCAGACCGGCGGCGGATCGCGTCGCTCGCCGCGCAGCACCGCGAGCAGCGGGCGGTCGGGACTCTGTCCGACGGGAGAACCCATAAATATCCTTATTTGAATCTGAGATTGTGAGAGTCAGTAGGGGGTGTTGGAGCCGGGGTTTATTCGTCTCCCCCATGATTGCCAACAGTGAGGCGAATCCAGCGACTCGTGAATCAAACGCGAGTCGATTCGATTCGTCCTCCTTATCCACAGTCTGGGGATAAGCTGGAGAGGCTGTTGGCGAATCCTCGAACCGCCGTCGCATAGCGGTCGCGAATCTCGGGCAGGGGATGATGCTCCGGCTTGTCGGCAGGTGACTCCCATGCTTATCCACAGAGTTCGGCCCCAGCGACATTCGACGGGGCGTTCGACGCGGCATCAGACAAGGACCACTTCGGGGGAAATGACCCGCCTGCACCTCCACCTTCTGTCCGATTCCACCGGCGAGACGCTGGAGAATGTCGCCAAGGCCGGCCTCGCCCAGTTCGAGGGGGTCGAGGCGGTCAAGCATTTCTGGCCGATGGTGCGTTCGGAAGGCCATCTCGATCGCGTGCTGATGGAGATCGCCGGCAAGCCCGGCCTGGTCATCTATACATTGGTCAATTCGACGGTGCGCAAGCGGCTGGAATCGCGCTGCCATGCGATGGGGCTGCACGCCGTCTCCGCGCTCGATCCGGTGATCGACGCCTTGTCCCGCCTGCTCGGCAAGGAAACGATCACCCGGCCGGGGATGCAGCATACCCTGGACGCCGCCTATTTCGATCGGGTCGAGGCGATCCACTATACCATCGCCCATGATGACGGCATCGAGTCCGACGATTGGGAGGAGGCCGATATCGTGCTGGCGGGGGTCTCGCGATCGTCGAAGACGCCGACCTCCATCTATCTCGCCAATCGCGGCTTCCGGGTGGCGAACATCCCGCTGGTGGTGGAAAGCCCGCCGCCGCCGATCCTGTTCAAGCTGGTCCGGCCGCTGGTCGTCGGCCTCACCACCAATGCCGACCGACTGATCCAGATCCGTCGCAACCGGCTGCTCTCCCTCAATGAAAAGGCCGAGACCGCCTATGTCGATCAGGATCGCGTCAATCGCGAGCTCGCTTATGCCCGCCGCCTCTTTTCCGATCATGGCTGGCCGGTGATCGACGTCACCCGCCGATCGATCGAGGAAACTGCGGCCGCGATCATCAATCTCGTCATCGAGCGGCGCGAAACGCTGCCGGCGCGCGCATGATCGTACTGGCATCGGGCAGCGCATCGCGGCGGGCGATGCTGGAGGCGGCGTCCGTACCGTTCGAGGTGGTGCGCCCGCAGGTGGACGAGGATGCCGCCAAGGATGCGCTCAAGGCCGAAGGGATCGGCGCGCGCGGGCTCGCCGATGCGCTGGCCGAGCTGAAGGCGGTGGCGGTGTCGCGGCGGATGCCGGGGCGGACGGTGATCGGCAGCGATTCGATCGTGGCGCTCGGTGCCCATGAATCGGGCGGAGGCCTCATGCTCGACAAGCCCGACACGCGGGCGCGCGCCGCCGAACAGCTGCGGATGATGCGCGGCGGCCACCACCGGCTGGTCAGCGCGGTGGTCGGCGCCCGCGACGGCGTGGCGGTGTGGCGCCATGTCGACAGCGCCAAACTCCATGTCCGCAAATTTTCGGATGCCTTCCTCGACACCTATATCGAGGCGGAATGGCCGGCGATCGCCGGCTGCGTCGGCTGCTTCCGGATCGAGGGGCCTGGCGTCCAGCTGTTTTCCAGCCTGGAGGGCAGCCAGTTCACCATTCTCGGCATGCCGCTGCTGCCTTTGCTGGGGTGGCTGCGCGACATTGGCGAGATGCCGGCATGAGCACGCCCTTTGCAGAGGTGATCGGCGATCCGATCGCCCAATCGAAATCGCCGCTGATCCATCGCTTCTGGCTGGAGGCCCTGTCGCTGCCGGGCGATTATCGCCACGCGCATGTGAAAGCGGACGATCTTCCGGCCTATCTTGCCGCGCGCTGCGCGAACGAGGATTGGCGCGGCTGCAACGTCACCATGCCGCACAAGCAGGCGGTGATCCCCTTGCTCGATCGGCTCGACCGTTCGGCGCGGCGGATCGGTGCGGTCAACACCATCGTCCGCGAGGAGGATGGCTCGCTTTCCGGCCACAACACCGACGCGGCCGGATTCCTCGAACCGCTGCGGCCATTGCTGCGCCGGCAGCATCTGTTCCGCATGGCGCGGATTCTCGGCAGTGGCGGCGCTGCGCGCGCGATCGTCTCGGCACTGGCGGACGAGGGCTTCACGCTGGTCCTGGCGGCGCGCGACACCGGCAAGGCCGAGGCCTTGCTGGCTGAGCTGGCACCCGGCGAACATCATGTCGCGCGGCTCGATCATTTCGCGACATCCACCGATTTCGCGTTCGACGATCGCGCCGGCTGCCTCGATCTGATCGTCAACGCCACCGCGCTCGGCATGACCGGGCAGTCGCCGCTCGCCTTTGACCTCAGCCATGCCCCACCCGGCAGCATCGTCTATGACATCGTGACGGCACCGCTGGAGACCGATTTCCTGAAGGTGGCCCGCGCGGGCGGGCTGCGCACGGTCGATGGGCTGGAGATGCTGGTCGGGCAGGCGGCCGAGGCGTTCCGGCTGTTCTTCGGCGCCGAGCCGCCGCGCGAACGCGACGCCGAGTTGCGGGCGAAGCTGGTCGCATGATCCTGGCCCCGATAATCCTGCCCCGATGATCCTGCTGGGCCTGACCGGATCGATCGGCATGGGCAAATCGACGGTGGCGGCGATGCTCCGATCCGCCGGCGTGCCGGTGTTCGATGCCGATGCCGCGGTCCATCGCCTCCAGGGGCCGGATGGACCGTTGCTCCCTGCGATCGAGCAGGCCTTTCCCGGCAGCACCGGCCCCGGCGGTGTCGACCGGGCGGCGCTCGGCCGCGCGGTGTTCGGCGACAGCGCGGCACTTCGCCGGCTGGAGGCGATCGTCCATCCCGCCGTCCGGGCCGAGCGCGCGGCCTTCCTCCGTCGTCATCGCGCCCATCGGATCGTGATCGACGATGTGCCGCTGCTGTTCGAAACCCGTGCCGAGCGCCGGGTCGATGGTGTCATCGTCGTCTCGGCACCGGCGTGGATGCAGCGCCGCCGGGTTCTGGCGCGGCCGGGCATGAGCGGGGCGAAGTTCGCGCAGATTCTCGCCCGCCAGATGCCCGACGCGGAAAAGCGCCGCCGCGCCGACTTCGTGATCCCGACGGGGCGGACTCGCGCCGAAACCCGCAGGAAAGTGAAGATTCTCCTCGCTTGCCTCCGGGCGCGGGGCATCCGATATTGTCGTTCATGCGTGAGATCGTCTTCGACACCGAAACAACCGGGCTGAGCCCCTCCAACGGCGATCGGCTGGTCGAGATCGGCTGCATCGAGCTGGTCAACAAGGTGGAGACGGGGGCCACCTATCACGCCTATTTCCATCCCGATCGGGACATGCCGATGGAGGCCGAGCGCGTCCACGGCCTGTCGATCACCTTCCTGTCGGACAAGCCGCGCTTCCATGAAACGGTGGAGGATCTGCTCGCCTTCCTCGGCGATTCGCCGCTGATCGCGCATAATGCGAGCTTCGACTTCGGCTTCCTCAACGCGGAGATGACCCGCTGCGAGCGGCCGATCGTGTCGCTGGACCGGATGATCGACACGCTGGCGATCGCGCGCACGCGGCATCCCGGCGCCAAGCACAGCCTGGACGCGCTCTGCACCCGCTACGGCATCGATCGCAGCCATCGCGTGAAGCATGGCGCGCTGCTCGATGCGCAACTGCTCGCCCAGCTCTATGTCGAGCTGACCGGTGGCCGCCAGATCGGCCTGGGCCTCGCCGATTCCGCCGCGACAAGCGCGGTTCCGACGATCGTGGCGGGCAGCGATGCCGCGCCCATTGCCCGCGCCGTGCGCGCCCCGCGGCCCCATGCTGCGAATTCCGTCGAGATCGAACGGCACAAGGCGTTCGTCGCGACGTTGATGAACCCCGTCTGGGCCAGCATCGGCCCGGCGGTTGACGTGCCGGGGGGGCAGGCTTAGCCCGCCCGACCAAGACGAAGAAAAGGAGAACGAGACATGGACATCCGCGTATCCGGCCATCAGGTCGACACCGGCGAGGCTCTTCGGGAGCATGTCTCGGACCGCCTGGGCGCCATGGCGGACAAATATTTCTCCCGGGCGCTCTCGGCCCAGGTCACGCTCGGCAAGGGCCCGCATGACAGCTTCACCTGCGATATCATCGCGCATGTCATGCAGGGCGTCGTGCTCAAGGCCTCGGGCAGCGGGCAGGAGGCACATCCCGCGTTCGACGATTCCGCCAGCAAGATCGAGAAGCAACTCCGTCGCTACATGAAGCGGCTGAAGGGCAAGAGCGGCAACGGCCAGACCGCCGATATCGACGGCGGCATCGGCGCGGCGTTCGAGCCCAATGCCGGCTACACCGTGTTCGGCATCGGCGCCGAGGAAGAGGAGGAAGCCTCCGATGCGCCGCTGATCGTCGCCGAAACCCGCGTCGACGTGCCGGATGCCACGGTGTCCGATGCGGTGATGATGCTCGATCTGCGCAACACCGGTGCGCTGCTGTTCCGCAACAGCGGGACCGGCGCGTTCAACATGGTCTATCGCCGCGGAGACGGGACGATCGGCTGGGTCGAACCGAACCGGGCGGGCTGAGGCGCGTTACTCCGCAACCCATGGACGATTTCAGCGATATCCTGCCGCATGACGGCGTGTTCCACGATCTGGCAGCGCCTTCCCGCAAGGCGCTGTTCCAGACGCTGGCCGGCCTGTCTGCGCGGCAGACCGGGTTGGACGCACGCCACATCGCGGATCGCCTCGCCGAACGCGAGCGGCTGGGATCGACCGGCTTCGGTGGCGGGGTCGCGATCCCGCATGGCAAGATCGATGGGCTCGATCGGGTGGTCGGGCTGTTCGCCAAGCTCGCCCAGCCGATCGAGTTCGCCGCGATCGACGGCCTGCCGGTTGATCTCGTCTTCCTGCTGCTGTCCCCGCCGGACGCGGGGGCCGAGCATCTGAAGGCGCTCGCGCGGGTCAGCCGCCGGTTGAGGGATCGGGCGTTCGTCGCCAAGCTGCGTGGTGCCGGATCGGCGGATGCGCTCTATGCGCTGTTCGTGGGCGGCCAATCGCGCGACGCGGCGTGAGCGACGGAGGGCGCGAGCCACCGGCCATGACCGACGCGGTATCAGCGGGCGAGCGTGCCCATTTCGCCGCCCTCGAAGGGCTCTATGCGGCGGCTCCGATCAACCGGCTGTTCGCGTCGCGGCTCGAAGTCGTCGGCCCCGGTCTCAGCCGCATCCATTTCGATGTCGATGAGCGGGTCTATCACGCCGCCGGCGCCGCGCATGGCACGATCTATTTCAAGATGCTCGACGATGCGGCCTTCTACGCCGCCAACACGCTGGTCAGCGATCGCTTCCTGCTGACGACCGCCTTCAATCTGCTGCTGACGCGCCCGGTTCGTGCCGGGCCGCTGATCGCCGAGGGGCGGTGGGTGTCGGGCAGGCGCCGGGTGCTGGTCGGCGATGCGCGGCTGATCGATTCGGATGGCGAGGAGGTGGCGCGGGGGACCGGCACCTTCATGCGCTCGCACATCCCGTTGTCCTCGCTGCCCGGCTATTCGGGATGACGCCGCGACTCACCTCGCGAATCGAGGTTTCGGCGCTGATTCGGCGGATGGAGGGGCAGGGCGGCACCGGAATCGTGGTCGCGAAGGGGGACGGAGAGGCCGGTGCGATCCTGCTCGTGCTGACCGATCGGGGCGTTCCCAAGACGCTGCTGGAGCGGACTCTCGATATTTCGGGGGCGTATCGATGGCAGGCGACCGGACCACAAAATATTGAGGTTTCCGAAGAGCTTGATCGCTATATCCAGCGTCGGCGGGGATATGACGCCGATTTGTGGGTGGTGGAGCTTGATATCGCAGGAGTCGAACGGTTCGCCGCTGAAATGACCTCGGCGGGTTGACGGAACCGCGCGCGATCGACCAATAGGCCGCAACATATCGGTAATGGCGGCTGTCCGTGTTTCTCAAGACGGCCCCCATAGTCGGGGGATCACAACCTGCCCAGAGTTTGGGGGCATGGGCGGGGTCTGCCGCAGTTTCGCGGATCACAATGCGCCATTTGTCGCGCGCTGCCGTCTTGGTGGCGTCCTTTTCCTGCCTGTTCGGAGCGGTCACTGTCACCGTTCCATCCTTCGCCGCCGAAGGCACCGCGACTGCGGGCTCGGCCACGGCGATGCTGGCAGCAGTCACCGCACCGCTCCTCGCGGTCGATGTGAACACACTTCAGAATCGCGATCAGGATTTCTCAACGGCTGGCCAAGCCAGCGGTTCCCCGATCACGCCGCAGGCCGACGATGCCGCGGCGGCGATCGAGGCCCCCCAGACCCTCGAAGACATGGTAGCCGACCGCGAGGCGGAAACCACCGGTGACGAGCAGGGCGATTGCCTCGCCTCCTCGGTCTATTTCGAATCCAAGGGTGAGCCGCTCAACGGCCAGCTTGCCGTCGCCCAGACGATCATCAATCGCACCGCCTCGGGTCGTTTCCCGAGCACGGTCTGCGGCGTCGTGCATCAGCCGGGCCAATTCTCCTTCCTGCGCCGCGGCGAGATCCCCACCGCATCGCACAGCAGCAGCGCATGGAAGCGCGCCGTCGCGGTCGCCACCATCGCCCGCAACGGCCTGTGGAAGCAGATCGCGCCGGCCGCCTTGTTCTTCCACGCCCGCCGCGTCTCGCCGGGTTGGGGCAAGGTCAAGGTCGCCTCGCTGGGCAACCACATCTTCTTCCGGTAATTTCGGCGCCGATCGCGGCTTTCGTCTGTTCGCCTGATGTTCTAATCAGGCCGACATGGCGATCCGCTTGCAGTCTTCCGAACACCCCGCCGATGCCCCGCTGATCGCAGCGGACGTCGCGCGGGGTGTTTCGCGTCTGCTGTTCCGGGCCGATTGCATGGCGCTGGGCGAAGTGCCGCTCGGCAATGGCCGCCGCGCCGATCTCATGGCGATCGACGCCAAGGGCTGCATCACCATCGTCGAGATCAAGGTGTCGCGGGCCGATCTGCTCGGCGACATGAAATGGCCGGACTATCTCGATTATTGCGACCGCTTCTGCTGGGCGGTGCCGGCCGGCTTCGATCTGTCGCCGTTCGAGACCGAGGCCTTCCGGCCGGATATCGCCGGGCTGATCGTCGCCGATCGCTATGATGCGGCGCTTCTCCGCGAACCGCTGCACCGCTCGCTCGCCGGTGCCCGCCGTAAGGCCGAGACGCTGCGCTTCGCGCGGCGGGCGGCGCGGCGGATGATGGCGGCGCTCGATCCGGGGCTCGATGCCCTGGATTGAGGCTCAGTTGAGCGTGGGGCCGGAGACCTGCTTCTTCACCACCGGCTTCACATCCTGCAGCATCTTGAGGATCGGCCCGGCGCGATCGTCGCGCGTCGCATAATCGAGCGCCGACATGCCGGCGACATGATCGGTGACGCGCGGATCGGCTCCACCGGCGACGAGGAGACGCACCGAGGCGAGATCATGGGCCTGGGTGGCGATGATCAGCGCCGTCTCGCCCTGGTTGTTGGCGAGATCGACCTGCGCGCCGGCTTGCAGCAATTGCTGTTCACCATCGACGAAGCCGAGCCGGGCGGCATCCACCAGGGCGGTATTGCCGTCGCGGTCCCGCCCGTCGATCGGCGCGCCCTTGAACAGCATGAACTGTATCCAGGTCAGATCGCGCCCCTTGGTGACGATGTGCAGGGCGCTGTCGCCGTTGGTGTCCCGAACCGTGATGATGGTGTTGCCGGGCGTGCTGAGCGCGGCGGTGACCTTGTTGCCGTCACGATCCTTCACCGCCTTGATGAAGTCGTAGCCGGACGAGGTCAGGCCCTGCGACAGAGCGGGCGCGGCGATGCCTGCCAGCATGAGCCCCGCCACCGTGAAAATCCGAACGCCCCGCTTCATCGCACCAAAACTCCCTGCGCGGTCCATCCGCGTCGCTTGCATAAGTGGCCATAGCAAAGCATGGCTGGCCTTGCCATGAACGTGCGTACAGCCTTTGCCGCTCTGATGCTCGTGGCCCTCCCGCTGTCAGGGTGCGGCGGGAGCCCGGATCGGCGCCAGGCGCCGCTGGCCGGCGCGGCGATCGGCGGGCCGTTCGCGCTCACCGATCAGGATGGCAGGCCGGTCACGGACAAGGATTTCGCCGGCCGCTACCGGGCGATCTATTTCGGCTACAGCTTCTGCCCCGATGTCTGCCCGACGACGCTGCAGGGGCTGATGCAGGGCTACCACGCCTTCGCGAAGGACAAGCCGGCGCAGGCGGCGAAGATCGTGCCGATCTTCATCAGCGTCGATCCCGATCGCGATACTCCGGCGGTGTTGAAGACCTATGTCGCCGCCTTCGGGCCGGAGCTGAAGGGCCTCACCGGCACGCCGGCCGAAATCGCCAGGGTCACGCGCGAATATGCCGTCTCCTATGGCAAGCAACCGGTCGCCCGGGGCACGGATGCGAGCCATTATCTGATGAGCCATTCCAATGTCGTCATCCTGTTCGGGCCGGAGGGCCGGCCGATCACGATGGTGCCGACCGATCAGGGCGCGCAGGCGGTGAGCGATATCTTTGCGACATGGGTGCGCTGATGGCGGCGCCGACCAACCGCTTCTGGGAAACCAAGCGCCTCGACGAGATGAATCGCGAGGAGTGGGAATCGCTGTGCGACGGCTGCGGCAAATGCTGCCTGCACAAGCTGGAGGATGAGGAGACCGGCGAGGTCTATCCCACCAACGTCGCCTGCCGGCTGCTCGATCGCCGCACCGGCCGCTGCAAGGATTACAAGCACCGCCATGCCTATGTCCCCGAATGCGTGCGGCTGACCCCGCGCGCCATCGCCAGCATCGACTGGCTGCCGCAGACCTGCGCCTATCGCCTGCTCGCCGAAGGGGAGCCGCTGCGCGCATGGCATCCGCTGGTCTCCGGTGATCCGGATTCGGTCCACAAGGCCGGCATCTCCGTCAAGGGATGGACCGTTTCCGAGGATGAGGCGGGCGATCTCGAAAATCATATCGTCGAGCGTGAGCTCTGAGACGGTGTTCGGGGACGGTGCGCGCCGCCGGCCGTTGACCGTGCGCCGCGTCGCCCATGCGCGGCACATGCGGCTGTCGGTCGATCCGCGCACCGGCGCCGTCCGGCTGACGCTGCCCCGCCGCGCCTCGGAGCGGGCCGGGCGGGCCTGGGCCGAAACCCAGCGGGCGTGGGTAGAAGAGCAAATCGCCAGGCTGCCGTCGCCGCAGATCATCGCGCCGGGCGCGACCATCCCGTTTCGCGGCGCGGACATCCTGATCGACTGGTCGCCCGCGCATTCCCGCGTGGTGCGGCTGGAGGACGGGCTGCTGAAGGTCGGCGGGCCTGAGGAAGCGGTCGCACGGCGGGTGGTCGCCTGGCTGCGGCGGGCGGCGCTCCAGCAGCTCGAGGCCGAGACCCGCGCCCTGGCCGTGCAGGCCGGGGTGACGGTCGGCCGGGTGTCGATCGGCGATCCGCGATCGCGCTGGGGCAGCTGCTCGGCGAACGGGGACATCCGCTATGCGTGGCGGCTGATCCTGGCGCCGCCCTTCGTGCTGAGCTCCACCGTGGCGCATGAAGTGGCGCACCGGCTGCACATGGATCATTCGCCGGCCTTCCGCGCGGCCGAGGCGAGGCTCTACGGTGCCGATCCCGAGCCGGCGCGCGACTGGCTGCGGCACCATGGCGCCGGGCTCTACTGGCTGGGCTGAAGCGCCGATCGATCGCCCCGCCGTTTCAGGCGGGGAGCAGCATCAGTTTTGCGGCTGTGGCTGCTGCGGCGCCGTGCCGCCATTGCCCTTCCGGCCGAGCACGCCGTTCAGCCAATTCTGGTCGAGGCGCTGGGCGGGGCGGGCTGCGGGTGTCGGCGGGGGCGGCGGGCCCTGCCAGTCATCGTCGTCGCTGCGATGGCGCGGCGCGGGCTGCTGCGCGGCCGGCGCCGCCTGATCGCCGCCATCGGTGATCGGCTGGCCGGGATCGCCATCGGCGCCGCCGTTCGGCTGGATCGTCTGGCCATTGGGGTCGATCGTCGGGATGCCGTTGTCGGGCTGGCCATAATAGGCTTCGTCATCGGGCTCGAGCTGCCACTCGGGCAGCGTCACCTGGGTGTCGAACTGCTCGATCGGGCGATCGGCGACGGCGGCCTTCATATAGTCGGCGAAGGCGTGGGCCGGCGCCCGCCCGCCATAGAGGCCGGGGTTCGACTTGGCATCGTCGCGGCCCATCCACACGCCGGTGGTGAGGCCGGAGGAGAAGCCCAGGAACCAGCCATCCTTGTTGGACGAGGTGGTGCCGGTCTTGCCCGCCACCGGCCGGCCGATCTGCGCGGCGCGGGCGGTGCCGGTGTTGACCGCCGTCTGCAACAGGTCGGTCATCTCGGCGGCCACCCAGGGCGCCACCAGCACGCGATTTTCGGGCACCGCATGCTGATAGAGCAATTTGTTGCCCGGCCCGACGACCCGCTCGATCGCATAGGGCTGGACCATCACGCCATTGTTGTCGATCTCGGCGAAGGCCCGGGTCATGTCGATCAGGTGGACGTCGGAGGTGCCGAGCACCATCGAGGGATGGGTGTTGATCTCGGTGGTGATGCCGAACCGGCGCGCCATGTCGGCGACGGTATCGAAACCGACCATCTGGCCCAGCTTGGCCGCCACCGTGTTCAGCGAGAAGGCGAAGGCGGTGCGGATGTTGATCTGGCCGGAATAGCTGCGCTCGTCGTTGCGCGGGCTCCAGCCGTCGATGGTGACGGGCTCGTCGACGATCGATTCGTCGGGCTTGTGGCCGGCCTCGATTGCGGCGAGGTAGACGAACAGCTTCCACGCCGAACCCGGCTGGCGCTCCGCCGTCACCGCGCGGTTATAGTTGGACGTGATATAGTCCTTGCCGCCGACCATCGCGCGCACCGCGCCCGATCGCTCCATCGACACCAGCGCGCCCTGAAGCCCGGCCGGGGTATCCTCGGCGATCGCGCGATCCGCCTGGCGCTGCTTGTCGAGGTCCAGCGTCGTCCACACGTCGAGCGGGTCGGTCTGGTCGTCGATCAGCGTGTTGAGCTGGGGCAGCGCCCAATCGGTGAAGTAGCGGACGCTATTCTGCTTGGAATCGGGCGCGAGCTTCACCGCCGAGGGCTGCGCGTCCGCGGCATCGGTCTGGCTGATCTTGCCGGTCTCGACCATCGTCTGGAGCACGACCTGCGCCCGATCGACCGCGGCCTGCGCATCGGCGGTCGGCGAATAGTTGGACGGCGCCTTGACCAGCCCCGCGATGATCGCCGCCTCGCCGAGGCTCAGATGATCGGCACCATGGCCGAAGAATTTCCGGCTGGCGGCGTCGATGCCGTAGCTGCCGCCGCCGAAATAGACCTTGTTGAGATACAGATCGAGGATGTCGTCCTTGGAGAATTTCCGCTCGAGCGCGAGGCTGATGATCGCCTCGCGGAATTTGCGGCCGAACGTCTTGTTGCTGGTCAGGAAGACGTTGCGGGCGAGCTGCTGGGTGATGGTGGAGCCACCCTGCGTCCAGTGGCCGCGCTCGGCACGCACGCCGATCGAGCGGATGATGCCGATCGGATCGACGCCGGGATGCTCGTAGAAGCGCCGATCCTCGACCGAGACCATCGCATCCTTCATCACCTGCGGGATCTGATCGGAATGCAGCCACTGGCCATAGCTCGGCCCGAGCGAGACGAGCACGGTGCCGTCCATCGCATGGACCCGGATCATCTGGCCGTTGGGCGAGGATTTGAGCTGGTCGAAGCTCGGCAGGCTCGACATCGTGACGCCGACCGCCACCACCAGGGCGATGATCGCCATCACCAGCAGGCCGGCGAAAATCTTGAGGGCGGTCATCAACGCCTTCACCCATCCGTTCCGCTTGGTGCGGGGCGGTTCGGGCGGCGGAGCCGGTCGGGGCGTCTGTCGGATAGGGCGAGCCATGCTACTGCCCCCGCGATTAGCGTGGTGCGGGGGATGCTACAAGCGGAAGCGCGTCGCCCTCGCTTGCCGGACGTCGAAACGCCGGCCCGCATTTGACAGCGAGGATGGTGATGGAGCCTCATCCCGCGGCGTCGAGGACGATGGTGACGCCGGACGCCGGACGTGGACCGTCTACGCCGGCGATGATCGTGGCGTCGGCGCGGATGCGGGACAGGATCGCGGCCGGCACGGCGGGATCATGGAACACGGTGTCGGCGCGCGCCAGCCACCGCGCTTCGGCTAAAGTGAGATCGTCGGGATCATCGGAACGGAGCATGATGCGGAGGGTGGTAGCCGGCGGCGATGCACCGGCCTCCTGCAGCCAGCCCACGACATCATCCCGTCCGCCGAACGGATCGAGCGCGCCGCCGGGATCGAGGGCTGCATCGATCGCGCGGCGGCGGTCGGCGGAATCGGGAAAGCGGGCGCGAATCGCCGGGCGAGCGCGATGCAGGGCGTCGGCGAGGCGGCCGAGGCCGGCGGGCAGCAGCGTCTCGAACCGCTGGCGCAGCGCCTTGGCGAGGCCGGCCGACGCGCCGCCGGTGCCGATCGCGATCAGCACCGGATCGCGATCGACGATCGCGGGCAGGGTGAAATCGCATAGCGCCGGCCGATCGACCGCGTTGACCAGGATGCCGCGCCCACGCAGCCGCGCAACCGCCGCGCTGGCGGCCGCCTCGTCCTCGATCGCGACGATCGCGAGTGCGGCGTGGCCATCCTCGCCGACGATAGCGGCGCCGGCGCGTTCGAGCAGGCGCCGTTTCGCATCGGCGCCATCGCCGTCGCCGAGCAGGATGACGTTCCGGCCGTCGAGGCGCAGGAAGACGGGGAGGCTGTGCATGGTCTCTTGTCGTCCCGCCCGGCCGGCTTGCCAAGCAGTGTCACGCCCGAGGCCGGGTCGACGCCTCTCCCCCGACAGGAAGAGAGGCGTCGAATCAGAGACCCTGGATGAAGGCGCGGACCTGCGGGCCGACATCGTCCCGCTCGAGCGCGAGCGCGATATTGGCCTGGATGAAGCCGGCCTTCTCGCCGCAATCGTGGCGCGCGCCCTCGAAGACATGGGCGTGGAAGGGCTCGTGGCCGATCAGCTTGGCGAGCGCGTCGGTCAGCTGGATTTCGCCGCCGGCACCCTTTTCCTGTCCTTCGAGCAGGCGCATCACCTTGGGATCGAGGATGTAGCGGCCCACGGCCGCCATCCGCGACGGCGCATCCTCGGGCTTCGGCTTTTCGACGAAGCCGTTGATCGCGATCGCCTTGCCGTCGATCGCGCCGGGATCGACGATGCCGTAGCGGCTGGTATGCGCCTGCGGCACCTCGACGACGGCGATCACGCTGCCGCCCTTGGCCTCATAGGTTTCCAGCATCTGGCTGAGGCACGGGCTGGCCGGATTCCACAGCAGCTCGTCCGGCAGGATCACCGCGAACGGCTCGTCGCCGGTCAGGTGGCGGGCGCACCACACGGCATGGCCGAGGCCCGCCATTTCCTGCTGGCGCACGAACGCCGCCTCGCCCGGCCCGAGCCGGGTGGGGGCGAGCTTGTCGATGATCGCCTGCTTGTCCTTGGCGGCGAGATCGGTCTCGATCTCGAAGGCCATGTCGAAATAATCCTCGATCGCGCCCTTGCCGCGGCCGGTGACGAAGATCATCTGCTCGATCCCGGCGGCCTTGGCCTCGTCGATGGCATATTGGATCAGCGGCTGATCGACGATCGGCAGCAGCTCCTTGGGCACCGCCTTGGTGGCGGGCAGGAAGCGCGTGCCGAAACCGGCGACCGGGAATACCGCCTTGCGTATCTTCGCGATCATCAATCCTCCGTCGGTTGTTCGAAAATCCAGGCTGGAACGCTGTCGGCGGCGATCAGTGCCTCGACCGGCTGGCGTGCCCGCACAATTTCCCAGCGATCGCCGGACACCATCACTTCCGGCGTCAGCGGGCGGCTATTGTAGGTGCTCGCCATGGTCGCGGCATAGGCGCCGGCGGTCATGAAGGCGAGGCGATCCTGCTGCTTCACCTTGTCCATGCCACGCCGCATCGCGAAGGTGTCGCCGGTCTCGCAGACCGGGCCGACGACATTGGCCTCGAACCGCTCGCCGGACGGGCGGACGGCGCGGATATGGTGCCAGGCGTCGTAGAGCGCGGGGCGCATCAGGTCGTTCATCGCCGCGTCGACGATGACGAACGGCGAATGGACGCCGGGCTTCACCCGGATCACGCTGGTGACCAGCACGCCGGCATTGCCGACGATGAGCCGGCCGGGCTCGAAGATCAGGCGGCAGGCCCAGCCCGCGGTCGCTGCGGCCACCATCGCGCCATAGGCGGCCGGCGAAGGCGGCGCCGGCAGGGCGGGATCATAGGACACGCCGAGGCCGCCGCCGAGATCGGCCGTGCGGATGTCGTGCCCGTCCGCCCGCAGGGTCTCGATCAGGGCGCCGATCCGGGCGAAGGCCTGGCGGAGCGGATCGAGATCGGTGAGCTGGCTGCCGATATGGACCGCGACGCCCTGCACCGCGAGGCCCGGCAAGGCGGCAGCGCGGGCATAGGCCTGGGGCGCGGTGTCGAAGGCGATGCCGAACTTGTTCTCGGAGCTGCCGGTCGAGATCTTGGCATGGGTGCCGGCATCGACATCCGGGTTGACCCGATAGGCGACGCGCGCCGTCACGCCGAGGGCGGTTGCGACCTCGGACAAGGTGATCGCCTCTTCCTCGGATTCGAGGTTGAACTGGCCGATGCCCTCGCGCAGCCCCAGCGCCATCTCCTCGGCGGTCTTGCCAACGCCGGAGAAGATGATGCGCTCGGCCGGAATGCCGGCGGCGCGAGCCCGCTTGAGCTCGCCGCCCGATACGACGTCCGCGCCACAGCCCAACCCGGCAAGAACGGAGAGCACCGCCGCATTGGGATTGGCCTTCACCGCGAAGGCGACGAGCGGGGCCTGCCCGTCATGGACGAGGCTGCCGACGGCATCGCGGAAGACATGGACATGGCGACGGATCGTCGCCGCCGAATAGACGTAGACGGGCGTGCCCACCGCATCGGCGATCGCGTCCAGCGGCACCTGCTCGGCGTGCAGGGCGCCGTCGCGGAGATCAAAATGGTCCATGGGATCGGGTCAGCCGGGAGGAGGGAGATCGAAGCGATCGGGGGCGAGCGGCTGGGATTTGATGACCAGCTCGTCATCGCGCGTCGGCTTGGCCTGCGCCGGCAGCGAGAGCAGCGCGGCGACGCCCGGCTGGGCGCTCGCGGTCAGCGCCTTGGGCGGCAGCGCCTTGCCGTCGGCCGGTCGCAGCACCGGCCGCTTGCCGCAGCCGGCGAGCAGGACGAAGGCGCCGAGCGCTGCGATCGCGGCCCTGTTCATGTGTTCATCCCCAATACCGTCCTGGCGCGCGTCACCGCCTCGCGGACCCGCACCGGCGCGGTGCCGCCCTCGCTGGCCCGCGCCGCGACCGAGGCATCCACCGATAGCGCGTCCCGCACCCCTGCGTCGATGCGCGGATCGACCGCCTGCAATTCGGCGAGGCTGAGGTCGGAGAGCGCGCAGCCCTTGCCCTCGGCCAGCTTCACCACCGCGCCGGTGATGTGATGCGCCTCGCGGAAGGGCACGCCCGCCACCCGCACCAGCCGGTCGGCGAGATCGGTCGCGGTGGAGAAGCCGGCTTCGGCGGCGGCGCGCATCCGATCGGTGCGGAAGGTCAGCGTCTCGATCATCCCGGTCATCGCCGCGATCGACAGTGCCAGCAGGTCGTGCGCCTCGAACACCGGCGGCTTGTCGTCCTGCATGTCCTTGGAATAGGCCAGCGGCAGGCCCTTCATCGTGATCATCAGCGACGTCAGGCAGCCGGCGATCCGCCCGCTATGCCCGCGCACCAGCTCGGCCGCATCGGGGTTGCGCTTCTGCGGCATGATCGAGGAGCCGGTCGACCATTGATCGGGCAGCGCCACGAAGCCGAACGGCTGGGAGGCCCACAGCACGATTTCCTCGGCCAGCCGCGAGAGGTGGAGCGAGGCCTGCGCGGCACTCATCAGATAATCGAGCGCGAAATCGCGATCGGATACCGAATCGAGCGAATTGGCGGTCGGCCGGTCGAAGCCGAGCGCGCCCGCGGTCGCCTGCCGGTCGATCGGGAAGCCGGTGCCGGCCAGCGCGGCGGCGCCGAGCGGCGATTCGTTCATCCGCACCCGGGCGTCGGCGAAGCGCGAGCGATCGCGGCGGACCATCTCGTAATAGGCCATCAGATGATGGCCGAGCGTTACCGGCTGTGCCGCCTGCAAATGGGTGAAGCCGGGAATCACGCTCGCCGCATGCTCGTCGGCGCGGGTGACGAGTGCCGCCTGGAGCGCGGCGAGGCCAGCATCGACCGCGTCGATCGCATCGCGCACCCACAGGCGGAAGTCGGTCGCGACCTGGTCGTTGCGCGAGCGGGCGGTGTGGAGACGGCCCGCGGCCGGGCCGATCAGCTCCGCCAGCCGGCTCTCGGTCGCCATGTGGATGTCTTCGAGCGTGAGATCGACGGCGACGCCGTGGGCCTCATATTCGGCCGCGACGCGATCCAGACCGGCGGCGATTGTAACCGAATCGGCCTCCGCGACGATTCCCTGTTTGCCGAGCATGGCGACATGGGCCTTGGAGCCGGCTATGTCCTGTCGCCAGAGCCTCTTGTCGAACGGGATCGAAGCGTTGATCTCGCGCATCACCGCGGCCGGGCCTTCAGCGAAGCGCCCGCCCCACATCTGGTTGGAGCTGTCCTTGCGCCCCTCACCCTTTCCGGCGTTTTCGTCGTCCGCGCTGATCGCCTGTCTCCCGCTCGTCATCGCCCTTGGAATCGGGGCTTGCGATAAGGCCAAGCCGGCCAACGAGCAAGCAAGCGCCGGTAACAATGTGAGCAACAATAGCGCCGTCGCCGATGCCTTCCCCACCGCACCGGCCGCCGATGGCGTCGATCGCAGCCACAAGGGCGAGGCGATGCCGGCAATGCCGTTCGCCGCGCCCGGCGGCGCACCGGCCACGTTGGCGAGCTTCCGCGGCCATCCGGCGTTGGTCAATCTGTGGGCGACATGGTGCGCGCCCTGCGTGAAGGAACTGCCCGCGCTCGACCAATTGGCGGCGGACAGCACCGGCAAGATGGCGGTCGTGGCGATCAGCGAGGACATGGGCGGCGATGCCGACGTCCAGCCCTTTTGGAAATCCCACGGCATCAAGGCGCTGACTGCCTATACCGATGCCAAGAACAAGCTGATGACGGCGGTCGGCGCGGCCGAATTGCCGGTCACCATCCTCTATGATGCGAAGGGCAAGGAAGTCTGGCGCACTGCCGGCGGCAAGGACTGGACCGGCCCGGATATGGCGAAGCTGCTCGCTGAGTCACGATAAAAACGAAACCCCCGAACCGCAAGGTCCGGGGGTTAATCGAACTATGCCTAGCTTGTTATCGCTATCGGCATAGTCGCCTCCT
Source organism: Sphingomonas abietis (assembly GCF_027625475.1). Taxonomy (NCBI): domain Bacteria; kingdom Pseudomonadati; phylum Pseudomonadota; class Alphaproteobacteria; order Sphingomonadales; family Sphingomonadaceae; genus Sphingomonas; species Sphingomonas abietis. The sequence goes on from NZ_CP115174.1 coordinate 25,916, forward strand.
TGCGGAGGTCTTGAGGCTCAGCGAGTTTCCTCCTGAGCGAGCGAGAGCGATATGAGTCGCCGACTCCTATTTGTCAAGTGGTATAAGCAAAGCATGCCGAATGGCTTGATGGATAGTTGAGAAATGCTCATCGGAAATGCGCAAGTTATTAAGGTATTTACGTTTTCCGTATTGATCCCTTGCCGTTCTGAATAAATCCAAGCGGTCAAAGCCGACGGTCGCAATCATATCCGCTTTGACCCACCATATTGTTTCGGCAAAGGGGGCCGGCAGCGGTTGATCCAATTCGATTCGGCAATGATACCTGTTTCTGGCATCTGACGGTGTGCCGCTCAGCGGGACTACCGTGTGCAGGTTGCCTCTCCCCGGAAGGGCGCCAGTAATCACGACTGCGGGTCTGCGTTTGACCATTTCCGGCGGTCGAAAACCGCCGGCGCTATAATCGCATATCAAGATTGTTTTCGGTTTGACCGGATACTGGATCGGCATAACACTTCGTCAGGCTAAAACACCTGAATAGACAGTGCTGTTGCCCTTTCGCAACGGGAATACATCGTCTGTCGACAGAGAGATTTAGCCCGTATGCCCCGGCAGCGCGATCTGGAACAGCATCGGCCAATCCTTGCCCGTCACGTAGAGCCGATCGGTCGCATGGTCGTAGGCGATGCCGTTGGGCACCGCGTCGACGCCGGTGGTGCCGGCCTTGTCCCACAGCGCGCGCAGGTCGATCCAGCCCTTCACATGGCCGGTGCGCGGATCGATGCGGGCGATGTAGGCGGTCTGCCAGATGTTGGCGAGGATCTCGCCATGGACATATTCGAGCTCGTTGATCTGGTCGATCGGCTTGCCCTCTGCGGTCACCTTCAGCCGACCCGTCACCTTCAGCGTCGCCGGATCGAGAAAGCGCAGCACCGAGGTGCCGTCGGACAGGATGATGCGATGCGCGTCGCGCGTCATCGCCCAGCCTTCGCCGTCATAATGCCATTCACCGGCCTTGGTGAGCCCGTCGAGATTCCAGACGAAGCCGCGCCCGCCGTGCCAGGTGACGCTGTAGAGCTTGTCACCCCAATCGACGATGCCCTCGCCGAACAGGCCGGGCGGGATCTTCACGCTCTCGATCACCCGGCCGGTGGCGAGATCCTTCCGGCGGATGAAGGATTGGCCGTCATAGCCGGTGCTCTCATAGAGCTGGCCGTCGCGGATCAGCAGGCCTTCGGTGAAGGCGCTGGTGTCGTGCGGGAAAGTGGCGAGGATGCGCGCCGGCGCGCTCGGCAGTTCGGCCGATGCGGTGCCGGCGCACAATGCCGCCAGGATCAGGGTGGCGAACGGTCTCAATCGCGGAGCAGTTCGTTGATCGCGGTCTTGGAGCGGGTCTGCGCGTCGACCGTCTTCACGATCACCGCGCAATAGAGCGAGGGGCCGCCGTTCGGATCGGGCAGCGTGCCGGGGACCACCACCGAATAGGCCGGCACCTCGCCGCGATGGATCGTGCCGGTCGCCCGATCGACGATCTTGGTCGAGGCGCCGAGATAGACGCCCATCGACAGCACCGCGCCCTCGCGCACGATCACGCCCTCGGCCACTTCGGCGCGCGCGCCGATGAAGCAGCCATCCTCGATGATCACCGGATTGGCCTGGAGCGGCTCGAGCACGCCGCCAATGCCGGCGCCGCCCGAGAGATGCACATTCTTGCCGATCTGGGCACAGCTGCCGACCGTCGCCCAGGTATCGACCATCGTGCCGCTATCGACATAGGCGCCGATGTTGACGAAGCTCGGCATCAGCACGACGCCCTTGCCGATGAACGCGCCGCGCCGCGCGATCGCGCCGGGGACGACGCGGAATCCCGCCTCGGTGAAGGTGTCGCGGGTCCAGTAGTCGAACTTGCTCTGCACCTTGTCGAAGGCGGGGGCGCCGCCGGCGCCGCCATCGATCACCTCGTTGGCGCGCAACCGGAAGGAGAGCAGCACGGCCTTCTTGAGCCACTGGTTGACGCGCCACTCATCGCCCACCTTCTCGGCGACGCGATAGCTACCATCGTCGAGACCGCGGATCGCGGTTTCCACCGCGGAGCGGATCGGCCCTGCGGTCTGATGGTCCAGCGTGTCGCGCTCTTCCCAGGCCTGATCGATGGTGGCGGTGAGTTCGGCGGTCATTCGGAGTCCCCAAGCACGGAGTGGAGCCAGTCGGCAAGATCGGTGATGGTGTAGTCGACATAGGATCGATCGGCGTCGTGGCCCTGCTCGGAGCCATTGTCGATCCATACCGTGGTCATGCCCAGCGCCTTGGCAGGCGCGAGGTTGCGCGCCATGTCCTCGACGAACAGGCTCTCCCGCGGATCGACGCCCAAGGCTTCGATCATCGCGGCGTAGCTCGCCGCGTGCGGCTTGGGCTTGTAGGCCGAGGCATGGATGTCGTGGATCGCCTCGAAGCTCTCCGACAGGCCGAGCCGCGCGAGCACCTTGCGAGCGTAGGGCTCGTCGCCATTGGTGAAGACCAGCTTGCGGCCGGGCAGGCGCGCGATCAGCCGGGCGAGGCGGGCATCCTCGGCCAGGACGTCGAGATCGATATCGTGGACGTCGGCGAGATAGTGGTGCGGATCGACATCATGCTCGTCGATCAGGCCGGAGAGCGTGGTGCCATGCTGCTGGAACCAGCTTTTCTGGATGCGGCGGGCCTCGACCAGATCGTCCAGCCCCAGCGTGCGCGCCACATAGGCGGTCATCCGCACGTCCATCAGCCCGAACAGGTCCGCGCTCGCCGGATAGAGCGTGTTGTCGAGATCGAAGATCCACGCGCGGATATGGTCGAGGGCGGGGGGCATATCCGCGCGCACCTAGCGTTGCCGTGCGCGCGCGTCCATCACACCCTGCGTCTTCACACCATGAAGCTTTCGCCGCAGCCGCACGAGCCCTTGGCGTTGGGATTGGCGAAGACGAAGCCGGCGGTGAAATCATCCTCCACCCAGTCCATCGTCGAGCCGATCAGGTAGAGCACCGATCCGCCATCGACGAAGAAGCTGCCGCCGGGCGTTTCGATCCGCTCGTCCATCGGATCGGCCTCGCCGACATAATCGACCGAATAGGCCAGCCCCGAGCAGCCGCGGCGCGGGGTCGAGAGCTTGACGCCGATCGTGCCTTCGGGCGCCTTCGCCATCAGATCTGCGATGCGCTGCTCGGCCGACGGCGTGAGATTGAGCGCGGCGGGGCGGGGGCGGCGGGGGGCGGTGGTGGTTGCGGTGGCAATGGTGGTCATGCAGACCTCCGTTCGTCCCGAGCGAAGTCGAGGGACGTGAAGCGGGTGAAAGCGAAGCGTGTCTCAACTAGGCTCGACACCAACGGAGCAAAGGGGAGGCTGAGCGCACGCCTCATCACAGCATCCCCAGTTCGAGCTTGGCCTCGTCGGACATCTTCTGCGGATCCCACGGCGGATCCCAGATCAGGTTCACTTCGGCCGAACCGACCCCCGGCACCGCGGCGACGCGCATCTCGACCTCGCCCGGCATCGATTCGGCGACCGGGCAGTTGGGCGTCGTCAGCGTCATGGTGACGACGGTGTGGCCGCCTGCGATCTCGACATTGTAGACAAGGCCGAGATCATAGATGTTCACCGGAATCTCGGGATCGTAGATGTCCTTGAGCGCGTCGATCACCGCCTCGTAAAGCGCGCCGCCGGGCTCTTCGCCGGATATCTCGGCGGGCTTCTGCGAGAGAAAACCTTCCAGATAATCCTTCGGGCGTTCGGCAATCTTCGGCTCGGCAGCGGCTGCTCCGCCAGAGGCCGTATCTTCGCGCAGATCGGCGCGCACCTCGGCGTCGTCCAGGCGCGGACGCTCGCGCTTGTCCGGCGCCGTATCCGCTTCCTCGACCATGATCCCGTTTCCGCTCATGCCAAAGACCTTACCCAAAAATCCGCGTAACACGCTCGATACCTTCGATCAGCGCCTGCACATCGTCAGGCCCGTTATAGACTCCGAACGAGGCGCGGGCCGTGGCGTCCACGCCCAGCGCCGCCATCAGCGGCTGCGCGCAATGATGCCCGGCGCGGATCGCGACCCGGCTCTCGTCCAATATGGTGCCGATATCATGGGGATGCACCCCCTCGATCGTGAAGCTGACGATGCCGGCGCTATCGTCCGGGCCGAACAGCCGCACCGAATTAATGCCGGCGAGCGCCGCCCGCGTCTCGGCCACCAGCGCCGTCTCATGGGCATGGATCGCGGGGAGGCCGATGCTCTCGACATAATCGATCGCCGCGTGCAGCCCGATCACGCCGACGATGTGCGGCGTCCCCGCCTCGAACCGCGCCGGCGCGGGGAGGAAGGTCGTCTGCTCGAACGTCACCTTGTCGATCATCGATCCGCCGCCCTGCCAGGGCGGCATCGAATCGAGAATCTCGGGCCGCGCCCACAGCACGCCGATCCCGGTCGGGCCGTAGAGCTTGTGGCCGGAGAAGGCGTAGAAATCGACGCCGAGCGCGGTCACGTCGACGGGCAGGCGCGGCACCGCCTGGCAGCCGTCGATCAGGATCTTCGCGCCGACGGCATGGGCGAGATCGGCGGCGCGCTTCACGTCGAGCACCGAGCCCAGCACGTTGGAGACATGGGCCAGCGCGACCAATTTATGATCGCGGGTAAGCATCGCTTCCGCGGCGTCGAGATCGATGCGGCCGTCTTCGGTCAGCGGGCAGACGTCGATGATCAGCCCGGTGCGCTCGCGGATCAGCTGCCACGGCACGATGTTGCTGTGATGCTCGAGCGTCGAGAGCAGGATGCGATCGCCGGGCTTGAGGTGGGTCAGCCCCCAGCTCTGCGCGACGAGGTTGATCGCCTCGGTCGCGCCGCGCACGAACACCACTTCCTGGTCCGAACCGGCACCGATGAACTGCGCCACCCGCCGCCGCGCCGCCTCATAGGCCAGCGTCATGTCGGCGGAGCGCTGGTACACGCCGCGATGCACGGTGGCGTAGGTCTGGCGATAGGCGCGGTCGATCGCGTCGACCACCGGGGTCGGCTTCTGCGCGGTCGCCGCGGTGTCGAGATAGGCCCAGCCATGCGGGATCGCCGGGAAATCGGCGACCTTGTCGAGCGGGCGATCCGAAACGAATGTCTGGGTCATGCCGAAAGCCATCCGAATGCGGTGTCCGAAAACGCCTCGCGTACAGCCTCGTCGCCAATCCGGGCGAGGGCGTCGGCGACGAAGGCGCGGGTGAGGATGGCGCGGGCCTCCTGCGGCGGGATGCCGCGCGAGGCGCAGTAGAACAGGCTCTGCTTGTCCAGCTCGCCCACCGTCGCGCCATGGCCGCACTTCACGTCGTCGGCGAAGATTTCGAGTTCCGGCTTGAGGTTCACGGCGGCGGTGCGCTGCATCAGCAGGCCGCGCAGCGATTGCTCGCCGTCGGTCTTCTGCGCGTGGCGGGCGACCTCGACGCGGGCGGCGACGGAGGCCACCGCCTGGTCGGCCGCGACCGCGCGCCAGATCTGGCGGCTCTGGCCATGGGCTGCGGCATGGCGGACGGCGAAGGCGGCATCGTGGCGCTGCTTGGCACGGCCGAGCAGGGCGCCGCCGGCCTCGGCGAAGGCCTGCTCGCCGGTGATGGTCAGATGCCCGTCGAGCCGGCTGTCGGCCGCGCCTGCGACCAGCGATGTGGCGACGAAGCTGGCGGCCTGGCCGATCTCAACGGTGTCGGCGTGGGACTGGAAGCCGCTGTCGTGCAGGAAACGGCGGGCGACCATCGCGCGGGCCGATCGGGCCAGCGTGAAGGAGGCGGCGCGGTTGGACCAGCCGTCACCGGCATAGCTTTCCACGATCGAGGCGACCGCATCCTCCTCCAGCGTCACCTGCGCGGCGAGATGGTTGGCACCGCCACTGGCGACATGGACGATCTGGATCGGGTCGGTCGCGGCATCCTGGCCGAGCGTCAGCGACCAGCCGGCGTTGCCGGCGAGGCGGCCGAGCGCGTGCTTCGCGGCCGTGGCATCGGCGGGGCCGATCTGGACGGGGCCGGGATTGGACCGGCTGGCATCATAGACGCCGTCCACGAACAGCAGGCGCGGGCCGGCGATATCGATCCACAGCTCGTCGATCGTGCGGGGCTGGCCGCTGGGCTTGCCCTCGGCCAGCGCCGGGAGCGCAGCGAGATCCGACCAGCGCCAAGCCTCGTCGCGGATGGTGGGGAGGGCGAGAGCGGTCATGCGACACACCCCTTCTTCGTCATCCCGGACTGGGTCGGGGATCCAGACGCACTCGGCCCGATCCTCTCGCGCTGCGCGTCTGGATCCTGACCTTCGTCAGGATGACGGAAGGAAAGACGCTGCATCACGCCGCCACCTCTCCGATCGTTTCGGCATAGCCCTCGCGCTCCAGCTCGATCGCCAGCTCCGGCCCGCCCGAGCGGACGATGCGGCCGGCGGCCAGCACATGCACATAGTCCGGCTTCACATAATCGAGCAGCCGCTGATAATGGGTGATCAGCAGCACCGCCTTGTCGGGCTTGCGCATGATCGTGTTGATGCCGTGGCCGACGGCCTTCAGCGCATCGATGTCGAGGCCGCTGTCGGTCTCGTCCAGGATGGCGAGCTTGGGCGCGATGATGCCCATCTGGACCATCTCGTTGCGCTTCTTCTCGCCGCCCGAGAAGCCGACATTGACGGGCCGCTTGAGCATGTCGGGATCGAGGCCGAGCGCATCGGCCTCGCCGCGCGCCAGCTTGATGAACTCGCCGCCCGAAAGCTCCTTCTCGCCGCGCGCGGTGCGCTGGGCGTTGAGCGCGGTGCGCAGGAACTGGAGATTGGAGACGCCGGGGATCTCGACCGGATATTGGAAGCCCAGGAACAGGCCGGCGGCGGCGCGCTCATGCGGTTCGAGGGCGAGCAGATCCTGCCCGTCGAAGGTCGCGGTGCCATCGGTCACCTCATAGCCCGGCCGTCCGCCGAGCGTGTAGGCGAGCGTCGACTTGCCGGCGCCGTTCGGCCCCATGATCGCATGGATCTCGCCCGGATTGATGGTGAGCGTGATCCCCTTGAGGATCGCCTTGCCGGCGGTCTCGGCGTGGAGGTTTTCAATCTTGAGCATTGCTTTACGCTTCCGTTCAAATCCGTTCGTGCCGAGCGCAGTCGAGGTACGTGCCCCGAGCGCTCCGTCTGCCGCCCGTCCCTCGACTTCGCTCGGGACGAACGGTTGAAAATTATCCCACACTGCCTTCGAGGCTAATCCCCAGCAGCTTCTGCGCCTCGACGGCGAACTCCATCGGTAGCTGTTGCAGCACCTCGCGGGCGAAGCCGTTGACGATCAGCGCCACCGCTGCCTCGGCATCCAGCCCGCGCGACATCGCGTAGAAGAGCTGGTCGTCGCTGATCTTGGAGGTGGTCGCCTCATGCTCGATCTGGGCCGACGGATTGCGCACCTCGATATAGGGCACGGTGTGCGCGCCGCACTGGTCGCCGAGCAGCAGCGAGTCGCACTGGGTGAAGTTGCGCACGCCCTCGGCGGTCGGCCCGACGCGGACGAGGCCGCGATAGGTGTTGTCCGATCGCCCCGCCGAGATGCCCTTCGACACGATGGTCGAGCGGCTGCCCTTGCCGAGATGGATCATCTTGGTGCCGGTATCGGCCTGCTGGCGGTTGGTGGTGACAGCGACCGAATAGAATTCGCCGACGCTGTTCTCGCCGGCCAGCACGCAGCTCGGATATTTCCACGTGATCGCGCTGCCGGTTTCCACCTGGGTCCAGCTCACCTTGCTGTTCTTGCCCTGGCAGAGCGCACGCTTGGTGACGAAATTGTAGATGCCGCCCTTGCCGTCGGCATCGCCCGGATACCAGTTCTGCACGGTCGAATATTTGATCTCGGCATCGTCCAGCGCGACCAACTCGACCACGGCGGCGTGGAGCTGGTTCTCGTCGCGCTGCGGGGCGGTGCAGCCTTCCAGATAGGAGACATGGCTGCCCTTGTCGGCGACGATCAGGGTGCGCTCGAACTGGCCGGTATTCTCCGCATTGATGCGGAAATAGGTGGAAAGCTCCATCGGGCAGCGCACGCCCTCGGGGATGTAGACGAAGGTGCCGTCCGAGAAGACCGCGCAGTTGAGCGCGGCGAAATAATTGTCATGCTGCGGCACGACCTTGCCGAGCCACTTGCGGACCAGATCGGGATATTCCTTGATCGCTTCCGAGATCGAGCGGAAGATCACGCCCGCCTTCTCCAGCTCGGCGCGGAAGGTGGTGGCGACCGACACGCTGTCGAACACCGCATCCACCGCGACGCGGCGCTTGGGCGGCGCATCGGGATCGACCTCTTCGACCACGCCGGCGAGCAGCTTCTGCTCGGCGATCGGGATGCCGAGCTTCTCATAGGTGCGCAGGATCTCGGGATCGACCTCGTCCAGCGAGCCGAGCTTGGGCTTCGCCTTGGGCGCGGCGTAATAATAGGCGTCCTGATAGTCGATCGGCGGCACGTTGAGCTTGGCCCAATCGGGCGGCGTCATCGTTAGCCACAGGCGATAGGCCTTCAGCCGCCAGTCGAGCATCCATTCCGGCTCATTCTTCTTGGCGGAGATGAAGCGGACGGTATCCTCGCTCAATCCCTTGGGCGCGAATTCCTGCTCGATATCGGACGAGAAACCCCACTCATAGGTGGAGAGCTTCTCGGCGGCCGCGAGGGCTTCGAGATTCTGGGTGGCCATTACGCAATACCTACCGACATGAGATCCGTTCGTGCTGAGCCTGTCGAAGCACCGCCCGTCCCCTTCGCGGAGAAGGGCAGCCGTTCGACAGGCTCGGGGCGAACGGGGTGAGAGAGCGAGGCCAGCGACACGCCGGCGAAGGCGCCACGCACGGCATCGTTCACCACGCCCCAATGCGGGCGGACCTTGCAGGCATTTTCGAGCGCGCAATCATGCTTGGCCTCGTCGACACAGGAGGTCAGCGCGATCGGCCCCTCCACCGCCTCGACGATGTCGGCGAGATTGATCGTTTCGGCCGACCGCGCCAGCATGAAGCCGCCCGCCGCGCCGCGCGAGGAAGCCAGCAGGCCGGCGGATGTCAGCTTGCCCATCACCTTCTGCGCGGTGGGCAGCGGCACGCCGGTCTCGGCCGAGAGGTTGGTCGCGGAGAAGCGGGCGTCGGCGCCATGGCGCGCGGCGGCGGCCATCATCACCACGGCATAATCGGCTAGGCTCGAAAGACGCATGTCTTGTTGCGATCCATTCTCAATCCGGACTGATTCGATCCGAATTGCCATGTGGTCCCGGCAGGGGGCGCGGTCAAGGGCGATCAGTCCCTATCAGCCACTCAATTTGGGCCTCACCGCTTTCGGGAATCGGGTGCGGCGTCGGTGGTGCTTCCCCTGCTCGGGTACGACCGAAGTGAGGATGACAGCGGGCGCGGCGTGCATTAGCGCCGCGTCATGCTCTACCCCTTTATCCGTCCGCTGATCTTCCGCCTCGATGCGGAGAGGGCGCATCACTGGTCGCTGGCCGCGCTCGAGCGATTCCCCCGGCGATCGCCGCCGGCTGCCGATCCCCGGCTCGCGGTGCGGATCGCGGGGCTGGATTTCCCGAATCCGGTCGGCCTCGCGGCAGGCTATGACAAGGACGCGCGCGTGCCGGATGCGATGCTGGGGCTGGGCTTCGGCTTCGTCGAGGTCGGCACGCTGACGCCGCAGCCGCAGGCCGGCAATCCGCAGCCGCGGCTATTCCGGCTGGTCGAGGATCAGGCGGTGATCAACCGCATGGGCTTCAACAATGGCGGGCAGGAGGCGGCCTTCGCCCGGCTGGCGGCGCGGGCGCGTACCGGCCAGCGCGGGGGTATCGTCGGGGTCAATGTCGGCGCCAACAAGGACGCGACCGATCGCATCGCCGATTATGCGGCCGGCGTCCGCGCGATGGCGCCGGTGGCGGATTATCTGACGATCAACATCTCGTCCCCCAACACCCCGGGCCTGCGCGCCCTGCAGGAGGCGGCGGCGCTGGACGAGCTGCTGGCCGGTGCGATCGAGGCGCGGGGCGAGGGCGGGCCGCCGATCTTCCTCAAGGTCGCGCCCGATCTGGAGCCGAACGACATCCACGCGATCGCGCGCGTCGTGATCGATCGCAAGGTCGATGCGCTGATCGTCGCCAACACCACCGTCTCGCGGCCGCCTCTGTCCTCGGGCCTCGCCGGCGAGCAGGGCGGGCTTTCGGGCGAGCCGCTGCGGCCACTGGCGCTCCAGCGGCTGCGCGATTTCCGCCACGCCACCGGCGGGCGGGTGCCGCTGATCGCGGCGGGCGGCATCGCCTCGGCGGCCGATGCCTATGCCCGTATCCGCGCGGGGGCGAGCCTCATCCAGCTCTATTCGGCATTGGTCTATGAAGGGCCGGGGCTGGCGAAGCGGATCGCAAGCGGGCTGGTGCCGCTGCTGGAGCGGGACGGATTCGGCAGCATCGCCGAGGCGATCGGCGCCTGATCGTCGCAGCGCAGGCTTGCGCTGCCTCAGGAACCGGCCGAAACCGTAGCGTCATGCGATAGCCTGCCGGCAGCGTATCGGCAGGGGCGGAGAGATTATGCGTCTGCTCGAACATTTCCCCAATCTCGTCACCATGTTCTTCACGCGCGCGGCGGAGCAGGGCGATGCCCCCTTCCTGTGGCGCAAGCAGGAGGGCGCGTGGGTGGCGATGAGCTGGCGCATAGCGGCCGGCAAGGTCGCGGCGCTGGCGGCGGCGTTGCGCGAGAAGGGCTTGCGACCCGGCGACCGGGTGCTGCTCGTCTCCGAAAACCGCCCCGAATGGTGCATCGCCGATCTCGCGATCATGGCGGCGGGCTGCGTCACCGTGCCCGCCTACACCAGCAACACCACCCGCGATCACGCGCATGTGCTGGAGAATAGCGGCGCGCGCGGCGTCATCGTCTCCACCGCCAAACTCGCAGCGACGCTGATTCCGGCGGTGCTGCGATCGGGGCAGGTGAGCCTGGTCGTCGGCATCGATGCGATGAAGATCGGCCAGCAGGGTCCGTTCGCCTTCTGTCCGTTCGATGCGCTGACCGATGCACCGGGCGATGTCGCCGCCTGCGCCGAGGCGGCCCGCGCCTTCCAGCGGGCGGACCTCGCCTGCCTGATCTACACCTCCGGCACCGGCGGTGCGCCGCGCGGGGTGATGCAGCATCATGGCGCGATCCTCCACAATGTCGCGGCGACCTCGCGCCTGATCTCGGAAGATTTCGGCTGGGGGGAGGAGATATTCCTCTCCTTCCTGCCGCTCTCCCACGCCTATGAGCATACCGCCGGCCAGCATCTGCCGATCGGGCTGGGCGGGCAGATCTATTATTCGGAAGGGCTGGAGAAGCTCGCCGCCAATATCGAAGAGGTACGGCCGACGATCATGGTGGTGGTGCCGCGCCTGTTCGAGGTGCTGCGCACCCGCATCGCCAAGGCGATCGAGAAGCAGGGGCCGGTGCCGCACTGGCTGCTCGGCCGTGCCCAGGCGATGGGCGATGCGCCGACGCTGTGGCAGCGGCCGATGGACATGCTGCTCTCCGCCACCATCCGCCGCAAGGTGAAGGGCCGCTTCGGCGGGCGGCTGAAGGCGCTGGTCTCGGGCGGTGCGCCGCTCAACCCGGAGGTTGGGCGGTTCTTCTCCTCGCTCGGGCTGACGCTGTTGCAGGGCTATGGCCAGACCGAGGCCGCGCCGGTGATCTGCTGCAACCGGCCCCGCGCCGGGATCAAGCTCGATACCGTCGGGCCGCCGCTCGCCGACACCGAGATCCGGATCGCCGAGGATGGCGAGATCCAGGTGCGCGGCGAACTGGTCATGCACGGCTATTGGCAGAATGAGGCGGAGACGGCGCGCGTGCTCGATGGCGAGGGCTGGCTGTCGACCGGCGACATCGGCCATGTCGACGGGGCGGGCCGGCTGGTCATCACCGATCGCAAGAAGGACATCATCGTCAATGACAAGGGCGACAATGTCGCGCCCCAGCGAGTCGAGGGGATGATGACGCTCCAGCCCGAAATCCTCCAGGCGATGGTGTCGGGGGATCGGCGACCCTATCTGGTCGGGCTGGTCGTGCCCGATCCCGAATGGCGGGCCGAATGGGCGCGTGATCATGGCGTGGCGGACGACGCGGCATTGGCACGCGATCCCGCCTTCCAGCGCGCGATTCAGGCGGCGGTCGATCGGGTGAATGCCGATCTGTCGAGCACCGAGAAGGTGCGCCGGGTGCTGGTGGCGGACGAGGCTTTCGCGATCGAGAATGCCGAGCTGACGCCCTCGCTGAAGATCCGCCGCCACGTCATCCGCGAACGTTACGGCGCGCGGCTGGACGCGCTCTACAAGGCGGCGGCCTATTGAGGCTTGGGCGTCTTCACCCGCGCATAGGGGACGAAATCGCCGAGCGGGCAGCCCCCGAAATCCATGCCGCTGGCTTGATCGTGGACCTGCAAGATGTCGCCGCGGCACAGCTGGTTCGAATAGGTGTGGCTGACGATGAAGCTGTCACTGCGCAAGGATGGGCAGCGTGGCGTCGGCGTGTTCAGATAATCGGGGCCGCCCTTCATGTGATAGAGGATCGCACCCTGGTCGAAGATCGTGGAGTCGTCGATCTGGGACTGCATGATGCAGCCCTGCGGCTTGCCCGGCGTGCGGCCGGCCAGCATCTTCTCCATCGAGGGCGCGCGGGCGGCCAACGGCGTGCCGAGCAAAGCGAGGATGAGCAGGGAAGCGGGGATGCGCATGGCGAAATCCTTTCTGACTCGCACGACCTGCCCCTTATAACGCGAAGACCGGGCGGTTGTGCCTAACCCTTGAAGCTGTCCTTGGCGGCGCGTCGTTCGCCCAATTCCTCGGAAGTGGCGGCACGCATGAACGGGTTGGTCGCGCGCTCGGCCGCAATGGTCGAGGGGAGCGTCGGCTTGCCCTCGGCGCGCAGCCTTTCGGCCTGGGCGAGCGCGGCCTTCGCCTCGTCATTGTTCGGCTCGGCGACCACGGCATAACGGCCATTCGACACAGTATATTCATGCCCGCAGCAGACCCGCGTCTCGCCGGGCAGGGCTTCCAGCTTGCGCATGGCGGCGAACATGTCGGCGGGCGTGCCCTCGAACAGCCGGCCGCAGCCCATCGCGAACAGCGTGTCGCCGGTGAAGACGATCGCCTCGCCCGGCAGATGGATCGCGATGTGCCCGGAGGTGTGCGCCCCGACCGCGATCGCGGTCCCCTCATGGACGCCGATGCGGACGCCATCGCCCTCGCCGATGATGCGATCGAGCGTCGGGATGCGGCCTTCCTCGGCGGGGCCGGTGATGGTCGCGCCGGTCGCCGCCTTGATCTCCGCATTGCCGCCGACATGATCGGGGTGCCAGTGGGTGTTCCAGACCTGCGTGATCGTCCAGCCGCGATCCTCGGCCGCCTTCAGCACTGGCGCGGCTTCGCCCGGATCGACCGCGACCGTCTCGCCGCTGGCCGCATCGTGCATCAGCCAGACATAATTGTCGCTGAGCGCCGGGACGGCGACGAGTTCGATCGCCTGCTCGACCGCCATCCCGCTTACCAGCTGCCGGTGTTGGGCATCGAGGCCCAGGGTTCGGCGGGGGCCAGTCGCTCGCCGGCCTGGAGCAGCTCGATCGAAATATTGTCCGGCGTGCGGATGAAGGCCATGTGGCCGTCGCGCGGCGGGCGGTTGATGGTGATGCCGGCGTCCATCAGCGTCTGGCAAAGATCGTAGATGTCCTCGACCGCATAAGCGAGATGGCCGAAATTGCGGCCGCCGTCATAGCCGGTCTCGTCCCAATTATGGGTCAGCTCCACCTCGGCCGCCTCGTCGCCGGGGGCGGCGAGGTAGATGAGGGTGAAGCGACCCTTCTCGCTTTCCATGCGGCGGGTTTCCTTCAGGCCCAGCAGCTCGAAGAAGCGGATCGATGCGGCCGGGTCCGAAACCCGGATCATGGTGTGGAGATATTTCATGGCCCGATCCATCTAGGGTCGCCGGGCCGCGATGGCTAGCGCCCGGAGGGAAGCGATTTGGCCGGTTGCGGTGGCAGCGGCGCGCCGGTCGCGGCGAGTTCGGCGCGGGCGCGCTTGGAAGCGTCGCTGCCCGGCTCGGCCGTGGCCGCGCGGGTCCACTGCTCGCGTGCCCCGCTCATGTCGCCCGCGGCGCCGGCGATATTGCCGGCCTCGTAGAGGATATCGGCCTGGTTCGGCGCGCGCGTCATCGCCTCCTTGATGTCCGTAGCAGCGCGCGTCGGGTCGTTCATCCGGCGGGCGAGGGTGGCCGAGAGCAGCCACGCCATCGGATCGGCGGGCACCAGCTTCACCGCCTGATCGAGATCGACGCGCGCGGCAGGATCGTCGTTGGCGGCGACGGCGGCGCGGGCGCGATCGAGATAGGCTTCGCCCTTCAGCGGATCGGACAGGGCCGGCGAGGCGATCGCGGTGGTCAAGGCTTCGCGCGCCTTGGCGGGATCGCCGCCGGCCAGCGCGGCATTGCCGACCGAGACCCAGAGATTGGCGGCGGCGACCGGCTGATGGGTCTGATCGGCGAGATTGGCGGCGGTGGTGAAGGCATCGACCGCGCCGGCCCAATTCTCGGCGGCGGAGCGGGCGATACCGAGGCATTGGGCGGCCGGCACGCCGCCGCCGCTCTTCGCCCAGGCGATCGCGGTCTGCTGTGCGGCGGCGGGATCGAGATCGCTCTGCCGCACGCAATCGCCGAAGCGGACCTCGCTGGAACGGAAGTCGGCGGGCCCGGTGGATGGGGTGGGGGCGGCAGCAAGCAGCAGGGCGAGCAGGATCACAGGATCTCCATCAGCGTTTCGACGGTGCGCAGCAGCAGGGCGATATCCTGCGGGCGCGACAGGCGATGGTCGCCATCCTTGACCAGGACGGTCTGCACATCGGCTGAACGGACGAGCGCGGCGATGCGCTGCGACACCCAGGTCGGCACATCCGCATCGGCCTCGCCATGGAGCAGGCGAACCGGGCCATCGAAGGCGATCGGCCCGTGCAGCAGGCGTTGCGACTCGGCCGATTGCCAGAAGGCGCGGGTCGTCACCATCGGCGGGCCATGAGGCGAAGGCTGTTCGATCCGGCCCTGCTGGAGGATGCGCATCTTTGCGTCCTGATCGAAGCCCCAGTCCGAGAAATCGGGCGCCGCCGCGATGCCGACGAGGGCGCGGACGCGATCCGGCCGGGCGAGCGCGATCAGCAGCATCAGCCAGCCGCCCATCGACGAGCCGACCAGCACGCAATCGCCCTCGCTCGCATCGACCATCGCCAGCGCATCGTCGCGCCAGCGGGCCAGCGTGCCGTCCTCGAAATCCCCTTCGCTCTCGCCGCAGCCGGAATAGTCGAAGCGCAGCATCGCACGGCCGGTCTGCTCGGCCCAGGCGTCGAGCGCGACCGCCTTGCTGCCCTTCATGTCCGAGATGTAGCCGGGGAGGAACAGCAGTGCCGGGCCGCGCCCGGGGCGGAAACGGAAGGCGAGGCGGGTGCCGTCGCCGCGATCGAGGAGAAGCGGCGCGTCGATCGGGGCTTGCGCCGGGTTCAGATCACCCATCCGCCGTAGCGCGCCTCGGTCTGGGCATCGCGCTGGGCGCCGCGCTTGCGGACCAGTCGTTCATGGAGCGCGCGGATCGTGTCGCTGCCCTTGGTCTTGAAAAAGGCCGGCACCGCGGCGTGGACGAGGCAGGCGAGACCCGCCCCGATCAGCGTGAAGCCGTAGCCCGACGCCGCGCGCATATGCTCGCTATAGGACTCGCCGACATCGGCGGGGTGATCGAGGAAGAACTTGTTCAGCATGGCGCAGGCCTCCGGCTAGGCACCCTTATCCTAGACTGGGGCCGGCGCGTCCAGCGTCTCGCGCGGCGGCGCCAGCCCGCCCTCCCACTTCGCGACCACGGCGGCGGCGACCGCGTTGCCGACGACGTTGGTCGCCGAACGGCCCATGTCGAGGAACTGGTCGACCGCGAGGATCAGCAGCAGGCCGGCCTCGGGGATGTTGAAATGGCCCATCACGGCGGCGATCACCACCAGGCTGGCGCGGGGCACGCCCGCCATGCCCTTGGACGTCACCATCAGGATCAGCACCATGACGATCTGCTGGCCGATCGGAATATCGATGCCATAGGCCTGCGCGATGAACAGGGTCGCGAAGGTCATGTAGATCATCGAGCCGTCGAGGTTGAACGAATAGCCGAGCGGCAGCACGAAGCTCGCGATCCGGCGCGGCACGCCGAACGCCTCCAGCGCCTCGAGCAGGCGCGGATAGGCGGCCTCCGACGAGGCGGTGGAGAAAGCGAGCAGCGCAGGCTCTCGGATCAGCCGGACCAGCGTGCGGGCACGGCCGCCCAGCATCACGAAGCCGGCGCCGATCAGCACCGCCCACAGCACGGCCAGCGCCAGATAGAAGCTGCCGACGAATCGTCCGAAGGTGAGGATGATCCCGGCGCCGTTGATCGCGACGGCATGGGCGATGGCGGCGAACACCGCGATCGGGGCGACCCGCATCACATAGTCGGTGATCTTGAGCATCACCGCGACCAGCGCCTCGATGCCGGTGACCAGCGGCTTCGCCTTCTCGCCCACCGCGACGATCGCGACGCCGAGGAAGATCGAGAACACCACGATCGGCAATATGTCGTTGTCGGCCATCGCCTCCGTCATCGAGGCAGGCACGATGTGGACGAGGAAGTCGTGCAGGTTGAAGGCTTTGGAATCGAGCGCCATCGTCTCGGACACGGGCGGCAGGGTGAGGCCGCTATGCGCACCGGGCGCCAGCAGGTTGACCAGCAGCAGACCCAAGGTCAGCGAGACCAGGCTCGCGCCGAGGAACCAGCCGAGCGTGCGCCCGCCGATCCGCCCCAATGCGGACGTGTCGCCCATATGCGCGACGCCGACGACCAATGTGGAGAAGACCAGCGGCGCGATGATCATCTTGATCAGCCGCAGGAACAGATCGGTGAAGATGGTGAGATAGCCCGCCCATGTCGTGAGCGCGGGTTCCGCGATCAGGGCGTGCATCGCGATGCCGGCGAGGAAGCCGAGCACCATGCCGATCAGGATGAAGAGGGTCAGGCGCCTGGCCACGATTGCTCCGCTGCTGGTGGATGGTCCACAAGAGGCGAGGCGGGCGTCCCGGTCAAGCGCGACGGCGGAACCCGGCCGGGTGCATCGCGCGTTCAAGCATCTTCACGCAGAGGGACGTTCATGAACCGCGCCGCCCTTGTCATCCTTATCCTGTTGTCGCCCGCACCTTTGTGCGCTGATGTCACGCCCGCTGCCAGCACAACCCAGATCAACGCCACGCCGGTGCGTGAGGGATGGTTCGTATGCGACGGGATCAGCGGCCCCTATGCGCTGTTCGCCGGCAAGGCGGATGGCCGGGGCGTGAGCCTGATGACCCTGCTCGATCGGCGCACCGGCCGGTTCGATACCCAGAGCTATCAGGTCGGGCCGGGCGATCCCGGCGCGGGGCAGATCAACTGGCCGCTCAGTCAGGGGGGGCAAGCGATAGGGGCCGTCCACGGCGTCAATCCCGGCATGATCGACGACGGCGGCGCGACGGTGCCGACCATCGTCGGCGTGACGATCCGCGACACCCAGCTCGATTGTCGCTGGCTCGCCCATACCCGCTTCATCGGCATCGATTCGCGGCGCAGCGTGGTGGTGACGGAGACGCCGCAGGGCCTCGTCTACCAGGCGTTCAGCTTCAACGGACGCGGGCCTGTCACCAATCCGGACGGCGTGCAGCGGAGCAACAAGCCGACGCTGCGCCTGCTCGGCGGCTCCGAGGTGGTCGGCGAGCGATCCGGCTTCCGCTTCGCTAATGCCGGCTATGCCTATTTCATCCAGCGCCCCAAGGGCCGCGAGGCGGCGACGCTCACCGTCACCCATGACGGGCGCCTGATCGGGCTCGAGAAGTTCGTCGGCTTCACCTACGCGCCGCCGATCGGCCGGGCGCCCGAAAGACTGACCGCCGCGCTTGGCCCGGATGCGGTATGGTCGGGGCAGGGCGTCGATATCTGCCGCAAGGGCGATGCGAAGGGGGTCGATAGCTGCCTGATCGAGCAGATGCGCAAGGGCGGGGCCTCCGCCGCCGCGATCGCCTTCTCGCAGCGGCTGATCGCTGGCGACAATCCCGGCTATGTCTCGGGCTGGAAGCAGGTGGGGCCGGTCGGCGTCGCCAGCGTCACCTATCCGTTTCGCGCCAACACCAATGCCGGCACCTGGCTGGTCCCCGCATCGGGCGATCCGATCGACGTCGATGCCTATCAGTTGACGGCGGAGGACAAGGCGCGCCCCGATTACAGGGCGATGGTCGCCGACAGTCCCGATGCCTTCCCGGTGCCGCCGGGAGAGATCACGATCGGCCGATCGCCGGCGGGCAATCTGCGCATCTCGATCACCACGCCCACCGCCGTCTGCCACGCCTGCGCGGCCGGGGCGTCGATCGTGGTCGGCTATGATTTCGATGCCAGCGGCCATTTCCTGTTCGCCGGCGTGGTCGCCGTCGCCTGAGCCGGGTTGCGTACAGGCGGGATGACCGTACATAGGCGGGCACTTCCAAGCCTATAGGATACGCCCTTTCCATGTCCGCGATGCTCAAGATCACGCTGCCCGACGGTTCCGTCCGTGAGGTAGCGCCGGGGACTACCCCCGCGGACATCGCGGCGGCGATCGGGCCGGGGCTCGCCAAGGCGGCGATCGCTGCCCGGGTCGACGGTGAGCTGCGCGACATCATGCGCCCGCTCGAAGGTGATACGCAGCTCGCGCTGGTCACGTCGCGCGACGAGGCCGACGCGCTCGAACTCGCGCGCCACGATTATGCGCATGTGCTCGCCGAGGCGGTGCAGAAGCTTTTCCCGGGCACGCAGATCACCTTCGGGCCGTCGACGGACGACGGCTTCTATTATGATTTCGCGCCCAAGGATCGCCCCTTCACCGAGGAGGATCTGCCCGCGATCGAGGCCGAGATGCGCCGCATCATCGCCAAGGACGAGCCGCTGATCCGCGAAGTATGGAGCCGCGCCGACCTGATCGCGCGCTGGCAGCGCGAAGGCGAGAGCTTCAAGGCCGAATGGGCCGCCGAGCTTCCCGAAGGCGAGGAACTCACCGTCTACCGCGCCGGCAAGGCCGAGGATGCCTGGCTCGACATGTGCCGCGGCCCGCATCTCGCCTCGACGGGCAAGCTCGCGCCGGACGCGTTCAAGCTGACGCGCGTCTCGGGCGCCTATTGGCGCGGCGACCAGGCCAATGCGATGCTGTCGCGAATCTACGGCACGGGCTGGCTGAGCAAGAAGCAGCTCGACGCGCATCTCGTCCGATTGGAGGAGGCCGCCAAGCGCGACCATCGCAAGATCGGCCAGGAGATGGACCTGTTCCACCTCCAGCCCGAGGCGCAGGGATCGGTCTTCTGGCACCCCAAGGGCTATATGCTGTGGCGCCAGCTCGAGAGCTATATGCGCCGCCGCCTCGACGCCGCCGACTATGCCGAGGTCAAGACGCCGCAGCTGATGGCCGCGCGCCAGTGGGAGCAGTCGGGCCATTGGGGCAAGTATCGCGAGAATATGTTCGTGGTGCCCGACGAGATTCCGAACACCGAGGACGAGGCCGCGATCTTTTCCGGCACCGCCGACCTGCTCGCGCTCAAGCCGATGAACTGCCCCGCGCACGTCCTCATCTTCCGCCAGGGGATCAAATCCTATCGCGACCTGCCGATCCGCATGGCCGAATTCGGCTGCTGCCACCGCAACGAGCCGCACGGCGCGCTGCACGGCATCATGCGCGTCCGCCAGTTCACGCAGGACGACGCGCACATCTTCTGCCGCGCCGACCAGCTCGTCGACGAGGTGCGCAAATTCTGCGACCTGCTCGACGTGGTGTACAAGGACCTGGGCTTCGAGGGCTATGCGATCAAGCTCGCGCTGCGCCCCGACAAGCGCTTCGGCTCGGAAGAAATGTGGGACTGGTCCGAACAGTCGCTGCGCGATGCGGTCAAGGCGGCCGGGCGTGACGGCCCCGAATATGGCTGGGAGGAGCTGCCGGGCGAGGGCGCCTTCTACGCACCCAAGCTCGAATTCCATTTGACCGACGCGATCGGGCGGACCTGGCAGGTCGGCACGATCCAGACCGACACGGTGCTGCCCGAGCGCTTGGATGCGAGCTATGTCGGCGAGGATGGCGAGCGCCATCGCCCGATCATGCTCCACCGCGCGATCCTGGGCTCGTTCGAGCGCTTCATCGGCATCCTGATCGAGCATCATGTCGGCAAATTCCCGCTGTGGCTGGCGCCGGTGCAGGCGGTGGTCGCGACGATCGTCTCCGACGCCGACGGCTATGCCGAGGAGGTCGCGGCGGCGCTCAAGGCGGCCGGCATCCGCGTCGAGACCGACCTGCGCAACGAGAAGATCAACTATAAGGTGCGCGAACATTCGCTCGCGAAGGTTCCGTACCTGCTGGTGCTCGGCAAGCGCGAGGCCGACGAGCGCACCGTCGCGGTTCGCCCGCTCGGCACCGATGCGCGCCAGGAGGTGATCGGCCTCGACGCGCTGGTCGAGCGACTCAAGGCGGAAGCGCTGGCGCCCGACCTGCGGTGACCGGGCTGCCGGCTACGCTGGCGGTCTATATCGCGGCCGCGCTGGCCGAGATCGGCGGGTGCTTCGCGGTCTGGTCGGTGGTGCGATCGGGGGCCAGCCCGTGGTGGCTGGCCCCCGGCTTCGCGTTGCTCTGCCTGTTCGCCTGGTTGCTCACCCTGTCCGAACCGGAAGCGGCGGGGCGGGCCTTCGCGGCCTATGGCGGTATCTATATCCTGTCGGCGATCGGCTGGATGATCTGGGTCGAGAAAGTGCCCGCGACACGCTCCGACGCGCTCGGCACATTGCTTTGTCTGGCGGGATGTTTCGTGATCCTTGCGGGTCGACGCTGACTCATCTTCCGTTTGCGTGCGGGAATCACTATATGCGCGCATTCAGGTCTCAACAGGAGAAGCCGTTATACGACCCCCGATGATGCGCCGCCCGCTCGGCGCGCCCCCTATGCCCCTCAATGGCCCGCGTTTCGACGAGTTCATCAACGTCCCCAAGGTCCGCGTGATCGATGAGGCGGGCGAGAATCTCGGCGTCATGTACACGCGCGAGGCGATGGAGCAGGCGAACGAGATGGGGTTGAATCTCGTCGAGGTGTCGCCCAACGCCGATCCGCCCGTCTGCAAGTTCTTGGACGTGGGCAAATTCAAGTACGAGGCGCAGAAGAAGGCCAACCTCGCACGGAAGTCGCAGAAGACGCAGGAGATCAAGGAGATCAAGATGCGTCCGAACATCGACGACCATGATTATCAGACCAAGATGAAGAAGATCTTCGAGTTCATCGAAGAGGGCGACAAGGTGAAATGCACCCTGCGCTTCCGGGGTCGCGAGCTCGCCCACGGCCAGCTCGGTATGCAGGTGCTCCAGCGCGTGCAGGTCGACGTGGCGGAGATCGCCAAGGTCGAGCAGTTCCCGCGCATGGAAGGCCGTCAGATGCTGATGGTGATCGCGCCTAAGTAAGGCCGTTCAGGCGGGCGCCCGCAGCCTTGCGAGGCGCCCGTCGATCCATCGGATCGCATAGCCCAGTGTCACGAAGAACAGCGCCATCCACGCCATGTTGATGGCGACCTGGGCCATGCCTTCCTTGGCGACGCTGAGGAACGGGTAGGGATACCAGCCGGTCAGCGCGCCGTGGAGCAGGGTCCACGCACCATAAGCGGCCGGGTAGATCAGCCAGAGCAAGGGCGTCGCCGCGCGGATGCCGCCATGGCGGCCGAAGGCCAGCCATCCCACTGTCCACAAGGTCGGCACCAGCTGGTGCGCGAGCATGTTGCCCCACCAATCCGGCCCCGACAGATGGAAGAGATGCGCCAGCAGCAGCTGGAACACGGCGGCGACCACGACGATGTAGAGCGTCGTCGCCGCGCGTAGCGCCGGATGCAGCGCCCAGCCCCGCCCAAGCGCGAAGCCGGCGGCCATCACCATCACCAGCGCATTGCCGAGGATCGTGAAGAAGCTGAGGTAGATCAGAGTCAGTTCGCCGAGCGGACGGTGGTTGGTCTCCAGCGTGAAGCGATATTCGAGGATCAGGCCGATCAGCGCGAGGACGGCGACGGTGAGATGCCACAGCCTGTCGCGCGTCACTCGGCGACTTCCCACAATTCGATCGGCAGGCCTTCCGGATCATGGATCCGCATGAACAGCCCGATTCCGGGCATGTCCCACTCGTCACGTCGCTCGACGGCAATGCCGGCCGCCTCCAGCGCGTCCGCCATCGCGATCAGTCCCTCGACCCGCAGGTTGAGCATGAAGGTCTGGTCGACCGGGAAATAGTCGCTGTCCGCCTTGAACGGCGCGAACACGGTCATCCCGGCCTGCTGCTGCCAGACCGATTCGGCACCGGCATCGATGCCGAGATGGGTCTTGTACCAGGCGGCGCGCGCGACCGGATCGCGGCTTCGGAAGAACAGGCCGCCGATTCCCGTCACGCCCATATCAGTCTCCCCAACCCGTCGCCCTCAGGCGGCTTCCTGCACGTCCTCGCCGGCGGCGGCGGCGAGCAGGCGCCGTTCGAGCGCCCTCAGCCGCTGCGTTCCCGACAGCTTATCACCGGTCAGGTCGGTCAGGTAGAAGGTATCGACCGCGCGCTCGCCATAGGTGGCGACGTGGCTCGAATGGATCGTCACCTTGGACTGGAACAGCGCGTGGGCGAGCGCGTGGAGCAGCGCCGGGCGATCGAGCGCGTTGACCTCGACCACGGTGAAGCGGTTGGAGGCCTTGTTGTCGATCAGCACCACCGGCTCGACATCGAAGGCGTCGGCGCGGATGCGGGGTGCGGGCTTGGCGGCCAGGCGATCGGCGAGGCGGGTGCGGTTGGCGAGCGCATCCTCGATCGCGGCGCGCAGCCGGGTCAGCCGGTCGGGATCGTCGAAGGTGCCGCCGAACGGATCCTGCACCAGGAAATTGTCGACCGCCATGCCGTCGCGGGTGGTGTGGATGCGCGCGTCGATGATGTTGCCGCCGGCGACGTGGATGGCGCCGGCGATACGATAGAAGAGGCCGGGATGATCGGCCGCATAGACCGTCACCAGCGTCGCCTCGCGCTCGCTGTCCGGGCTGGCGGCGATCCACAGCGGCCGATCGGTGGCATCCGCATCGGCGATGGCGCGGGCATTGGCCTCCAATATGTCGGACGCCTCGGCGATCCAATAGCTCTCCGGCATCCGGTGCGAGAAGGCGTCGAACCGCGCCTCGTCCCATGCGAGCGCCTCGCGCAGGTTGCGCTGCTTGTCCTCGACCCGCTCGCGCCGGCCCTTCTGCTTGTGGCCGAGCCGGAGCACCTCCTCCGCCGCCTGGAAGAGATCGCCGAGCAACTGGCGCTTCCACCCGTTCCACACCGCGGGGCCGACCGCGCGGATATCGACGATGGTGAGCAGCAGCAGCAGGCGCAGCCGCTCCGGGCTCTTCACCTGTTCGGCGAAATCGAGGACGGTCTTGAAGTCCGACAGGTCGCGCTTGAAGGCGGTGGCCGACATCAGCAGATGATAGCGCACCAGCCATGCCACCATCTCGGTTTCGGCATTGTTGAGGCCGAGACGGGGGCCGAGCTTCATTGCCACCTCGGCGCCGAGGATCGAATGATCGCCGCCGCGCCCCTTGGCGATGTCGTGGAGCAGCACCGCGACATAGAGCACGCGGCGGGTCACGATCTGGTGGATCAGCGTGGTCGCCAGTGGGTGATCATGGCCCAGTTCGCCCTTCTCGATCCGGCTGAGCAGATCGATCGCGTGGATGGTATGCTCGTCCACCGTGAAATGATGGTACATGTCGAACTGCATCTGGGCGACGACGCGGCCGAAATCCGGCATGAAGCGGCCGAACACGCCGGCCTCGTTCATCCAGCGCAGCACCATGCCGGGATTGCGCGGGCCGGTCAGCACCTCCATGAACAGGGCGTTGGCGCGGGGTTCTTCGCGGATGCCGTCGGCCAGCTTGGCGTCGCGCGAGGCCTGCCGCATCGTCAGCGGGTGGATTTCGAGCCCGTGGCGCTCCGCCAGCGCGAAGATCTCGATCAGGCGCACCGGATTCTCGGCGAAGAAATCATCGGACGGCGTGCCCAGCCGGCCGCGATCGATGACGAAGCCGTCGAGCTTGCGGGGGCGGCGCTTGCCGGTGATCGCGTCGGCGAAGCGGCGGCCGCGGCTGGCGAAGGTCTCGTCAAGATGGGCCAGGAACACGCCCGTCAGCGCGCCCACCATTTTCGCGGTGAGGAAATAATGCTGCATGAAGCGCTCGACCGCCGATCGGCCGGGGCGATCATTGTAGCGCATGCGGCTGGCGATATCGCGCTGGAGGTCGAAGGTCAGCCGATCCTCGGCGCGGCCGGCGACGATGTGGAGATGGCAGCGCACCGCCCACAGGAAATTCTCGGCGCGCTGGAACTGCTTGAGCTCCTCGGTGGTGAGCAGCCCGGCGCCGACCAGCTCCGGCACCGACCGCACGTTGAGGACATATTTGCCGATCCAGAACAGGGTGTGGAGATCGCGCAGGCCGCCCTTGCCCTCCTTGAGGTTGGGTTCGACCACATAGCGGCTGTCCCCCATCCGGCGGTGGCGATCGTCGCGCTCGGCGAGCTTCTCGGTGACGAAGGCGCGTTCGGTGCCGTGGCGGACCTCCGCCTCGAACCGACGCGCGGCCTCGTCGTACAGTGCCTCGTCGCCCCAGATGAACCGCCCTTCGAGCAGCGCGGTGCGGACGGTGAGATCGCTCTTCGCCATCCGCACCATCTCGTCCAGCGAGCGGCTCGAATGGCCGACCTTGAGGCCGAGATCCCACAAGATGTAGAGGATCGTCTCAATCACCCGCTCCGCCCAGCCGGTCTGCTTCCACGGCGTCAGGAAGGCGATGTCGACATCCGAGAACAACGCCATCTCGGCGCGGCCATAGCCGCCCACCGCCATCAGCGTCAGCCGCTCACCGGCGGTGCGGTTGGTGCGCGGGATCATCCGCTCGGTGGCGCAATCGAAGGTCACGCGCAGGATCTGGTCGGTCAGGAAGGCGTAGCTCGCTGCCGCCTCGTTGCCGCGCGTGGGATGCTCGGCGAGCCGGCGTGCGATCTCGGCGCGGCCGGCGTCAAGCGCCTGCTTGAGCAGCAAGGTCGCCTCGCGCTTGAGCACCGCCGGATCGTCGGGCAACGCGGCAAGCGCCGCGACGAGCTTGCGCCGATCGACGATCGCGCGGCGGTTGGAGAGGCTGTCGAGGCGGGAGGGCATCCGCCTGATGTAGCGCAGCGCGGGTTAAGCGCCAGTGTCGCTATTTCCCGATCAGCACGTCGCTCGCCTTGACGATCACCGTCACCGTATCGCCCGGCACCAGCGCGAGATCGGCGATCGCTTCCTCGGTGATGCTGGAGGTGACGATGTTGCCGCCGCCAATGTCGATCTTGACGGTGCCGTTCACCGCGCCGGGTGTGATCGAGACGATGGTGCCGGAAATCTGGTTGCGTGCGCTGATCTTCACGCTGTTTCTCCCTGGGTCAGGCTCTTGAGGCGATAGACGAGTTCCAGCGCCTCGCGCGGGCTCAGCGCATCGGTGTCGACCGCCGCCAGCGCCTCGCGCAACGCATCGGCGGGTTCGGCGTCGCGCTCGGTCGCCGCCGCGAACAGCGGCAGGTCGTCGAGCCCCGCCGCGATGCCGCCGGTCTTGTCGCGGCCCTTCTCCAGCCGCGTCAGCACATCCTTCGCGCGCGCCAGCACCGGCTTGGGCAGGCCGGCGAGCCGCGCCACCGCAAGGCCGTAGCTCTTGTCCGCCGCGCCGGTCGCCAGTTCGTGGAGCAGCACGAGTTCGCCCTTCCACTCCTTGGCGCGGACATGGTGGAGGCTGAGCGCGTCGAGCTTCTCGGCCAGCCGGGTCAGCTCGTGATAATGGGTGGCGAACAGGCAGCGGCAGCGATTGGTTTCGTGGATGCCCTCCAGCACCGCCCAGGCGATGGCGAGGCCGTCATAGGTCGAGGTGCCGCGACCCACCTCGTCGAGGATCACGAAGCTGCGGTCGGTGGCCTGCGCCAGGATCGCGGCGGTCTCGATCATCTCGACCATGAAGGTCGAGCGGCCGCGCGCGAGATTGTCGGAGGCGCCGACGCGGCTGAACAGCCGGTCGACCAGCCCGAGCGCCGCCGACGTCGCCGGCACGAAGCTGCCGGCCTGCGCCAGCACCGCGATCAGCGCATTCTGGCGCAGGAATGTCGATTTGCCGCCCATGTTCGGCCCGGTGACCAGCCACAGCCGCGAATCCTCGCTCAGCCGGCAATCATTGGCGACGAAGCGCTCGCCGGTGGCGGCGACGGCAGCCTCCACGACCGGGTGGCGACCGCCCTCCACCTCGAAACAGGCGTGGGGCATGATGTCGGGCCGGCACCAGCCGCCCTCGATCGCGCGCGCAGCATGGCTGCCGGCGACGTCGAGCCGGGCGAGCGCGTCGGCGGTGGTGGCGATCGGATCGCGCGAACCGAGCGCGGTGTCGATCAGATCCTCCAGATGCGCCTGCTCGGCGGCGAGCGCATGGGCGCCGGCCTGGCTCACCTTGAGCGCGAGTTCGTGCAGTTCGGGGGCGTTGAAGCGGACGACGCCGGCCAGCGTCTGGCGGTGGGTGAAGCCCGACTCCGGCCTCATCAGCGGATCGGCGAATTTGGCCCCGACCTCGATATGATAGCCGAGCACGCCGTTGTGGCGAATCTTGAGGCCCGCAATGCCGGTCTGTTCGCGGAAGCGCGCCTCGAGCGCGGCGATCGCGCGGCGGCCGTCGCCGGCGAGGCCGCGCAGCTCGTCGAGCGCCGCGTCATAGCCCTCGGCGATGAAGCCGCCATCCGACGCGTCGATTGGTGGCGTCGCGACCAGCGCGCGGGACAGGCGATCGACCAGCGCGCCGTGGCCGCGCAGCTGCGGCAGCAGCTGGAGGAGCAGCGCGGGCGGCCCCTCCAGCCCGTCGAGCAGTTCGTGGAGATCGCGCGCGCCGGCCAGCCCGTCTCGCAGCTGGCCGAGATCGCGGGGCGAGCCGCGCCCGGCCACCAGCCGCCCGAGCGCGCGGCCGACATCGGGGAGCGCGCGCAACGCGGTGCGCAGCCGGTCGCGGCAGGTGCCGTCCTCGGCGAAGCGACCGACCAGGTTCAGCCGCGCCTCGATCGTGACCGCATCGTTGAGCGGCGCCGACAGATCGGCGGCGAGCAGTCGTGCGCCGGCGCCCGTCACGGTGCGGTCGACCGCATCGAGCAGGCTGCCCTTGCGCTCGCCGGATTGGGTGCGGGTGAGCTCGAGGCTTTCGCGCGTCGCCGCGTCGATCGCCATATGATCCTCCGCGGTGCGCGGGGTCGGCGGCTGGAGGAAGGTGGTCCCGCCTTGCGCGGTGCGATCGAGATAGGCGAGCAGGCCGCCGGCGGCCGCCAGCGCCGCCTTGTCGAAGCTGCCGAAGCCATCGAGCGTCGCCACCCCGAAACGGGATTTCAGCAGTCGCTCGCCTTCCCCCGATGCGAAGGTGGAGCGGGGGGCGATCACCGCATCCTCCGGGCCGGTGGCGCCTTCCGCGATCACGACCTCGGAGGGGCCGAGCCGGGCCAGTTCGGCATCGAGCGCGGCGACGGGCACCGAGGCCAGCTCGAAGCGCCCGGTCGAGATGTCGGCCGCGGCCAGCCCGATCCGCGGCCCCTGCTCGGCGATCGCGACCAGCCAGTTGGCGCTGCGCGAATCGAGCAGGGTCTCCTCGGTCAGCGTGCCCGCCGTCACCAGCCGGATGATCTTGCGGGCGACCAGCGCCTTGTAGCCGCCGCGCTCCTTGGCCTGCGCCGGCGTCTCGACCTGCTCGGCGACGGCGACGCGGTGGCCGGCGCGGATCAGCCTCGCCAGATAGGCGTCGGCGGCATGGATCGGCACGCCGCACATCGGCGCGCCGTCGCCGCGCGCGGTGAGCGCGATGTCGAGGCAGGCGGCGGCGATCTTGGCGTCCTCGAAGAACAATTCGAAGAAATCGCCCATCCGGTAGAAGAGCAGGCAATCGGGCGCCTCGGCCTTGAGGCCGTGATATTGCGCCATCATCGGGGTCAGCGTGCCGGTCGCCGGTGGGTTGGTTCCGCTCATCGCCCAGCTGCTACCGGCTTTGCCTTGCCCCCGCCAGCGTCATGCCGCATGGGCCTCGCATCTATCGGGAGATCATGGAAATGGCCGAGCGGCTGCAGGTTTCGGAGCGCGAGGCGCTGGATTTTCATTCGAGCGGCCGCCCCGGCAAGATCGAGATCATCGCCACCAAGCCGATGGCGACCCAGCGTGATCTCGCGCTCGCTTATTCGCCCGGCGTCGCGGTGCCGGTGAAGGCGATCGCCGCCGATCCCGACACCGCCTATGACTATACCGCCAAGGGCAATCTCGTCGCGGTCATCTCCAACGGCACCGCGATCCTCGGCCTCGGCAATCTCGGCGCGCTCGCATCCAAGCCGGTGATGGAAGGCAAGGCGGTGCTGTTCAAGCGCTTCGCCGACGTCGACTCGATCGATCTGGAACTCGCCACCGAGGATGTCGATCGCTTCATCGATGCGGTCGAGCTGATGGAGCCGAGCTTCGGCGGCATCAATCTCGAAGACATCAAGGCGCCCGAATGCTTCGTGATCGAGCAGACCCTGCGCGAGCGGATGAACATTCCGGTGTTCCATGACGACCAGCACGGCACTGCGATCATCTCGGCGGCCGGCCTGATCAACGCCTGTTACCTCACCGGGCGCGAGCTGTCCGACATCAGGATCGTCGTCAACGGTGCCGGCGCCGCCTCGATCAGCTGCACCGAGCTGGCCAAGGCACTCGGCGTGAAGCCTAACAACGTGACCCTGTGCGATTCCAAGGGCGTGATCTATCGCGGCCGCACCGAGGGCATGAACCAGTGGAAATCGGCCCATGCGGTCGAGACCTCGGCGCGCACGCTGGACGAGGCGATCGAGGGCGCGGACGTGTTCTACGGCCTCTCGGTGGCCGGCGCGCTGACCCCGGCGATGGTCAAGAAGATGGCGCCCAAGCCGATCATCTTCGCGATGGCCAATCCCGATCCCGAGATTTTGCCCGAGGATGCGCTGGCGGTGGTGCCCGATGCGATCATCGCCACCGGTCGCTCGGATTATCCGAACCAGGTCAACAACGTCATCGGCTTCCCGTTCATCTTCCGCGGTGCGCTCGACGTGCGGGCGACGACGATCAACGAGGAGATGAAGCTGGCGGCCGCCCATGCGATCGCCGCGCTGGCGCGCCAGCAGGTGCCCGAGGAAGTGGCGGCCGCCTATGGCGTCGCCCACCGCTTCGGGCCGGACTATATCATTCCGGCGCCGTTCGATCCGCGCCTGATCGAGATGATCCCGGTCGCAGTGGCGCAGGCCGCCATGGATTCGGGCGTCGCGCGCAAGCCGATCGAGGATATGGAGGCCTATCGCGAGAGCCTGCGCGGCCGGCTCAACCCGACCACCTCGGTGCTCACCTCGGCCTATGAGCAAGCCCGTGCCCGTCCGCGTCGCGTGCTGTTCGCCGAGGCCGAGGAGGAGGTGGTGCTGCGCGCCGCCATCGCGTTCAAGGATGGCGGCTACGGCATCCCCGTGCTGGTCGGCATCGACGACGTGCATGATCGCCTTGCCAAGCTCGGCGTCGAGGATCCGTCGGGCTATGAGCTGCACAATAGCCGCCACTCGCCGCTCGTCCCGCGCATGGTCGAAACGCTGTATGACAAGCTCAAGCGCAAGGGCTTCCTGCGCCGCGATGTCGAGCGGATGGTCAACCGCGATCGCAACATATTCGGCGCGCTGCTGCTGGCGATGGGCGAGGCCGACGTGATGGTGACCGGCGTCACCCGCCACTTCCGCCAGACGCTCGACGAGGTGCGCCGCGTGATCGATCCGGCGCCGGGCCATACCCCGTTCGGCATCCACCTGCTGGTCGGCCGCAACCATTCGGTGTTCCTGGCCGACACCACCGTGAATGAGCGCCCGTCCGCCGAGCAGCTCGCCGACATCGCCGAGCAGACCGCGGCAGTGGCGCGCCGCATGGGGCAGGAGCCGCGCGTGGCGTTTCTGTCCTACTCCACCTTCGGCAACCCCGCGGGCGAGTGGCTGGATAATATCCGTGGGGCGGTGCAGGTGCTCGACACGCGCAACGTCGGCTTCGAATATGAGGGCGAGGTGTCGGCGGACGTCGCGCTCAACCCGGCGATGAAGCGCTATTATCCGTTCAGCCGCCTGTCCGGCCCGGCCAATGTGCTGATCATGCCGGGGCTGCAATCCGCCAACATCTCGGCCAAGCTGCTGAAGGAACTGGGCGGCGAGGCGGTGATCGGGCCGACGCTGGTCAATATGGGCCATCCCGTCCAGATCGCCTCGATGACGTCGTCGGCGAGCGATCTGGTGACGCTGGCGGTGCTCGCAGCGGCCGGCATCGCACGCTGATCGCAACCCATCCCTCTCCCGTGGCAAACGGGAGAGGGATGGGCAGACGGCTCAGGCGGTGACCGCCTCGGCCGCGAACGGATAGTCGGTATAGCCCTCCGGTCCCTGGCTGTAGAGCGTCTTCACGTCGGGCGTCGCCAGCGGCAGGCCCTCGGCGATGCGTCGCACCAGATCGGGGTTGGCGATATAGGGCCGGCCGAAGGCGATCGCGTCGGCGGTGCCGTCCGCCACGGCCTGCGCCGCGCTTTCGGGCGTGAAGTCCGAATTGAGGATCAGCGGCCCCGCGAACACCTTGCGGATGGCCGGTGCGATCGGCGGCACTTCGTTGGGCCGGAAGCTGCTGTCGCCCTGCGGCTCGCGCATTTCGAGGAAGGCGATGCCGATCTGCGACAGCGCGCCGGCGGCGGCGGTGAACAGCGCCTCGGCATGGCTGTCATTGGCGCCCTGCACGTCGCCATTGGGGGAGAGGCGCACGCCGGTGCGATCGGCGCCGACGGTATCGACCAGCGCCTGCGTCACCTCGGTGAGCAGGCGGATGCGATTCTCGATCGGGCCACCATAGGCGTCGTCCCGGAAGTTGGAATTGTCGCGCAGGAACTGGTCGATCAGATAGCCATTGGCGGCGTGGAGCTGGATGCCGTCGAACCCGGCCTTGATCGCATGGGCGGCGGCGCGGCGATACTCGTCGAGCAGGCGCGGGATTTCGGCGAGCGCGAGCGGGCGGGCCTGTTCATAGGGCTGCTTGCCATCATAGGTGTGGGCCGTGCCCGGCGCGGTCGTCGCCGAGGATGAGACCGGCTGCGCACCGCCGAGGAAGCTCGGATGGACGATCCGGCCCATGTGCCAGACCTGCGCGACGATCCGGCCGCCGGCTTCATGCACCGCATCCGTGATCGGTTTCCAGGCTTCCACCTGCGCATCGGTCCACAGCCCCGGGGCATAGGGCCAGCCGAGCCCTTCCTGGCTGATGCCGGTCGCCTCGGAGATGATCAGGCCGGCGCTGGCGCGCTGGCGATAATAGTCGATCATCAACGCGGTCGGGACATGTTCGCGGGTGCCGCGGGCGCGGGTGAGGGGGGCCATCAGGATGCGGTTGGGGGCGGCGATCGCGCCCAGCTGGATCGGATCGAAGAGCGTCGGCATGAAACCAGTCTCCCATTGCAACGGGGCAAACCGTCGGGGCCGGTATATGGGGGGCGCGGAAGCATCGTCCAGCGTCGCCATCGCCGTTCTGCGGGGAAGTTATTCTTGCCGCCGACCGAGGGGACGTTGGCGGGGCGGTCTGCACGCTGGTGCTGGTCCGCGGGCGGAGCTAGAAGCGCGGCCATGGCCGACATCCTCCTCCCCGCCGACCCGACCCTTGACGAGATGCGCGCGGCGCTTGGCGCCGTCATTCCCGCCCATGCCGTGTTCGATGGCTGGACCGAGATCGCGCTGGAGAATGCGGCGAAGGAGCTGAAGCTCGATCCCGCCCATGCCCGGCTCGCTTTCCCGGATGGCGCGCTCGGCATGATCGATGCCTGGTATGCCAGTATCGACACGCGTCTTGCCGCTGCCTTTCCGCCCGAGCGCATCGCGGCGATGAAGATTCGCGAGCGCATCGGGGCGCTGGTGCTGGCCCGGCTCGATTTCGCCCGCCCGCACAAGCAGGCGGTGCGCAGCGCGCTCGCCATCCTCGCCCAGCCAAGCCATTTGGCTGCCGCAGCGAAGTTCGGCTGGCGCGCGGCGGACGGGATGTGGCGGATCGCGGGTGATACCGCGACCGACTTCAACCATTATACCAAGCGGGTGACGCTCTCGGCCGTCTACGGATCGACCCTGCTCGCCTGGCTGGACGACGAAAGCGAGGGCGAGGCGGACACCCAAGCGTTCCTCGGTCGCCGCATCGATGGCGTGATGCGCTTCGAGAAGTTCAAGGCGCAGCTGGTGCCCGATCCGGAGCGGCGGTTCAGCGTCACGCGATTCCTGGGGCGGCTGCGCTACCCCGCCGCCTGACCGACGCTCAGTCGGACCCGCTTTCGCTGGCGAGGCGCGCGGCCATGCCGGCATGGCGCCCCGCGGCATAGGGATCGAGACCCGCCGCGCCGCGTGCCGGATCGACCGCATATTGCGGTGCCAGGACGACGCCGGTCACGCCCGCATAATGGCTGCCCTTGCCGGCGACGGCATCCTCGCCCTTGATCTGGCTGGCGAACGCCGCCCCCCCGATCACCCAGGCGATCACCACCTCGGTGGTCTTGCCCTGGCCCGCGATCCGATAATGGCCGGACACCGGCACCGGGCGGCCATCGATCGTCAGATCGACCAGGTCGAACTCCATCTTGCCCGATTTGCCGAAGCCGCCCTTGCCGGTGCGATAGGTGACGATGCCCTGACCGGGCGTGCCGCGCGGGATAACGACATAGCCGTCCTTCACCACATCCTGCGCGACGACCAGATCGATCGAGTCGCCCCGGCGCAGATCGGCGGTGCTGACGTCGTGCAGCGGCCGAACCTCCACCGCGGCACCGCTTTCGAGCGGCGATGCCGGTATCGCCTGGGCGGATGCGCCCGCCAGGATCGCGATCATCGTAGCGCCGAGCGCCGCCTTCATCCCCGTCATGTCCGTTTCCACCCCGTCCCTGTGGCGCCTGGCATCGCACGGATTCCGTAAAGGATGCCGGAAAGGGCGTGGTTAAATCGCCGCAAGGTAGGGATCGGCGCTGGCATCATACGGGTGTTATTGATAATGACTTGCATGGGGAGCCTTTCCCTCGAACTGGAATAGTGCCTGTGCGCCTCGATCAATTGCCGCTGAAATGCCCCGCCAGGGTTTCCGCCGTCGCGTGGGACGAGATGGCCGAAACCACCGCCAAGCGACTGCGCGAACTGGGGCTGGACGAAGGCGTGCTGGTGGAGGCGCTGCATGTCGCGCCGTTCGGCAGGGATCCGATCGCCTGCCGGGTGGGGCGGATGACGGTGGCGCTGCGCCGTGCGCAGGCCCATGCGATCACGGTCGAGCAGCTGGCCGCATGAACCCCGCACCGATGGTGGCGCTGGTCGGCAATCCCAATGCCGGCAAGAGCGCGCTGTTCAACGCGCTGACCGGCGCCCGCCAGAAGGTCGGCAATTATCCCGGCGTCACGGTCGAGCGGAAGGTCGGCCGGATGAGCCTGCCCGATGGCCGCCCGATCGAGCTGATCGATCTGCCCGGCACCTACAGCCTCGAACCGGCCAGCCCGGACGAGCAGGTCACGCGCGACGTGCTGTTCGGCCGCCAAGAGGGCGAGCGGCTGCCGCAGGCGATCCTGTGCGTGGTCGATGCGACCAATCTCGACAATCATCTGCGCTTCACCCTCCAGCTGATCGCGCTCGGCCTGCCGGTGGTGGTGGCGCTCAACATGGTCGACATGGCCGAGCGCGACGGGCTGACGATCGATGCCGCCAGGCTTTCGGCCGAACTCGGCGTGCCGGTGATCCCGACGGTCGCGGTGCGCAAGCGCGGCATCGATGCGCTCAAGACGGCGATGGAAGGACTTGTCGGCGACGGCACCGTCCGCAAGATCGCCGCCGGTCCGGGCTTCCACCACGAGGATCTGGTCGTGCTCCAGCGCCGGGCCCGCGCGATCGCGCTGGCCGCGACCACCGAGGAGCATGGCGCGCGCGCCTGGAGCCATCGCATCGATTCGATCGCGCTGCATCCGGTGTTCGGGCCGTTGCTGCTCGCCGCCTTGCTGTTCATCGTCTTCCAGGCGGTGTTCGCCTGGGCGCAGGCGCCGATGGACGCGATCACGGCGGGCTTCGACTGGCTCGGCCGCTGGGTCGAGGCGACCTTCCCCGACGGTTTCGTGCGCAACCTGCTCGCCGAGGGCGTGATCAAGGGGACCGGCGCGGTCGTCACCTTCCTGCCGCAAATCCTGATCCTGTTCTTCTTCATTCTGCTGCTGGAGGCGACCGGCTACATGGTCCGCGCCGCCTTCATGATGGATCGGTTGATGGCGCGGGTCGGCCTGTCGGGCCGCGCCTTCATTCCGCTGCTCTCCAGCTTCGCCTGCGCAGTGCCCGGGATCATGGCGACGCGGACGATCGACGATCCCAAGGATCGCCTGACCACCATCCTGATCGCACCGCTCACCACCTGTTCGGCGCGACTGCCGGTCTACACGCTGATCATCGGTTCGTGCATCCCGGCCAGGCATGTGCTGCCCTATGTCGGGTTGCAGGGCCTCGTGCTGTTCGGGCTGTTCATCATGGGGATCGTGTGCGCGCTGCTGGCGGCGCTGATCCTGCGCAAGACCGTCACCAAGGGGCCGAGCCAGGGCTTCATGATGGAAATGCCCAAATATCAGATGCCGAGCGTCCGCGACGTCGGGCTCGGCCTGTGGACGCGCTGCCTGATCTTCCTCAAGCGCGCCGGCACGATCATCCTGCTGTCCAACGTGATCCTGTGGGTATTGTCCTCTTACCCCGTGGCGCCGGCCGGGCAGAAGCAGACCGAATATTCGATCGCGGGCCGTATCGCCTCGGTGATCGAGGTCGTGGTCAAGCCGATCGGGTTCAACCATAATATCGCGCTGGCGCTGCCGCCGGCGATGGCGGCGCGCGAGGTCGCGGTGTCGGCGCTCGCCACCACCTATGCGATCGACGCCGGCGACGACACCGAGGCGGCCAGCGAGGCGGTCGGGCCCAAGATCGCCAGGGACTGGACGCTGCCCACCGCGCTCGCCTTCCTGATGTGGTTCGTGTTCGCGCCGCAATGCTTATCCACAATCGCGGTGACACGACGGGAAACGAACGGGTGGAAATGGCCGGCGTTCATGGTTAGCTACCTTTTCGTGCTGGCCTATGTCGCGGCGGGAGCGACCTTCTGGATCGCGACCTGGGCTGGACTCTAGATTCGGAGAGAATTCATGGCCGGCGTCAACAAAGTCATCCTCGTCGGCAATCTCGGGCAGGATCCGCAGTCGCGCAGCTTCCAGAATGGCGGCAAGGTCGTCGAGCTGCGCATCGCCACCAGCGAGACCTGGAAGGATCGCGCCACCGGCGAGCGCAAGGAAAAGACCGAGTGGCACACGGTCAAGATCTTCAACGAAGGCCTGGCCAACACCGCCGAGCGCTTCCTCAAGAAGGGCTCCAAGGTCTATATCGAAGGCGCGCTCCAGACCCGCAAATGGCAGGATAATGCCGGCGCCGACCGCTATTCCACCGAGATCGTGCTGCAGGGCTTCAACGGCTCGATGGTGATGCTCGATGGCCCCGGCGGCGGCCAGGGCGGTGGCCGTTCTTCTGGTGGAGACGAATGGGGTTCGTCGGGCGGCGATTTCGGCGGTGGCGGCGGATCGAGCTTCGGCGGTGGTAACAGCGGCGGCGGCTTCGGTGGCGGCCAGCGTTCGGGCGGTGCCTCCGGCGGCTCGCGCCCGGCCGGCGGCGCCTTCGACAGCGATCTGGACGACGACGTTCCCTTCTGAGTGCGCTCAGGCCGCGCGGCGGCGCGCGATCGTGACGTCGATATTGCGAAGCATATCCTCGATCGACGGCATGTCGTGCGCCGCCGGTGCGTGAGTGGGTGCCTTGCGCATCCGGCGGGCGATGACGGTGAAGCTGTCGGTCTGGCGGGCCATGGCAATCCTTTCGGGGCAGGCCTGTTCGCTAGAGTCGCGTGGTTAACGGACTCTTGACGCCATTTCGCAAAGCTGTGGACGAATATCCGTGCCGGGCAGGGGCTTCGGCACGGACAGAGCGGGGCTCAGCCCTTCGTCAGCCCCTTGAGTGCGGCGAACGGGCTGGTCTCGGCGCGCAGCCGCTCGGCCTCCTCCTCGGCGATCACGCCGGCGGCGTGCAGCCGCTGATCGGCATCGGCGACGCGGGGGAAGGGATCGAGGGCGAGGCTGAAGCCCTGCGCCACCGCCTCGCCGAGATCGATCGCGCCGCCTTCATAGGGCAGCACGTCGAGATCGCCGGCGTCCAGTTCCAGTTCCTCGTCCGCTGCCTCGCCCTCGGGATCGAAGCGCAGCGAGAAATGCTCGTCTACCCGGGCCTTGATCGGGTCGCCGGTGGCGACGCAGCTCTGCACCGCACGGCCGGACAGCTTGCCCTCCGCCCGGATCCGGGTGCCGTCGCGGCGGATCGTCGCATCCGCCGACAGGCTGTCGATCGAGACCAGCCCGAAGCGGGTCGCCAGCGCCGCCCGCTCGGCGGCATCGGCCTCGATATGCACGCCGCGCGGCTCCTCGCCGATCGTGTCGATCCGATAGGGGCGGCTGAATTCGGGGGTGCCGTTCACAGGGTTTCTCCAGATAGGGGCGCGCCTGCCACCAGCGTGGCCAGGTCGCGTTGCTCCAGCGCCGCGGCGAAGGCGCGTAGCCCGGCCTCGACATGCGCCTTCGCGGTTTCGGGCACGTCTGCGCCACGGTGGATATTGCGTTCGATCGCGCCGCCGAGGTCGCCGTCCGCGGTCAGGGCGTCGCGATAGGCGCTCAGGCGGCCGCCGAGCTGGCTCATCATGCGGCCGACATGCTTGCCGACCACGAGATCGCCGATGCCATGCTGGCGCAGCTGGCCGTCCATGTCGCTGATGAAGAGTTCGGTGAGCCTGGCGGCCGGTTCGCGGGCCGCATCGCCGAGCGCCTCGAGCCGTAGCAGGACCAGTGCCAACAGGCTGGAGACCATGTCGAAACGGCCGTCCAGCGTATCGGGCACGCGCCCGTCGAGATACCAGTGGGGCAGGCGCGCGGCGGCAACGATGGCGTTGTACAGCGGCATCATCGGGGCGGCATCGCCCCGTCCGCCCCATATCCGTTTGAGTAGAGCCACCAACCTGCCTGCATCCTGCGCACGAGCCGCCTTGTGCGGCGCCCCGGCACCGCATATTGAGCGGCTGAGCAGCCGATGCAATGCCGCTCGGGTTGGGTTTGGCCGGATCGGGCACCGGCGACGTGAGGAGAAGCGAATGACGGCCAGCATGCGTGGCGCCACCAAGGCCGCCGTAGCGGGCATGGCGCTGGCCGCAAGCCTCTCGGGCTGCGCCGAAGTGCGCAACCATCAGGGCTATGTCGTCGATCGCACGCTGGTCGCGTCGGTGGAGCCGGGCGTCGACAATCGCGATTCGGTGCAGGCCACGCTGGGCGATCCGAGCTTCGCCAGCCAGTTTGATGACGGCACCTGGTATTATGTGTCGCGCTCGACCAAGCAATTCTCGTTCGGTACGCCCAAGCCGGTCAGCCAGCTGACCCTCGCCGTGCATTTCGACAAGGCCGGCCTCGTCACCGGCATCGATCGCAGCGGGCTTGAGCTTGCGTCGCACATCCATCCGGTCGGCGACAAGACGCCGACGTTGGGCCGCACGCGCAGCCTGTTCCAGGAGCTGTTCGGCAATATCGGTGCGGTCGGTTCGGCCGGCATGAACGCGCCGACCACCGACAACCCGACCGGCGGCGGCACCAACGCGCCTTAATGCCAGGCGCTCGGCTGGTCTGCGGGCTGAGCCGGGCAATGGCGGCGACGGCCTGATTGCGTTCAGACCGGCTCCGAACAGCCCGAACGTCGCGCCGCACCCGATGGCAATGACCGATCGGGTGCGGCTACGGCCTCAGCTGTATTTCTGCTGAAGTTCAAGCATCGCAATCGCGGCCTTGGCCGCCTCGCCGCCCTTGTCCTTCTCGGTGCGACGGGCGCGGGTCAGCGCCTGCGCCTCGTTCTCGGTGGTGAGAATGCCATTGCCGATGGCGATGCCGTCCAGCGTCAGCGCCATGATCGCGCGCGCGCTTTCGCCGGCGACGATCTCGAAATGGTAGGTTTCGCCGCGGATCACCACGCCGATCGCCACGAAGGCGTCGTAATGATCGGCAGCCAGCGCGATCGCGCCGGGCACTTCCAGCGCGCCGGGCACGGTGATGGTCTCGTGGCTATGGCCGGCCGCCTCGATCGCGGCGCGGGCGCCTTCGAGCAGCAGGTCGTTCAGATGCTTGTAGAAACGGGCTTCGACAATCAGGATCTTGGCCATCAGAGTGGGCGCTCCTCGATGATGTTGAGGCCGTAGCCGTCCAGGGCGATCAACGTGTGGTGGGAATTGGTGAGCAGGATCATCTCGTGGATGCCGAGTTCGGCGAGGATCTGGGCGCCGACGCCATAATCGCGCAGCTCGTTCATCTCGGGCACCTTCTCGCCGGCATGGGCGCGGATCGCCTGCGACAACGATACGGTGCGGTTGAGCAGCACGACGACGCCGCTGCCTTCCGCCGCGATTGCCTCCATCGATCGTTCCAGCAGCGCCTCGCGCTCGCCGGTCCCGCCGAGCACGTCGGACAGGGTGTCGAGCGAATGCATCCGCACCATCGCCGGCTTGCCCGGTTCGAGCCGGCCCTTGACCAGCGCGAGCGTCTCGGCGTCGATCGCCTTGTTGCGATAGGTGATGGCGGTCCATTCGCCGCCCCAGCGGCTTTCGAACTTCGCCTCGGCGACCTTCTCGACATTATGGTCGTGGCGGCGGCGATAGGCGATCAGATCGCGGATCGTGCCGATCTTGAGGCCATGGAGCTGGGCGAAGGACACGAGATCGTCGAGCCGGGCCATCGTCCCGTCATCCTTCATGATCTCGCAGATCACGCCCGACGGGTTGAGCCCGGCGAGGCGGGAGACGTCCACCGCGGCCTCGGTATGGCCAGCGCGGACCAGCACGCCGCCCGGCTTGGCGATCAGCGGGAAGACATGGCCGGGGGTGACGATATGCTCGGGGCCCTTGGAGGCATCGATCGCCACCGCCACGGTGCGGGCGCGATCGCCGGCCGAGATGCCGGTGGTGACGCCGTCGCGCGCCTCGATCGAGACGGTGAAGGCGGTCTCGTGGCGGGTGCCGTTCTTGGCGCTCATCAGCTTGAGGCCGAGCTGATCGACCCGCTCCTTGGCCAGCGTCAGGCAGATCAGGCCCTTGCCATGGGTCGCCATGAAGTTGATCGCCGATGGCGTCGCCATCTGCGCGGGGATCACCAGATCGCCCTCATTCTCGCGGTCCTCATCGTCGACGAGGATGAACATGCGGCCATTCTTGGCCTCCTCGATGATCTCCTCGGTGGTCGAGAGGAAGGCGTGGCGCATACGCTTGAAGGGTTCGGCTGCGGTCATGTGCGGAGCTGCTCCATGCGGCCCAGATAGCGGGCGAGGATATCGATCTCGAGATTGACGGACGATCCCGCCGCCAGCGCGCCGAGCGTCGTCTGCGCGGCGGTGTGCGGGATGATGTTGAGCGCGAAATGGGTGGTGCCGTCGGGCTGGTCGGTGACGTCGTTGACGGTCAGCGACACGCCGTCGACGGTGATCGATCCCTTGGCGGCGAGATAGGGGGCCAGCGATGCCGGCGCCGCGATGTCGATGCGCCGCGAATCGCCCACGGGCGCCATGCCGACGACGGTGCCGATGCCGTCGACATGGCCGGTGACGATGTGGCCACCCAGTTCGTCGCCGACCTTCAGCGCGCGTTCGAGATTGAGCTGCCGCCCCTGTTCCCACATGCCGGAGGCGGTACGCGAGACGCTCTCTGCCGAGATGTCGACGTCGAACGTGGCCGGCGCGCCGGGCGCCGATTTGTCGACCACCGTCAGGCACGCGCCCGAACAGGCGATCGAGGCGCCGAGCGCCACGCCCGCCATGTCATAGCCGCAGGCGATGCGCAGGCGCAGGTCGCCGCGTTGCTCGACATGTTGGATGGTGCCGATGTCGGTGATGATACCCGTGAACATGCTGCTGCCCCTAGCGCCGTCGTTCGTAGATTTCGAGTGGGTCGATGCCGAAGGTTCGCGTATCGGTCAGCGCCCAGCGGCCATGCGCTTCGGAAAGCTGCCCGAGGCCGATATCGCCGATCGCCGCGCGGCCTTCCCCGATCAGGATGGGCGCGCGGTAGAGCAGCAGGCGATCGACCAGATCGGCGGCGAGGAAGCTCGACGCGACGCCGGCGCCGCCTTCGACGAGGACATGGTCGGTGCGCGGCAGCGCCGTGATCTGGTCCGGCGCGGACAGGACGAGATAGCCGCCGCCACCGCCGCCGAGCAGCATCTCGGTGATGAGCGCGGGGTGCTCCGCGCTGGCCTGCGCCGCGAACGATCGGCTGAGCAGCAGACGGGCAGGCGCGCGATCCTCCAGCCCCGGCAGGCGCACGTCGAGCCGTGGCGTATCGGCGTCGTGGGTGCCGCGCCCGACCAGGATCGCATCGGCGCGCGCCCGTTCCAGATGGGCGTGGGCGCGGGCCTCGGGGCCGGTGATCCAGCGGCTTTCGCCGGACGGCAGGGCGATCTTCCCATCGAGCGAGGTCGCGAGCTTCAGCGTGACGTGCGGCCGCCCCAGCGTCTGCCGGGTGAGGAAACCCGCCATCGCCCGGCGGGCGGGCTCGACCAGGATGCCCTCCGTCACCGCGATTCCCGCGGCGCGGAGGCGCGCAAACCCCTGGCCCGCGGTGCGCGGATCGGGATCGGTGATCGCGGCGACCACCCGTGCCGGCCGCGCCGCGACCAGCAGATCCGCGCAGGCCGGGCCGCGCGCGCCATGGTGCGCGCAGGGTTCCAGCGTCACATAGGCGGTCGCGCCGAGCGCCGATGCGCCGGCCTGTTCGAGCGCCACCGCCTCGGCATGGGGGCGGCCGCCCGGCTGGGTCCAGCCTCTACCGACGACGCGGCCATGCTTGACGATCACGCAACCGACATTGGGATTGGGCGCCGTGCGGCCCCGGCCGCGTTCGGACAGGGCGATCGCGGCGGCCATCCAGCGCGCATCGGCGGCGGGATCGATCCGGCTATCCATCGCGCGGCTCACAGCCAGCCGCTGGTGGCCTTCTGTGCCTTCTGGAAGAAGGCGCGGCGTTCGGCATTGGCCTGATCGCGCTCGATGCGATCCTTCTTCTGCTCGGCAATGATCTCCGCGTCGGTGCGATCCGCGCGCCAATTGTGGACGAAGATGATCTGCTGCTGCGCCGGGAAGCGGCTGTCATGCCAGAAGGCGAAGATGGTGAAGGCCGTGATCCCCGCGGCGAGGATGGCGATCACATAATCGGCGCGACCACGCGTGCCGAGGAATAGCCGCAGATCCTCGAACCCGGCGGCGAGGCGGCGGGGTGAGGGCGGCTTGAACGGCGAGAAGGATGAACGGGCCATAAGCGGCAAGATAGGCGTCTCCGGCCCCGGCCGCTAGGCCGCTGCCGTGCGCAACCGTTCGATCGCGCGTTCGCGGCCGATCAGGGGGAGCAGCGCCGCCATTTCCGGGCCGTGATCGCGGCCGGTCAGCGCCTGCCGCAGCGGCAGGAACAGGGCCTTGCCCTTGCGTCCGCTGGTCGTCTTGAGCGCGCCGGTCAGCGCGGCCCAGGGCGAGACGGACCAGTCGATCGCCGCGGCGGCTTCGGCCGCCTGCGCGCAGAAGAGTCTGTCCTCGGCGGTCAGCGGCGCCGCCGCGATCGGCCCGTCGATCATCGCCTGGCCCTCTACGATGTCGTTCAGCGTGGCGAGATTCGGGCGGAGCGCCAGCCAGCCGGCCTCGCTGGTCCCGGCCGGCAGGCGATCGCGCACGGCGGCATAGGGCAGCAGGTGCAGCGTCTTGGCGTTGAGTTGGGCCAGCTCCGCCGAATCGAACCGGGCCGGCGCCCGGCCCATATGCGAGAAGGCGAACCCTGCGATCAGGTCGCCGGCCTGCGCGACCGGCATGA
This sequence comes from Sphingomonas abietis, assembly GCF_027625475.1. NCBI lineage: Bacteria > Pseudomonadati > Pseudomonadota > Alphaproteobacteria > Sphingomonadales > Sphingomonadaceae > Sphingomonas > Sphingomonas abietis. The sequence continues at coordinate 68,028 of NZ_CP115174.1, forward strand.
CGGGGTCGCTCGTCCCGATTCGCGCGAGCAAGGCGAGCAGGGCCTGCGGTTCGATCCCGTCCTGGCGAATCGCGCCGACGCCGATCGAGCCCTCGCGCTTGGAGAGCTTGCCGTCCGCCCCGACCAGCAGCGCCATATGCGCGAAATGCGGGATGGCGGCCCCCAGCGCGGCGAACATCTGGATCTGCACGGCGGTGTTGGAGACATGATCCTCGCCGCGCACGACATGGCTGACCTTCATGTCGATATCGTCGATCACGCTCGGCAGCAGATAGAGCCAGCTGCCATCCGCACGGCGGACCACCGGATCCGACAGCGCGGCGCCCTCGAAGCGCTGTGGCCCGCGCACGAGATCGGTCCACTCGATCGGCACCGCGTCCAGCCGGAAGCGCCAATGCGGGCGGATGCCGTCGGCCTCCAGCCGGTGCCGCTCCTCCACCGTCAGCGCCAGCGCGGCGCGATCGTAGATCGGCGGCAGGCCGCGCCCGAGCGCGACGCGCCGCTTGATCGCCAGCTCCTCCTCGCTCTCGTAGCAGGGATAGACCCGGCCGGCCGCATGCAGCCCCTCGAACGCCGCCTCGTAAAGCGCGAAACGATCCGACTGGCGGACCTCGCCATCCGGCACCAGCCCGAGCCACGCCAGATCCTCGCGGATCGCGACGACATTCTCCTCGGTGGAGCGCGCGCTGTCGGTATCGTCCAGCCGCAGCAGGAATGTGCCGCCGGCCGCGCGCGCCGCCAGCCAGCACACCAGGGCGGTACGGATGTTGCCGACATGCAGCTTGCCGGTGGGAGAGGGCGCGAAGCGGGTGATCACGGTCATGGAGGGCGCTGTAGCAGCCTGTCATCGTCCCGCAACTTGGCAGGACGCCGAGTCGTCGCTAAGGCGCGCGCAACACACGCCCGGCGTCGGGCGCCGCCGGGGATCACACGCATGAAACTTCTGTCGGGCAATTCGAACCTGACGCTCGCCAAGGCGATCGCGGACTATCTCGACATGCCGCTCACCAATGCGAGCGTGCGCCGTTTCGCCGACGAGGAGATCTTCGTCGAGATCCACGAGAATGTCCGCGGCGAGGACGTGTTCGTCCTCCAGTCGACCGGCTATCCGGTCAACGACAATCTGATGGAATTGCTGATCTGCATCGATGCGCTCAAGCGCTCGTCGGCCCGGCGGATCACGGCGGTGCTCCCTTATTTCGGCTATGCCCGGCAGGATCGCAAGCCCGGCCCCCGCACGCCGATCTCGGCCAAGCTGGTCGCCAACATGATCACCGCGGCGGGGGCCGATCGCGTGCTCTCGGTCGATCTCCATGCCGGCCAGATCCAGGGTTTCTTCGATATCCCGACTGACAATCTCTATGCCGCGCCGGTGATGTCGGCGGATATCCTGGCGCGCTTCTCCGGCAAGAATCTGATGGTCGTCTCGCCGGACGTCGGCGGCGTGGTGCGTGCGCGCGCGCTTTCCAAGCGGCTGGGCAATGCGCCGCTGGCGATCGTCGACAAGCGCCGTGAAAAGCCGGGCGAATCGGAGGTGATGAACATCATCGGCGACGTCGAGGGCCGCTTCTGCATCCTGATCGACGATATCGTCGATTCGGCCGGCACGCTGTGCAACGCCGCCGCCGCGCTCAAGGAGGCGGGGGCCGAGGGGGTGGTCGCCTACGTCACCCATGGCGTGCTGTCCGGCGGCGCGGTGGCGCGCGTCGAGGGTTCGGTGCTGACCGAACTGGTCGTGACCGATTCGATCGCGGCGCCGCCTGCGGTGGCCGATGCCCAGAAGATCCGCCTGCTGACGATCGCGCCGCTGCTGGCGGAAGCGGTGAAGCGCATCGCCGACGAAACCTCGGTGTCGAGCCTGTTCGACTGATCCCGGCAGGGATGCCCCGCCGGGAGGCGTGTCAGGCGTCGGCCGGCGGCGGTGCGAAGGGGTCGTAGTCCCCGAAGCTCCAGATATTCCCTTCCGGGTCGCGGGCGGTATAGCCCCGGCCCGGATAGCCCTCATTGTCGTGCGGTTCGGTGACCAGTTCGGCGCCGGCCGCCCTCGCGCGTTCCGCATGGGCGTCGACGTCGGCGATCACCGCATAGACGCACATGGTAATGCCGCCGGCCTCTTCGGTCGTCCGCCAGCGATAGGTGTCGCTGGCCTCGTCGTCGCTGGTGCTGCTCAGCATGATCATATTGCCGTCCAGCTGGAGCTGGGCATGGTGGATCACCTCTTGATCCTCTTCATCGGCATAGATGGCGTGCGGCAGGAAGCCGAAGGCATCGCACAGGAACAGGATGGCGGCGGGCGCATCGTCATAGCGAAGCGTGGGGATCAGGGCGTGGCGCATGGTCGATTCATCTTTCGAAAGCTCACCCGAGGCTACCGCAGCCATGCGCGTTTCGCTACGGCATGGGCATGACCGACGACGATATCCGACTGGCCGAGCGACTGGCCGATGCGGCCGGCGCCGCGATCCGCCCCTTCTTCCGCGCCCGCTTCGATCTGGAGCAGAAGGCCGATGCCTCGCCTGTCACCGAGGCCGATCGCGCCGCCGAGGCGGCGATGCGCGCGATCATCGAGGCCGAGCGACCGGAAGACGGCATCATCGGCGAGGAATATGGTGTGGTGCGCGGGGAGGCCGAGCGTTTGTGGGTGCTCGACCCGATCGACGGCACCCGCGCCTTCGTCACCGGCCGGCCGCTGTTCGGCACGCTGATCGCGCTGCTGGAAGGCGGCAGCCCGGTGCTGGGCATTATCGACCAGCCCATCCTCGGCGAGCGCTGGATCGGCGCCGCCGGCCGGCCGACGCGCTTCAACGGCGGGATCGTCGGCACGCGCCATTGCACCGATCTCGCCGAAGCCCGGTTCGGCAGTACCGCGCCCGCCGCGTTCAGCGTGGACGAGAATGCCGCCTATGCGCGCGTCACCCGCGATGCGCGTGACGCGATCTGGGGCGGCGACTGCTATAATTACGGGCTGGTCGCGCTCGGTCAGCTCGACGGCGTGATCGAGGCGAACCTGAAGCTCTATGATTTCGCTGCGCTGGTGCCGGTGGTCGAGGGCGCGGGCGGCGTGATGCGGGATTGGCAGGGCGCGCCGCTCGACCGGGGCAGCGACGGCCGCGTGGTGGCGCTCGGCGATGCCCGACTGCTCGATCCCGTGCTGGAGCGGCTGGGCGGCTGACGCGCCGGCTAGAAGATACCGAGGATCTTCTTTTTCTTCTTGGGCTGGGCGGCCTTCTGGCCGTTCGTGCCCTTGGTGCCGAGCGCCTTGATGTCCTGGCCCTTGGTGGTGCGCTGGGCGGACGCCGGCGCCGCTGCGAGGATCGGGCCGCAGGCCGCGCTCTTGGCGTCGCCCGGATCGACGAAGGCCAGCACCGAGGCGAACGGCGTCGCCACCAGCCCGAGCGCGACCGCCGCACCGCCGCGCGCGAGCAGTTGCGGGGTGACGATGCCGAGCTTGGGCGCCGCGAAATAACCGCCGATATTGACCGGGGATTGGCCGGAGAAGACCGAGAATTTCTTGGCATCGGCCCTGAACTGGATGTTCATCGACTCGTCCTGGAAGCTGAAGCCACCCTTTGCGGTCATCACATTGGCGTCGGTATCGATCAGGATCGGGTCGGCGGCCGCGACGCCTTTCTTCACGGTGAAGGCGATCAGGCCGCAATTGATGTGGACCGGCTTCTTGAGCTTCTTCTGGAGCAGGCGCTGCACGAACACGCCGATATCGAATTCGGCGAGCTGGACGTTGCGCGTCCAGAAATCGCCGGCCGGGATGATGATGGCGATGCGGCCATCGGAGGTCGCCAGCGACTTGCGCACCGAATCGCCGGTGCCGTGCATCTTCACGCGTGCCGCGATGGTGCCGGTGGTGCCCGATTCGTCCACGCCCCAGCCGGCGAGTAGCCTGCCCATCGGCGTCGGCGACAGCCGGATGTCGTAATCGGTGACGACCGCCGGATCACGCGCGTTGAGGGTGATGTCGGCGGCGAGATGCCCGCCCGAGACGTCCATCGTCATCGGCGAAAGGGTGAGCAAATTGTGATCGAGGTCGAGCGTCAGCGCGACGTTGGAGACCGGCACGTGCGGCGCCCGGATTGTCGCCACCTTGTAGATCACATGGGCGTCGAACGCCTTGAGCGCCTCGGCGCGCAGGGGGGCGTCGGGCAGGATGCGCGGGTGGTCGGTCTTGGACTGGGTGGTCGCCGCCGCCGTCGGCCCCTTGGCAGCGAGCGCGGTGGGATCATAGCCGATGAACGGCCCGATATCGATGATATCGACCTTCCGGGAGGCGATGTCCGCATCGACGCGAAGCCGGTCATGGGGCAGCGAGATGGTCATCTGCCCGGCAAGATCGCTGTCGCCGAAGGCACCGGCGAGATGCGCGAACTTCCAGTCGCCGCCCTCCTTGGTCAGGTGCGATTTGAAGTGATAGGCGCGGGTATCGGGGATCACGACGCCGAGCAGGTCGAACAGCAGCCGCGCATTCGGGCCGCGAACCGCGACATTGAGGTCCGATCCCTCGATCTGGGTGGCGGCGGGCAGCGTACCGGCGACATCCAGATGGGTCGCGCCGGTCAACGCGTGCAGCTCGAGCTGGGTCTTGCCGAGCGTGATCGTGGAATTGGGCGACAGCAGCGCGCCGGTGTTGGTGAACGGATGGCCGCGCAGCGTGCCGTCGCCGGTGAAATGGATCGCATTGTTGATGCTGGTGCCGGTCGACTGGATCGTGTCGAGCCGCTGGTCGGTCGCCAGCAGCATCTGCGGATCGCGGTAACGGACGGTGGTTCCGGCCGCCATCGCACGCTCTATCACCGGCATCTGGAAGGGCGCGCCCTTCTTGTTCGGATCGCCGAAGGTCCATGTGTTGTGGAGGTGGGCCTTGTCCCACTCGGCATCGATCGCGGCGTTGGTCAGGTTGAGCCAGCGCGCATGGCGGGCGCCGAAGATCAGCCGGATCGTCGAGATGCGGGTATCGATATGATCGGCGGTGAGGAAATTCGGCTTCGAGGCCCAGCCGGGGTTCGACACGCTCAGCCCGTCGGCGACGAACTTGACGTTGATCGGATCGAGATAGAGCTGGAAATCGCCGGCGACCGTGACCTGCCGTTCGGTCAGGCTGGAGGCGATGCTCTCGAACCGATGCTTGAGGAAGCGGCCCTTGGTGACGAACAGGATCGCCCAGGCAAGGACGATCAGCCCGATCAGGATGGCGATCACCGAGAGGCCGTAGCCGACCGGGCGGTGCCAGCGCCGGTGCGAGCCGACGGGATGCTGCTCTGCGGCCGGGGGTGATGCCATGGTCATGAGGCAGGAGAACGGCCGCGCCACCGCTCTGTTCCGACAGGTGGTTGCATGCAACCGGCTTTGACCCTATAGGCCCGCCCTTCGATCGAGGGATGGTCCGGCCAGTGTGGGCTGCCGTGTCCTGTCCGCAATCGACCGGTCCCAGTTCCGGGGCCACCTTACGAGGAGTCGAAAATGCCCAAGCTCAAGACGAAGAGCGGCGTGAAGAAGCGCTTCAAGCTCACCGCCACCGGCAAGGTGAAGCATGGTGTGGCCGGCAAGCGCCACCGCCTGATCAGCCACAATTCCAAGTACATCCGCACCAACCGCGGCACCAGCGTGCTTTCCGAGGCGGATACGCCCCGGATCAAGCTCTGGGCGCCCTACGGTCTGAACTGAGGAGTACTGACACATGGCACGCGTAAAGCGGGGTACGACCACCCGCGCCAAGCATAACCGGATCCTGGACGCAGCGAAGGGCTATTACGGCCGTCGCAAGAACACGATCCGCATCGCCCGTCAGGCCGTCGAGAAGGCCGGCCAGTACGCCTATCGCGATCGCAAGGTGAAGAAGCGCTCGTTCCGCGCGCTCTGGATCCAGCGTATCAACGCGGCAGTGCGCGCCGAGGGCCTCACCTATGGCGTGTTCATGCACGGCCTCAAGCTGGCCGGCGTCGAACTGGACCGGAAGGTTCTGGCCGATCTCGCCATGAACGAGGGCCAGGCGTTCAGCGCGATCATCGCGCAGTCCAAGGCGGCTCTGCCCGAGGGCGCGCGCGTCGCGGCATAAGCCGATACGCTGAAGGCTCTTCAAGGGGCGCGGTGGCCGATGGTCGCCGCGCCCTTTGCTTTTTGGGGTCGGCCTGTCCTAAGGGCTCGGCCGACATTCCCGGATCTGGACCTGCCATGACCACCGATATCGACCAGTTGCAGGGCGACCTGCTGAGCGCCATCGCCGCCGCCCCGAATCTGGAAGGGCTGGAGGCGGCCCGTGTCCATGCGCTCGGCAAGCAGGGCGCGGTGACGGCGCTGCTCAAGACGCTCGGCGCGATGGCGCCCGAGGAGCGGCAGGCCCAGGGCCCGCGCATCCAGGGGCTGCGCGAGGCGGTGACCGCCGCGATCGCCGCGAAGAAGGCCGAGATGGAGCGCGCCGTGCTCGATGCGCGGCTCGCCTCCGAGACGCTCGACATGTCGCTTCCGGTGGCAGGCACGGCCGGCGGATCGGTGCATCCCGTTTCCCAGGTGATGGACGAGCTGGCGGAGATCTTTGCCGATCTCGGCTTCGCGGTTGCCACCGGCCCCGAGATCGAGGACGACTGGCACAATTTCACCGCGCTCAACATCCCGGAGAGCCATCCGGCGCGCGCGATGCATGACACCTTTTACTTCGACAAGGTCGATGGTGAGGGCAGGAAGATGCTGCTCCGCACGCACACTTCACCCGTCCAGATCCGCACGATGGTGACGCAGAAGCCGCCGATCCGGATCATCGCGCCTGGCCGCACCTATCGTTCGGACAGCGACGCCACCCACACCCCGATGTTCCACCAGGTCGAGGGGCTGGTGATCGATCGCGGGATCACGATGGGCCATCTCAAATGGACCCTCGAGACCTTCGTGAAGGCCTTTTTCGAGCGCGACGACATCGTGCTGCGGCTGCGGCCGAGCTATTTTCCCTTCACCGAGCCCTCGATGGAGGTCGATGTCGGCTATACGCTGGTGAAGGGCAAGCGCGTGATCGGCGGCGCCGAGCCCGATGGCTGGATGGAAATCCTGGGCAGCGGCATGGTCCATCCCGAGGTGATCGCCGCCTGCGGGCTCGATCCCGAGGAATGGCAAGGCTTCGCCTTCGGCTGCGGCATCGATCGTCTCGCGATGCTCAAATATGGCATGGACGATCTGCGCGCCTTCTTCGACGGCGATCTGCGCTGGCTGCGCCATTATGGCTTCGCGGCGCTCGACATACCCACCATCGCGCAGGGAGTCGGCGCATGAAGTTCACCCTGAGCTGGCTCAAGGAGCATCTCGACACGCAGGCCGACGCGGTCGCCGTGGCGGACGCGCTCAACCGCATCGGGCTGGAGGTGGAGGAGGTCTCCAACCCCGCCGACGTGCTGCGCCCGTTCAAGATCGCGAAGGTGCTCACCGCCGCGCCGCATCCGCAGGCGGACAAGTTGCAGGTGCTGTCGGTCGATGCGGGTGACGGGCCGTTGCAGGTGGTCTGCGGCGCGCCGAACGCGCGCGCGGGTCTGGTCGGCATTTTCGGCGCGCCGGGCACCTGGGTGCCGGGGCCGGACATGACGCTGAAGGTCGCCGCGATCCGCGGGGTCGAATCGAACGGCATGATGTGCTCGTTCCGCGAGCTGCTGCTCGGCGAGGATCATGACGGCATCGTCGAGCTGCCCGCGGATGCGCCGGTCGGCACCAGCTACGCCGAATGGGCGGGGCTGGACGATCCGCTGTTCGACATCGCGATCACCCCCAACCGACAGGATTGCATGGGCGTGCGCGGCATCGCCCGCGATCTCGCCGCTTTCGGCCTCGGCACGCTCAAGCCGCTGCACGATGTCTATCGCATGGCCTCGCTCGATCCGATCGCGGGCGATGATCCCGCGCTGGACGTGCGGATCGACGATGTCGAAGGATGCCCGGCCTTCTTCGCGCAGGCGGTGGCGGGCGTGACCAATGGCGCCTCGCCCGAGTGGATGGCGCGCCGGCTCCAGGCGATCGGCCAGAAGCCGATCTCGATGCTGGTCGACATCACCAATTTCGTCTCAATCGATCTCGGCCGCCCGCTCCACGTCTATGACCGCGCGAAGCTCGCCGGTGCGCTGGTCGCGCGCAAGGCGAGCGACGGTGAGCAGGTCGTCGCGCTCAACGGCAAGACCTACACGCTCGACGGCTCGATGACCGTGATCGCCGACGACGCGATGGTCCACGATATCGCGGGCATCATGGGCGGCGCGCATTCGGGCGTGTCCGAGGGCACCACCGACGTGCTGATCGAATGCGCCTATTTCGATCCCGACCATATCGCGCTCGCCGGCCAGAAGCTGGCGCTGACCAGCGATGCCCGCCAGCGCTTCGAGCGCGGCGTCGATCCGGCCTTCCTCGATGCGGGGCTGGCGATCGCGACGAAGCTGGTGCTCGATCATGGCGGCGGCCGCGCCAGCGCGATCACCCGCGCCGGCCAACCGCCGGTCGCGCCGCGCACGCTCGCCTTCGATCCGGCGAAGACGCGGACGCTGGGCGGCATGGATGTGGCCATCGACCGGCAGAAGGCGATCCTCGAACGGCTCGGCTTCGGTGTCTCCGACGATTTCACCGTCACCATCCCGAGCTGGCGTCGCGATATCGACGGCACCGCCGATCTGGTGGAAGAGGTGATCCGCATCGAGGGGCTGGACAATCTCCCCGCGGTGCCGCTGCCGCGCGCCGAGGGCGTTGCCCGCCCGACCGCGACGCCCGAGCAGCGCACCGAGCGCAAGGCGCGCCGCATGGCTGCCGCGCGCGGCTTCGCCGAGGCGGTGACGTGGAGCTTTCTCTCCGAGAAGGAGGCGGCGGTGTTCGGTGGCGGCCATTGGACGCTCGCCAACCCGATCTCCGAGGATCTCAAGGTGATGCGCCCGTCGCTCATCCCGGGGCTTGCCCGCGCCGCGCAGCGCAACCGCGATCGTGGCGAAAAGTCGGTACGGCTGTTCGAGCTCGGCCGTCGCTATCTGGGAGAGGCAGAGCGCTCGACCTTGACCGTGCTGATCGCCGGCGAGGCCCAAGGCCGCGACTGGCGTTCGGGCAAGGCTCGCGCGGCCGACGCCTTCGATGCCAAGGCCGAAGCGGTGGCAATCCTCGCCGCGGCGGGCGCGCCGGTCGATCGGCTCCAGCTGGTCGGGGCCGGTGGCGACACTTGGCATCCGGGGCGCTCGGGCCAGCTCGGCCTCGGCCCCAAGATGATCCTCGCCACCTTCGGCGAGCTGCATCCCGAGACGGTGAAGGGCCTCGATGTCGAGGGGCCGGTGGTCGCCGCCGAAATCTATCTCGACGCGATCCCGGTCAAGCGCGATGCCGGGCGAACCCGTCCCGTCTATGCGCCGTCGGCGTTGCAGGCGGTGCGGCGCGACTTCGCCTTCCTGGTGCCCGCCGATCTCGCCGCCGACAGGCTGACCCGCGCCATCGCCGGGGCGGACAGGCAGGCGATCGTCGAGGTATCGCTGTTCGACGTCTTCACCGGCGCCGGCGTGCCCGAAGGGCAGAAATCGTTGGGCGTCGAGGTGGTGCTCCAGCCGACCGACAAGAGCTTCGACGAGGCCGGGTTGAAGGCGATCGCCGACAGGATCGTCGCGGCGGCGGCGAAGCAGGGCGCGACGCTGCGCGGCTGAGCGCCCGACCCGCTATCCGTTCGCGCTGAGCGCAGTCGAAGTGCGTGCTTCAAGCCTGGCGCATGCAGCATGTCCTTTGACTGCGCTCAGGACGATCGGATGTTGGCAGGGCGGTATGCCGACCGGAGATCAGCGCCGGATCAGGAACACCGCATGTTCGGCGCGGAAGTTCGCTGCCCATTCGCTGGTCAGTCGGTCGCCGTTGAGGAACCAGGCGCCCTCGGTGACGATGGCGCGGGCCTTCAGGAAGGCGCGGAAATCGTCGATGGTCAGGTGATGGATGTTGGGGGTGGCGTACCACGCCACCGGCAGCGTCCGTGTCACCGGCATCCGCCCGCCCCACAACAACGACGCGCGCACCCGCCAGTAGGCGAAGTTGGGGAAGGAGACGAAGGCGCGCCCGCCGATGCGCAGCAGCTCGTCGAGCACCTTGTCGGGCGCGCGCGTCGTCTGGAGCGTCTGGCTGAGGATGGCGTAATCGAAGGCGTTGGAGGGATAGCCCGCCAGATCGACATCGGCGTCGCCCTGCACCACCGAGAGGCCGCGCGCCACCGCGCTGGCGACGTTGCCGGCATCGATCTCGATGCCCCGCGCATCGACCCCGGCATGATCGCGCAGCGCCGCCATCAGCGCGCCGTCGCCGCACCCGATGTCGAGCGCGCGGCTGCCTGGCGCGACATGGTCGGCGATGATCCGCAGATCGGGGCGGAGAGCGAGAAGCGCCTGGCCGTTCACAAGCCGCCCGCCTTCAGGAAGCCGTCGACGACGCGGAACAGCTCGGGCACGTCGAGCAGGAAGGCGTCATGGCCGAAGGGGGAGGACAGCTCCACAAAGCTTGCCGCCGCGCCGGCGGCGTTCAAGGCCTGCACGATGCTGCGCGATTCGCGGGTCGGGTAGAGCCAGTCGGTATCGAAGGAGACGAGGCAGAAGCGCGTCTTGGTGCCGCGGAAGGCATTGGCGAGCAGCCCGCCATGCTCTTCGGCGAGATCGAAATAGTCCATCGCGCGGGTGATATAGAGATAGGAGTTGGCGTCGAAGCGATCGACGAAGCTCAGCCCCTGGTGGCGCAGATAGCTCTCCACCTGGAAATCGGCGTCGAAGCCGAAGCCCTTTGATTCACGCGCCTGAAGCTTGCGGCCGAATTTCTCGGTGAGCCCGTCCTCGGACAGGTAGGTGATGTGCGCCGCCATCCGCGCCACCGCCAAGCCATCGGCAGGGGGATCGTTGCTCGCATAATAGTCGCCGCCGCGCCATTTGGGATCGGCCATGATCGCCTGTCGCCCGACCTCGTGGAAGGCGATGTTCTGCGCCGAATGACGCGCCGCGCTGGCGACGATCACCGCCGAGCGGACCCGCTCCGGATAGGTCGCGGCCCATTCGAGCACCTGCATCCCGCCCATCGATCCGCCGACCGTGGTCAGTACGCGCACGCCGAGGTGATCGAGCAGCATCGCCTGCGCGCGCACCATGTCGCGGATGGTGATGACCGGGAAGCGCATCGCATAGGGCTGGCCGTCGGCGGCAGCCGTCGCCGGGCCGGAGCTGCCCATGCACGATCCCAGCACGTTGGCGCAGACGATGAAATGGCGGGCCGGGTCGATCGGCTTGCCCTCGCCGACCATGCGCGTCCACCAGCCCGGCTTGCCGGTGACGGGGTGGAGGCTGGCGACATGCTGGTCGCCGGTCAGCGCATGGCAGATCAGGATGGCGTTGGAGGCATCGCCGTTCAGCGTGCCGTAGGTTTCGTAGCCGATGGTGACGGGCGTGAGGATCTGCCCGCCATCGAGCGCGAGCGGCCCCGGCAGGGTGACGCTGCGCTGGGTTCCGAAACGCTGATCATGCTCCATCACCGCTGCGCGCTACGGGCGCGCGGGGGCGGGTGTCAATCGCCCTGCGTGCGGTGCCGTGCATCCCCTCTGCGATCGTCGGCCGTTCCCTCGCCCTCCATTCGCCGCTACAGCCGCCAGCATGACCATGCTGACCCCCAAGCCCTGGATCGACGCGATCGCGCCCTATGTGCCCGGCCGCTCCACCACCGACAGCGGCGTGAAGGCCGCCAAGCTCTCGTCCAACGAGAATCCGCTAGGCACCGCACCGGCTGTCCGTGAGGCGTTCGCGACGGCGGCGGCGACGCTCGATCGCTATCCCGATGCCGGAGCGACCGAACTGCGCGACGCCATCGCGGCGCATTACGGGCTCGATGCGGATCGGGTGATCCACGGCACCGGATCGGACGAGGTGCTCCACCTCGCCGCCGGTGCGTTCGCCGGGCTGGGCGATGAAGTATTGTTCGTGCGCTACGGTTTCTCGGTCTATCCGATCGCGGCGCGGCGCGTAGGCGCGGCGCCGATCGAGGCGCCGGATGTCGATTACGCCACCGACGTCGATGCGCTGCTCGCCGCGGTGACGCCGAAGACGCGGGTCGTCTATCTCGCCAACCCCAACAACCCGACCGGCACCTATCTGCCCAAGGACGAGCTGGCGCGCCTCCACGCCGGCATCCCGGCGGATTGCCTGTTCGTCGTCGATCAGGCCTATGCCGAATATCTGGCGCCGGAGGATGACGACGGTGCCTTCGAACTGGCGAAGACTGCCTCGAACGTGCTGGTCACGCGCACCTTCTCGAAGATCTTCGGATTGGCGGCGGAGCGGATCGGCTGGGGCTATGGCCCCGCCCCGGTGATCGAGGCGATGCACAAGATCCGCGCCCCGTTCAACGTCACCACCGCCGGCCAGAGCGCGGCGATCGCCAGCCTGAAGGCGACCGATTTCGTCGAGGCGAGCCGCGTCCACAATGCGCAGTGGCTTGGCTGGATGAGCGACGAGATCGCCAAGCTTTCCAATGCCGGCCTCCGCGCGGTGCCGTCCAAGGCCAATTTCCTGCTCGTGCTGTTCGAGGGACAGGTGAGCGCCGAGGAAGCCTATACCGGGCTGATGGAGCGCGGCTTCATCGTGCGCTGGCTGCCGGGCCAGGGGCTGCGGCATGGCCTGCGCATCTCGGTCGGCACCGAGGCGCAGACGCGCGGGCTGATCGACGCGCTCCGCGAAATCGTCGGCGCCTAGATGCTGCCCTTCTCGCGCGTCACCATCATCGGGCTGGGGCTGATCGGCTCCTCGATCGCGCGCGCGGTGCGGGACTATATGCCGACCGTCCGGCTGACCCTGCACGATGCCGATCCGGCGGTGCGCGAGCGAGTGCGGGCGCTCGATCTCGCCGACGACGTGGCCGATACTGCCGGTGCCGCGGTGATCGATGCCGATCTGGTGATGCTGTGCGTGCCGGTCGGCGCGATGGGGGCGGTGGCGGAGGCGATCGCGCACGATCTGCCGGCGGACGCGATCGTCAGCGATGTCGGCGGATCGAAGGCCAGCGTCATCGCGGCGCTGCGCGAACATCTGCCCGATGCGGTCATCGTCCCCGGCCATCCGGTTGCGGGCACCGAGCATAGCGGGCCGGATGCCGGCTTCGCGAGCCTGTTCAAGAGCCGCTGGTGCATCCTGACGCCGACCCCGGAGGCGCCCGAGGCGGCGGTCGAGCGATTGCGCGCCTTCTGGCAGGCATTCGGTGCGCAGGTCGAGATCATGGACCCCAAGCATCATGATCTGGTGCTGGCCGTCACCAGCCATGTGCCGCATCTGATCGCCTACACCATCGTCGGCACCGCGTCGGACCTCGAGGACGTGACGCAGGGCGAGGTGATCAAATTCTCGGCCGGCGGCTTCCGTGACTTCACCCGCATCGCTGCCTCCGATCCGACGATGTGGCGCGACGTGTTCCTCAACAACCGCGAGGCGGTGCTGGAAGTTCTCCAGCGGCTGACCGAGGATCTCACCATGCTCCAGCGCGCGATCCGCTGGGGAGACGGCGACACGCTGTTCGATCTGTTCACGCGGACGCGCGCAGTGCGCCGCTCGATCGTCGAGCAGGGCCAGGACGATGCGGCCCCCGATTTCGGCCGCAAGCACTGAGATTGAAGGCTTAGCCGTTCAGGACGTTGATCGCGTCATGGACGGCCGCCTCGATCGCCTTGCGCGGCAGGCCTGACGGAATGGTCTCGCCGAACCGCAGCGTGACGATGCCGGGCTGCTTCATCAACCCGCGCGGCCAGACGATGCCGGCATCGGTCGCGACCGGGATGACCGGCATACCGAGCCGCGCATAGAGGCCTGCGAAGCCGGCCTGCAGCTTCGGCGCTTCGCCATGCGGAACGCGCGTGCCCTCCGGGAAGATCAGCACCACGCGATGCCGGGTCTTCGCATCATCCGCTGCGAGCAGCATCGATCGCAGCGCGGTGGCGCTGGCGGCACGATCGACCGGAATGACGCCGTGGCGGCGGATCAGCGTGCCGAACAGCGGGATCGCGGCCAGCTCGCGCTTCAGCACGATGATCGGCTCGTCGAGTATCGCCAGCAGCGCGAGCGTCTCATAGGCCGATTCATGCTTGGCGGCGACGAGCACCGGCCCGTCCGGCAGCGTGCCCTCCACCTTCATCCGCACGCCAACGGTGGCGCGGGCCAGGATGAGGTACAGGCGGCCCCAATGGTGGGCGACGCGGGAGATGCCCTTGCGGCTGAACAGCGCGATCGGCAGCCCGACCAGGACGATCATCGTCGTCAGCGCGTAGAAGAGCAGGGCGAAGCTCAGGGATCGGATCAATCTCATCACGATATCAATAGCCGAAGGGTGCAGCGATCCGCCGCAGCAAATATTTATGATATTCGGTGAACAGGGTCATGAAGCCGGGCTGGCTGCGCACCGCATCGGGCAGGATGGCGATGCCCTTGCCGGCAAGGGCGCGATCCAGATCGGAATGCGCGCGCGGCATATGCCAGTCGGTCGTGATCAGCCGGGCGCTGTGGTAATGATGCGCGAGCAGCCATTTGGCGGTTTCGGTCGCGTTGGTGCGGGTGTCGACCGATTCCTGGCCGAGATCGACGCAGCAATCGAACAGCGCCTCGGGGCGTCCGGTGCGGAGCGCCAGTTCCTTCTTGCGCACGGTGCGATCGGCGCCGGAGACCAGCAGCCGCTGCGCGCGATGCTGCGCCAGCATGGCGAGGCCGCGATCGAGCCGTCCGGCGCCGCCGGTCAGCACGACGATCGCGTCGGTCTGCTCGTTGCCGGCCGGGCGGGGCAGGGTGAGCGTGAAGACCGCGAAGCCCAGCCCCCACAGGACGATCAGCAGGGCGATCAGGCGACTGATCATAAGGTCCGTCCCAGTGCGCGCTGCACGGTCACGCGGGCGACCAGCAGCGCCAGCAGGCCGGCCAGCACCGGCAGGCAGAGCAGCACCAGCCAGGCGCCGGCAGGCAGCGCGATCGAGCCGACCAGGCCCGAGCCGATCTGGCTGATCCTGCGCCCCAACACGACGATCACGACGATCGCGGCGACCAGCCCGACGACGGCGCCGAACAGTGCGTCGAGCGCGATACGGCGCTGGAAGAGGCGTGCCACCTGGACATCGGTGGCGCCCATCATGTGCATCACGTCGATCGTGCGGCGATGGGTGTTGAGCGCCGACCGCGCGGCCAGCACCACGGCGGCGGCGGTGGCGCCGGCCATCATCACCACGATACCGCCGGCCAGCAGCCCGAGCGAGCGGATCAGCCCGATCAGCGGGGCGATGAAGCCGGCATGATCGTCGATCCGGGCATGGGGGGCGACGGTGCGGATCATGGTGGCGATGCGATCGAGCCGGTCGCGGCCGGTCTCCGTCAGGTCGATGTCGATCATCGCCGGTAGCGGCAGGTCGCGATCAAGGCCGGCATCGCCCAGCCATGGCCGCAGCAGCGCCTGCATCTCCGGCTGGCCGAGCCGCCGGGCCGAAATGACGCCCTCCTGTGCGCGCAGGGCCTGTTCGGCGGCGCCGGCCTCACGGTCGCGCTGGGTGGGATCGGCGAGGATGATCTGCACCGTCACCTGGCGGCCGAGATCGCTGCCGAGCCGGCTCGCCGCCGACGCCATGGCGAGCCCGCCGGCGGCGGCCAGCGCGGTCAGGAACATCATGATCGCGATCACCCACGGCATCGGCCCGGCCAGTCGCCCTTCGGGCAACAGCCGCCGTTCGGCCTGGGATGCGCCCAGCATCATCAATGATGCTCCGCGCGCGGCGGATAGCGCAGCGCTCCGGTCGGATCCTGCAACTGCCCGCGATCGAGCCGCATGACATTGGCCGAGGCGACGCGGCTGAGCAGATGGATATCGTGGGTGGCGACGACGATGGTGGTGCCGAGCGTGTTGAGCGCGTCGAACAGATGGAGCAGCCGCGCCGCCATTTCGGGATCGACATTGCCGGTCGGCTCGTCGGCGACGAGGATTTCGGGCCGGCCGATCACCGCGCGGGCGATGGCGACGCGCTGCTGCTCGCCGCCGGACAGCGTTGGCGGGTGCGCGGAGGCGCGTTCGGCGAGGCCGACCCACGCCAGCATCTCGCGCACCGGCGTCACCAGATCGCGCTCGTCGACGCCGGCGATGCGCAGCGGCAGGGCGATATTGTCGAAGGCGGAAAGGTGCGGGATCAGTCGGAAATCCTGGAACACCACGCCGATCCGCCGCCGGAAGCCGGGCAGGCGGGCGCGGCGGAGTTGCACGACATCCTCGCCGAACAGCCGGATCGCGCCGCGCGACGGGCGCTGCGAGAGATAGAGCATCTTGAGCAGCGACGTCTTGCCTGCGCCCGAAGGGCCGGTCAGGAAGTAGAAGCCGCCCGGCGCCAGCGTGAAGCTCAGGTCCGAAAGCGTCTCGGCGCCGGTCCCGTAACGCAGGCCGACATTCTCGAACTGCACGATACCGGACATTCGCTGGGCTGACGCCTTTCCATTCAGAGCCTCGTTCCTGCCGCTTTCGCACAGGCACGCCAGCGGGAGCAAGCGCGGCGCTTGCCAGCCGGGCATTCATCGTCCTAGATCGATCTAAAGGGGTTGCGCGCGTTGCGGAAAAGCCGGACGACAAAGGCATGATACTGAGCTGTCCCGCGTGCGGCACGCGCTATCTCGTGCCCGATAGCGCGGTCGGTGTGAACGGCCGGCAGGTGCGGTGCGCGTCCTGCCGCCATAGCTGGTTCCAGGAGCCGGCGAGCGTCGATCCGGCGGAGGCCCCCGCAGGCTTCGTGCCACCATCGCTCCCCGTCGTGCCCCCCCCCGTCGTGGCGCGCGCCGTCCCGGATGAATCGCCTTATGGTGCCCCGCCGACCGGCATGGAAACGCCGCCGCCGCCGGCCGGTGCCTTCGCCGACATTCGATCGACCGATCCGATCCATCCCTATGCGCCGGAGCCTCCGTTCCGGGCGCGGCGCAATCCGGTGCGCCAGATGACGATGCTGGCCGTGCTCGCCGGCGTGCTGCTGCTGATTGCGGCGGCGGCGGTGGCATGGTTCGGGCCGACCGCGTTCGCCGGCCTGTTCGGCACCAGCAAGGCGCAGAGCCCGCTGATGCTCCAGGTCGTCCGCAAGCCCGATCGCCGCACGCTGGCAACCGGCAACGAGCTGTTCGCGGTGTCGGGTCGGATCGTGAATCCCACCAATGTGATCCAGCAGGTGCCGGATATCCGCGCCGAGCTGCGCGATGCGCAGGGCCGGCCGGTCTATGGCTGGACGATCAACGCGCCGGTTCGCCAGCTGGCACCCAAGGGCTCGGCCGACTTCGACAGCGCCGAAGTGGACGTGCCGCAGGGATCCAAGGCCCTGAACCTCAGTTTCGCCGGCACGGACGACCATTAGAAGAAAGCGCATTGCGCGCTGTCATTGGCTTTGCTAGAGGGACGCGCCTACCCGCCGCCGGGCTCCCGACATGGGATTTTCGGCGGTTTGGCGACGTGCGGTCGTGGCGGAATGGTAGACGCGCAGCCTTGAGGTGGCTGTGGCCGAAAGGCCGTGGAAGTTCGAGTCTTCTCGACCGCACCATTCATCAGAACAGCGATGGCGAAAACATCCCTTCGGGGATTTTGGCGCGCGGCATATCGCCATAGCGTCGCGACCGCCGTCAATGCTGCGCCGTCCTCCACAAACTCACATCCCATCCCATCCGGGCGTCCCGTTCCTTACGCGGCGCAGCCCGGCACGCCCGCAACCGCGCGCAGCGCAGAATTAGCGCTGGCTTTTGGGGGCGTTGGTCATGCTTATCATGAGAAGTCGGCCTTCGGGGTCGGTTGAGGGGAAGGGGACAGGATGAGGTTCGCGATGCTGGCCGGTGTGGCGGCGGTGGCGTTCGGAAGTGCGGCCATGGCGCAGGTGACGCCACCCGCCGAGACCAAGAAGGCGGCAGAGCCGGGGCGTTCAGTGGCATCCGCGCCTGTAGAATCGGTGTCGATCACACCGCGGGCCGACGGCATGGAGCTGCACATCGGCAAGCGGCTGGTGCAGATCACCGCCCTCGAAGGCGATATCGTGCGCGTCCGTGTTGGCCTTGGCGGCGTCTTGCCGGCCGATGAAAGCTGGGCGGTGCCGCAGGCGGTGCGTCAGGCGTCGGTGAAGGTGCGGGCGGTGGCCAACGGCTTCGCGGCGGGTTCGCTGGTGGTCACCGCCGACCCGATGACCGGGCGCCTGATCGTGGCGGACGGTGCGGGCCGTAGCGTGTATCGCGAGGCCTCGGTGCCGTCGGTGCGGGACGGCGACGGCTTCCAGCTCGTCCAGCAGATGCCGGAGGACGCGCATTATTTCGGCCTCGGCGACAAGACCGGCCCGCTCGACCGGCGCGGTCAGGCGTTCACGCTGTGGGATACCGATGCCTTCGGCTTCCAGGAATCGACGGACCCGATCTACAAATCGATTCCCTTCGTCCTCCAGGTTTCCAACGACGGCCATGCCTCGGGCCTGCTGATGGACAACACATGGCGCAGCTTCTTCGATTTCGGGCGAACCGATCGCGGGCTGCTGCGCTTCGGTTCCGAAAACGGGCCGATCGACTATTATATCCTCGCCGGCCCGACGACCAAGGACGTGGTGCAGCGCTATGCGAAGCTTACCGGCCCGTCGCCGCTGCCACCGCTCTGGGCGCTGGGCTTCCAGCAATCGCGCTACAGCTACATGTCGGCGGTCGAGGTGCGCGACATCGCCGGCCATTATCGCCGCGACAGGGTGCCGCTCGACGTCCTCTACCTCGATATCGCCTACCAGGATCGCAACCGCCCCTTCACCGTCGACGGCAAGACCTTCCCCGATCTGCCGGGGCTGGTGAAGGATCTGAAGGGGCAGGGCATCCGCCTCGTCACGATCACCGATCTCCATATCGCCGCCGCGCCCCATCAGGGTTATGTGCCCTATGATACCGGCATGGCGGGCGACGATTTCGTCAAGAATGCCGCCGGCAATCTCTATGTCGCGCCGGTCTGGCCGGGGCCGTCGGTGTTCCCGGACTTCACCCGGGCGAAGACCCGCGACTGGTGGGGCGGCCTCTATAAGGGCTTCGTCACCGATGGCGTCGCCGGCTTCTGGAACGACATGAACGAGCCGGCGGTGTTCGACACGCCGACCAAGACGATGCCGCTCGACAACCGCCACCGCATCGAGGAGCCGGGCTTCGCGACCCGCACCGCCACCCACGCCGAGATCCATAATGTCTACGGCATGGAGAATAGCCGGGCGACCTACGAAGGGCTGCTCAAGCTCGCGCCCGACGAGCGGCCGTTCGTGCTGACCCGCGCCAGCTACGCCGGCGGCCAGCGCTATGCCGCGACCTGGACCGGCGACAACACGTCGAGCTGGAATCATCTGCGCCTATCGGTGTCGCAGATCGTCAATCTCGGATTATCGGGCTTCGCCTGGTCCGGCGCCGACGTCGGCGGCTTCGCGGGCGTGCCGTCCGCCGATCTGCTGACCCGCTGGATCGAGGTCGCGGCGTTCCAGCCGATCTTCCGCGATCACACCACCATCGGTACGCCGCATCAGGAGGTGTGGGTCCACGGGCCGCAGCATGAGGCGATCCGCAGGCGCTATATCGAAGCGCGCTACCGGCTGATGCCCTATCTCTACGCGGTCGCCGACGAGACCGCGCGCACCGGCCTGCCGATGATGCGGCCGCTGTTCATGACCTACCCCGAGGCGCTGACCGCGTCGTGCGACACCAGTAACGATTTCCTGGTCGGCGACAGGCTGCTGGTGGCGCCGCCGAACCAGCCCGAGAGCCCCGAAAGCTACGACATCTGCCTGCCCAAAGGCGGCTGGTACGACTATTGGACGGGCCAGGCCGCGCCGGCCAGGGTGCATGAGACGCCACAACTGGATCGCCTGCCGGTCTATATCCGGGCCGGCACCATCCTGCCCCGCCAGCCGCTCGTGCAAAGCACGATGGAAACACCCAACGGCCCGCTGGAACTGGCGGTCTACGCCGGGCCGAACTGCGCGGGCACGCTCTATGCCGACGATGGCCACAGCCTCGGTTATCAGCATGGGGCCTATCTGCGGCAGCCCTTGAGCTGCACCATGACGCCGAAGGGGATGACCCTCGCTTTCGCCAAACGCGACGGCAGTTGGAAGCCATGGTGGAAGACTCTGACGGTCAGTGTCTATGGTTGGAAAGGCGCCGCCCACGCCAGCATGGGGGGCCAAAACCTGCCGGTCAGTATCGATTCCGGCGGCGTGCTGCACGTCTCCCTACCCGATCAGCCGGGCGTGGCGAGCGTCACGATCGGGGGCTGAGGAGCCTGCGTGCGGCGCCGATCGCGGCGTCGCGCGCGATGGCACGCTTGCCCGTCGCGGCCAGCGGCGCGAAGTCCGGGCGAGCGCGGGCGACGTCGCCGACGCCATAGCGGCCTGCGCGCAGGCCGGATCGGGCCATGCGCCACCACAGGGCGGCGCTGCTCGACCGGGCGAAGGCTGGCGCGATGGCGCCATGCGCCTCCAGCAGCCGGGCGATGATCGTGCCGCAGCGGGCGAGGGTCGGCGCATCGGCAGGGGCATAGCTGGCACCGGCATGGCGGCTCATCAGCAGCGCCGAATCCATGGCATCGCTGCCGAACAGCGGTGCATAGCGCTGCGCCAGCACCTTGCCGGCGGACTGGATCATACCCTCTTCATAGGCCTGCGACGCGCCCCCGGCATGAAGACGGTAGCGGACCAGCGGTTCGGCGATCCGTCCGATCCGGCCATGCGCGCGGATACGGGTGTAGAGATCGAAATCCTCGGCGAAGCGCATTTCGTCACGCTCGAACGGATCGAGCGCGCGCGCCGCCTCCGCGCGCATCATCGTGGTCGACCAGGCGAGCGGATTGATCAGCAGCATCATCCAGTCGATCTCGCTCGGATCGACGAGATCGGGATAGGGATCGCGGCGGATGCGATCGCCCTCGAACATCTCGATGGTCGAGGCGACCAGCGCCACGTCGGCGTGGGCATCGAGATAGGCGAGCTGCTTCTCGAAGCGATCGGGGCTGCACAGATCGTCCTGATCCAATCCCACGATGAAGCGCCCTCGCGCCACCGCCATCGCCCGCGTGCGCGCTACCGCCGGGCCGCCGTTGCGCTCGGCAGGCAGCACCCGCAGGCGGGGATCGTCGATCGTGGCGAGCACCGCCAGCGTATCGTCCTTCGAGGCGTCGTCGGCGACGATGATCTCGAAATCGGCGACACTCTGTGCCAGCACTCCTTCGATCGTCTCGCGGATGAAGGCGCTGCCATTATAGGCGGCCATCACCACGCTGATGGTGGGGCATGAAGGCGTTTCGCTTCTGCTCATGCCACGGCGCGCTGGGTGTCCATCTTCCCGTCGGCCGCCGCCAGGATCTGATCGAGGATCAACCGGCCGACATCATTCTGCCACAGCCACAGCCCGTTGGCTTGCCCCTGGAAGCTGGCTTCGCCGCCCAGCCTGCCATGGGGCACGAAGCCCGCGGCAAGGCCGATGCCATAGGCGCCGGGCACCGCGATGCCGTCGCTGTCGGCGATCCGGCAAAGATCGTCGACCATGGGCCCGCGCACCGGACCCTCGCAGCGCAGCCGGATCGCGCGGCCGCGCTCGTCGATCAGCGGCAGCGCGTGCGGCTGATAGCCGAAGGCGGCGACGACGAGATCCGCCCGCTCGAGCAGATCAACCGCCGTGGCGTCATCGTCACCGGTCAATTGATGAGTCTGCAGGCGCGGATCGCCGACGCGCCCGCCGATGCCGAGGGTATGGATCACCAGCTCGCGGGCCTCCAGCCGGAAGCCGCCGAGTCGGTAGACGAAGCCGGAGACCGGGCAGATGTCGTCCGCGCCGAAATCGGTATAGCCGTCCGCATGGGCGGCATCGGCCGAGGGATAAAAGGGGCGAAGCGGCCGGAGATGGAGCAGCGCGATGCCGCCCGGATCGAGCGGCAGAGAGGCCTTGAGCAATCGCACCGCGGCTGTCACCGCGCTGGTCGATCCGCCGACGATCGCGATGCGGATCGCACGGCCCTCGGGCAGCCGCTCGCGCACCGCCTCGATGCCGCCGGTCGCGAGCAGCGTGTCCGACTGGATCAGCCGATTGCCACACCGCTCGACCAGCGACATGCCGGCGACCTTCTCCTCGGCCAATCGGATTGCGGGCTGATGGCCGCCGGTCGCCACCACGATCGAACGGGAGAGCAATTCGATCGAACCACCGTCCGCGATCCGCCGCGCGCGCGTCCGCCACAGGCCATCGGCGGTGCGCTGCGAGGAGACGACCTCGTGGCCGTTGAGCACGGTGCCGCCCAGCGAACGCAGCCGCTGATCGAGAATCTCGCCGAGCCGATCGAGATAGGCACCGACCTTCGGCAACGGCACGCCGAGCGCGCCCTTATGTTCGGCGATCGCCTGACCGGTCGGCTCGTCGGCGATGGCGAGCCCGGCGGGGAGCGCGCTGTCGGCGGTGAGGAAGGTTTCGGCCGAACTGTCCGACGTGATCTCGTAGGCGCCGAGGCGGCCGGCGCCGATGGCGGCACCGCGATCGATCATCGCGAATCCGGCGCTGGCCAGCGCATCGAGCTTGCCGGCCTTGCCGGCGGCACAAAGCAGCGCGGTGCCGCCCGGTCCGCCGCCGATCACGACCGTGCCCAGCACGCGATCGCGGAGCGGCGCGGCGGCGATGCTGGCGCGGGGCAGGGTCGCGCAGATCGCGATCAGGCTGTCCGCGACGCGATCGACGTCGTTCGACGTCATGTCGTCGGTGACAGGCAGCACCAGCATCCGCCGGGCAATGTCGTCGGTGACGGGCAGCGGGTCGATCACGCAGCTTTCGCGGAACCAGGGCTGTTCGCCGAGATGCGGGCTGAAATAGGTGCCGGCCCCGATGCCGACCGCAGCCAGCTTCTCGATGATCGCCGGACGATGTGCGGCGAGCGCGCCGGGCAGCAGCACCGCCATGAACTGCATCGCCTGGCCATGGCCGCTCGGGCGCTGGAGCGAGAAGGCGGCCAGCCGCTCGCGATAGCGGTTGGCCAGGGCCTCGCGATGCTGCGCAATCGTCTTGATATCGCCGAGCTTGGCTTCGGCGATCAGCGCGGAGACTTCGGCCAACTTGGCGTTGATTCCCGGCAAGGTCGCCGAACGGCTGCCCTCGAAGCCGAAATTGGCCATCGACCGCAATTTCTCGATCATAGCGGTGTCGGCGCAATGGATCAGGCCGCCTTCGGATGTCGAGAAGGTCTTGGTCGCGTGCATCGAATAGACCACCGGGAAGGGCGCGCCGGTGCCGAAGCCGCGGCCCTCGCTGTCCAGCGAACCCAGCGACGCGGCAGCATCGATCACGATCGCGACGTCATGCCGGCGGGCGAGCCAGGCGTAGCGGTCGAGGTCGATCGCATTGCCGAAGGTGGCGTAGGGCACGATCGCGGCGATGCGGCGGCCATAATCGGCGAGCAGGCGCTCCTCGGCCTTGGGGCACAGTGCCCAGTCGTCCGGATCGCAATCGGCGAGCAGCGGCGTGAGCCCGGCCCATTCGGCCGCCTGCGCGGTGGCGGCAAAGGTGAAGGCGGGCATCAATGCGAGCTTGCGCGTCTCATCCTGCCCCAGCGTCGCATAGCGCAGCGCGATCATCAGGCCGAGGGTCGCGTTGGCGACGGCGAGGCACGCGCCCTGTCCCCCGAACAGATGCTCGGTTATGGCTGCCTCGAACCGGCGCGCGACCGGACCATTGTTGCTGAACGTCCCCGAAGCTTCGATCGCCTGCAGCCCGGTGACGAGCTGGCTCAGCTTGGGAGGGTTTGGTCGGATCAGGGGCAGGTCCATAGTGTCGCGTTCCGCTTCGCAGTGGCAGCCAGAAGGGTATTGCGCCCGACGCTATGGCTAACGAGCGCTAAGGAAGCGTGTACAGGACGCCGATTTTGCCCTGAATCGCGCCCGAAGACCACGGGAATCTGCTGATCGGAACGGTTGCCGCTTCATATTTTGCGGCAGATCGCGGAATCCATGCCATATCGGTCGTGACCGGCGAAGCGACGGGGCGAACGCAACAAGGCTTTCGCATCTGCGATAGGGCGCGCTATCAGGGCGTTGCAGCAATAGGGGTGTATAGAGCCGACATGCCAGCCGGCACGATCGTAACCAGGGGCAAGACGTTTGGCGGCGCGGCGATCGCGACGACGACGGCCTTCATGCTCGTCCTGTCGGGATGCACGGTCGGCCCCGATTATCGGCCGCCGTCGGCGGGGCGCATGGGCGTGCCCGATCACTATGCGACCGATGTCGCCCCGGGGGCCGAGGCGCCGAGCGAGCAGGAGCTGGCGACCTGGTGGGCGGCGCTCGGCGATCCCATGCTGGATACGCTGATCGAGAAGGCGCTGGCCGCCAATCCGGATATCGAGGCGGCGGGGGCGCAGCTGCGCCAGGCGCGCGCGCAATATAAGCAGGCGCGCGCCGCCCTGTTCCCGACCTTGAACGTCAACGGCTCGGGCGGGCGTACCGCGCTGCTCGGCAAGGGGCAGAGCACCTTCATCGCCACGCCGGGCGGCACCGGCGGCACCTCGTTCGCGACCGAAGGCAGCTACAACCAGGTCAATGCCGGGCTGGATGCCGCTTATGAGGTCGATCTGTTCGGTGGCGTGCGGCGTTCGATCGAGGCGGCCAAGGGCGATTATGCCAGCTCGGCCGAGACCTTGCGCGATACCCAGCGCACCATCGTCGCCGAGGTGGCGCTGGATTATATCGACGCCCGCTCCGCGCAGGAGCGGCTGGCGATCGCGCGCTCCAACCTGAAGAGCCAGGACGAGACCGTCCAGCTGGTCGGCTGGCGGGTGAAGGCGGGGCTGGTCTCCGGCCTCGATCTCGCGCAGGCGAAGGCGCAGCAGGAGCAGACCGCGGCGACCATCCCGTCGCTGGAGACCAGCCTGGCCCAGTCGCTGAACGCGCTGGCGACCCTCACCGGGCAGGCGCCCGGATCGGTGAGCGCCGGCTTCGATCCGCCGCGGCCGGTGCCGGTCGCCGATCGCGCGCTCGGCGTCGATATTCCGGTGGCGATGCTGGCGCAGCGGCCCGACGTGCGCGCCGCCGAACGCACGCTGGCGGCGGCGACGGCCCGCATCGGCGTCGCCAAGGCGCAGCTCTATCCCACGCTCAAGCTGTCGGGCTCGCTCGGTGGCAACGGCACCGCGATCGGCGATATCGGCACCTTCCTCACCGGCACCTTGCTCGCCTCGGTCAGCGCGCCGATCTTCGATGGCGGCGCGATCCGCGCGCAGATCGAAAATGCCCGCGGCGGCGCCGACCTCGCGCTCGCCAATTATCACAAGGCGGTGCTGACCGCGCTGTCGGACGTCGAAAATGCGCTGGTCTCGCTGGCCAACAGCCGGCGCCGGGTGGTGACGCTGGGCGCGGCGGTCGACGATTCGCGGGCGGCGCTGATCTACGCGGAAAGCCAGTATCGCGCCGGCCTGATCGACTTCCAGACCCTGCTCGATTCGCAGCGCACCCTGCTTTCCAGCCAGGACAGCCTGGCCCAGGCCCGCGCCGACCGTGCGACCGCGCTCGTCCAGCTCTACAAGGCGCTCGGCGGTGGCTGGCAGGCGGCGCCGCTGCCCGGCACCGCCATGCCCGGCGTCCCCGCGCAGATCGAGATACCGGATCTTGCGGAGACGCCGTCTCCCATTCACCCAGCCGATACCCAGCCGACCGAAAGGCCCTGACGTGGACCAGCCCAGCACGGCCCCTGACACCGATATCGATAGCTTCCTCGGCATCGAGACGAGCCATAGCGGCCGCCGCATCGCCCGCCGGATCGCCATCGGCGTCGCGGTGATATTGGTGCTGCTGCTCGTCGTCCGCTGCGTTTCGAGCGCGCATGAGCGCACCCATTATTCGACGGTGGCGGTGAAGCGGGGCGATCTTTCGGTCTCGGTCTCGGCGACGGGCAATCTCACGCCGACCAAGCAGGTCAATGTCGGTTCGGAGGAATCGGGCATCGTCGTCGACGTGTTCGTGCAGAACAACGATCATGTCACCAAGGGCGAACCGCTCGCCCAGCTCGATCCGTCGCGGCTGAAGGATGCGCTGGTGCAGAGCCAGGCCACTTTGCTCGCCGCGCAGGCGACGGTGGCGCAGAACCAGGCGACGGTCGACCAATCGAGCGCGACGCTGCGTCGCTATCAGGAGGTCGCGCGCCTGTCCGGTGGCAAGGTGCCGTCGGCGACCGAACTCGATACCGCACGCGGCGACGCCGAGCGCGCGATCGCCAATCTGAAGGCGGCGCAGGCGCAGGTCGCGCAGGCCCGCGCCAGCGTCTCGACCAACCAGACCAGCCTGTCCAAGGCGACGATCTACGCGCCGGTCGACGGCGTCGTGCTCTCGCGCCAGGTCGAGCCCGGGCAGACCGTGGCGGCGTCGTTCAACGTCGCCACCCTGTTCACGATCGCCGAAGATCTGACCAACATGAAGCTCGACGTGAAGGTCGACGAGGCCGACGTCGGCGACGTGCGGGTCGGCGACAGCGCGACCTTCACCGTCGACGCCTATCCGGGCCGCACCTTCACCGGCCATGTGACGCGCATCGATCTCGGCGCCAACGCCACGCCGACGGTCAACAGCGCCGGCACGACCACCAACGCCTCGACCACGGTGGTCGCCTATACCGCCTCGCTGACGGTCGCGAACCCGGATCTGGTGCTCCGCCCCGGCATGACCGCGACGGCGAGCGTGCTGGCCTCGGTGCAGCACAACCAGCTGCTGATCCCCAATGCGGCGCTGCGCTTCACGCCGGATGGCTGGAAGAGCGATACGGGGGGCGCCTTCCAGCTGGGCGGCCCGAAGCAGGGCAGCGGTGGCTTCGGCGTGGCGGGCCAGGAGAAGAAGGCCGCTATCGGGCGCGGCAGCCAGCAGACCGTCTATGTGCTGGACGGCAAGGGCGATCCCAAGGCGGTGAACGTCGTCGTCGGCAGCACCAATGGCACATCGACCGCCGTATCCGGGCCCGATGTGAAGCCGGGGATGCAGGTGATCACCGGCCGCCTCGCCGTAAAGGGCAAGTGATCCGGTGGCGGCGCCGCTGATCCGGCTGAAGGGCGTCACCAAGCGGTTCGGCGCGGGGGAGGCGGCCTTCCAGGCTCTCAAGGGCATCGATCTCGATATCGAGGCCGGTGATTTCATGGCCGTCATGGGGCCGTCCGGCTCCGGCAAATCGACGACGATGAACATCCTCGGCTGCCTCGACGTGCCGACCAGCGGCAATTTCCTGTTTCGCGGCCATCATGTCGAAAGCCTGGGCCGGGACCAGCGGGCGCTGCTCCGTCGCCGCTATCTCGGCTTCGTGTTCCAGGGCTTCAACCTGCTGGCCCGCACCACCGCGCTGGAGAATGTCGAGCTGCCGCTGCTCTATCGCGGCGAGGACCGCTGGACCCGGCGCGAGATGGCGCTGGCGGCACTCGACAAGGTCGGGCTGGTCGATTGGGCGAAGCACACACCGGCCGAACTGTCGGGCGGTCAGCAGCAGCGCGTCGCCATCGCCCGCGCGATCGTCACCCACCCGGACGTGCTGCTCGCCGACGAACCCACCGGCAATCTCGATTCCGAACGCTCGATCGAGATCATGGAGTTGCTGACCAGCCTCAACCGGGACAATGGCATCACCGTGCTGATGGTCACCCATGAGGCCGAGATGGCGGCCTTCGCCCGCACCATCGTCCATTTCCGCGACGGGCTGGTCGAATCGATCGAGAGGAAGGCGGCATGAGCGATTTCTCCGCCGCCCCGCCGCCGCCGCGCCGTGCGTCCTCGGCGCGATTGATCGCCACCACCTCCCTGCTCGCGCTGCGGGCGATCCGGCGACACATTTTGCGCTCCTGCCTGACCGTGCTCGGCATCGTCATCGGCGTCTTCGCGGTGGTGACGATGGTGACGCTGGGCAAGGGCGCCACCCAGTCCGTCCACGATCAGGTCTCCAGCCTCGGCGCCAACATCCTGACGGTGCTGCCGGGGCAGGGCGCCGGGCGCGGCGGCGGCGGGGAGACGCCGCCGCCGTTCAAATATGCCGATCTCGATGCGATCCGCGATCAGGTGACCGGGGTGACCTCGGTCGCCCCGCAGGCGCAGGCGTCGGCATCGGCGGTCCATAACGCCGCCAACTGGTCGACGACCGTCAACGGCACCACCAATGCCTATCTCGACGCGCAGAACTGGAAGATCGCCGATGGCCGCCGGTTCAGCGATGGCGAGGAGGAGGCCGGCAAGTCGGTCTGCCTGCTCGGCAACACGGTGAAGACCAACCTCTATCCGCACGAGGAGCCGGTCGGCACCCGGCTCCGGCTCGGCGCGGTCGATTGCCAGGTGATCGGCGTGCTCGATACGCGCGGGCAGGGCGGTTTCGGGCAGGATGCCGACGATACCGTCGTCATGCCGATCAAGGCGGTGCAGCGTCGGTTCAGCGGCAACCAGGATATCCGCGCGATCATCGTCGCGGCGGACCCGGCCTATGACAGTGCCGACGTGCAGGAATCGATCGCCGCGCTGCTGCGCGAGCGCCGCAACATCCGCGGCGGCAAGCTCGACGATTTCATGATCTTCGACAACAAGCAGATCGCCGACACGCTGTCCGGCATCACCAACGTGCTGACCGCGATCGTCAGCGCGGTGGCGGCGATCTCGCTGCTGGTCGGCGGCATCGGCATCATGAACATCATGCTGGTGTCGGTGACCGAGCGCACCCGCGAGATCGGCATCCGCCTGGCGATCGGCGCGGTGGCGCGCGAGGTGATGCTGCAATTCCTGGTCGAGGCGGTCGTGCTGTCCTGCCTCGGCGGGCTGATCGGGCTGGTCCTGGCCCTGCTCGCCTCCTTGGGCCTGTCGCAGGTGATCAAGGTGCCGTTCGTGTTCGATCCGTGGACCAATTTGTTCGCCTTCCTGTTCTCCGGCCTGATCGGGATCGTGTTCGGCTATTTCCCCGCGCGTCGGGCGGCGGCGCTCAACCCGATCGACGCGCTTCGCCACGAATGATCTGGACGCTGTTTCTCGCATGGCAGGCGGCGGGCGTGCAGGCGCCGGCCGAGCAGGCGCCGGTCGAGCAGGCGATCGTCGTCAATGGCGCGATCGGCTGCGGGCCGCCCTTCGCCAAGACCTATATCGCCCCGATGGGCGAGCCGTTCCGCACCGACGGTTTCACCGATCCGATGAAGCTGTGGTTCGATCGCGCCGATGCCGATCATGACGGCCGGCTCACGCTCGCCGAGATGCAGGCCGATTCGGATCGCTTCTTCGCGACGCTGGACAAGGATCGGTCGGGCGAGATCGACCCGGACGAGATGTCCTATTACGAGAATGTCGTCGCGCCGGAGATCAAGCTCTACCAGCGCGGGCAGGACAAACGGCCGCATACCCGTGAGCAGAAGCACGACGCCAAGGCGGCCGCACGGCGACGGGCCGATTATGAGGCGCCTTATGGCGCGGGCCTGTGGGCCTCGCTCAACATCCCGCAGCCGATCGTATCGGCGGATTTCGATCTCAATCGCGGGGTCTCGCGCGCCGAGCTCGACCAGGCGGCGGTCAATCGCTGGCCGCTGCTCGATACCGCCCATCGCGGCTATCTCACCTATGACACGCTGGCGAAGTCTCCTTCGCAAATGGATATCGACGCATGCCGCGCGGCCGCCGATAAGCAACATCGATGAACGAACCCACGCCCCCCCGCCTGCTGGTGGTCGACGACGACGCCGATCTGCGCGACCTGATCGCGGCCTTCCTGCGCGACCATCATATCGACGTGGACACCGCCGCCGATGCCGAGGGCATGGATGCGGCGCTGTCCCGCCAGCGCTATGATTGCGTGATCCTGGATCTGATGATGCCGGGCGAGGACGGGCTTTCGGTGCTGCGCCGGATGCGCGGGCGCGATCGCACGCCGGTGATCATGCTGTCGGCGATGGGCGAGGATGTCGATCGCATCGTCGGCCTCGAAGTCGGCGCGGACGACTATCTGTCCAAGCCCTGCAACCCGCGCGAACTGCTCGCCCGCGTTCGTGCGCTGCTGCGCCGGACCACGCGGGGCGACGAGGTGGCGCTGGTGGCGGTGCCCGGCAGCGGCACCCCGCGTCGTCGCTTCGGCGACTGGTCGCTGGATCTGGTCGAACGCACGCTGTTCCGGCAGGGCTATCCGGCAGCGCCGCTCACCGACGCCGAATTCCGGGTGCTCACCGCCTTCCTCGATCGCGCGCAGCGCGTGCTGTCGCGCGATACGCTGATCGAGCTGGCCAAGGGATCGGACGCGGACGTGTTCGATCGCGCCATCGACGTCACGATCAGCCGGTTGCGCAAGAAGCTCGGGCCCGGCGATCCGATCCGCACGATCCGCAACGAAGGCTATATGCTGGCACTGCGGCCCGAGGAGAGCTGATGCGCTTCCGGTCGCTGCCCCTGTTCTGGCAGACGCTGATATTGCTGATCGCCGGCCTGATGACGGCGCAACTCGTCTCCGTCCTGCTGATCATCTACCTGCCGGCACCGCGCCCCGATTTCTATACCATGACCGAGATCGCGGAACGGCTGGCGTTCGATCCGGGGGCGGACAGCGCGCTGGTCGTCCGGCACAGCGCGGACGAGCCGGCGCCCGACAATGGCATGATTTCCGATCCTTCGATCACGGCGCGGCTGGCCTATCAGCTGGCCCGGCCGATCGGGCAGGTGCGGATCTTCTTCCTGGCCGACCAGGCGGAGGTGTTTCCCTTCTCCCGCACGTCGGGCGCCGGCGCGGTGCCAATCCGGCATGGCCAGCCCTATTTCTTCAATACGGTGCTCGCCGGGGTGCGCGATCCCGGCGGTGGCTGGAACATCCTGCGGACGCCGCCGCCGTCGTGGATCAGCGTCTGGCAGCAGCGCACGATGATCTGGTTCGGGCTGACTGCACTGGCGATGATCCCCTTCGCCTGGATGTTCGCGCGCCGCCTGACCCGGCCGATCCGCCGGCTGGCCGAAGCGGTCGAGCGGATCGACCATGATCGCGATGCGCCGCCGGTGCCCGCCGAAGGCCCGGCCGAGCTGCAACTGACCGCCAAGGCCCTCAACGCGATGCATGGGCGCCTGCGCACCAACATGCGCGAGCGGGCCGCGATGATCGGGGCGATCGCGCATGATCTGCGCACGCCGCTCGCCCGCATCGCCTTCCGCATCGAGGCGGCGCCGGAGAAGATCCGCGGGCCGGTGCAGGCCGACATCGAGCAGATGCGCGAGATGGTCGCCGCGACGATCGGATTCCTGCGCGGCGATGTCGGCATGGGCGAGCGCCAGCCGGTCGATCTCGCGGCGCTCGCGCGCAGATTGGCGGGCGAGGCGACCGACACCGGCTCGTCGGTCGCGATCTCGGAGATCGAACGTATCATCGTCAGCGGCGATCGTTCGGCCCTGGAACGGCTGTTGCAGAACCTGATCGACAATGCGCTGAAATATGCCGGCAGCGCCGAGCTCATCGTGTGCCGCGACATCGATCGCGCCCGGCTCATCGTCGTCGATCGCGGGCCGGGCATTCCCGAAGAGGAACTGGATCGGATGTTCGAGCCGTTCGAGCGGCACGAGCCGTCGCGCAGCCGGTCGACCGGCGGGCTCGGGCTCGGGCTCGCCATCGCCCGCCTGATCGCGCAGGCGCATGGCGGCTCGATCCGCGCCGAGAATCGCGACGGCGGCGGGCTGGCGGTGACGGTGGACCTGCCCGCCGCCGCCTGACCGGCCGGTTTGGCGTCAGCCTTTGACCAGCAGCTGCTGGATCGGAATCGCCGCGCCGATCAGGATCAGCACCGCACCGCCCGCGATCTCGGCATAGCGGCCCAGCCAGAGACCGGCATGTTTGCCGAGCATCACGCCGCCGGTGGCGATCACCGTGGTGACGGCACCGATGACGATGCAGGCCGCGAGCAGCGGCACGCCCATCACCGCGAGGCTGACGCCCACCGCCAGCGCGTCGATCGAGGTGGCGACGGCGGTCAGCGCGACGCCGAGCATCCCGCCGCTCTTCGTCTTCTCGTCATCGTCATGGCCCTCGGCAAGATCGCCATGCCAGGCTTCCCACATCATGTGCCCGCCGACGCCGACGAGCAGCGCGAAGGCGATCCAGCCGCCATATTGGGCGAACCAGGTCGCCACCGCCTTGCCGATCACCCAGCCGAGCGCGGGCATCAGCGCCTCGAAGGCCCCGAAGACGATACCGATGCGCAGCGCGTCGCGCAGTTTCGGCTGCCCGATCGCGGCACCCTTGCCGACCGCAGCGGCAAAGGCATCGACCGACAGTCCGAGCCCGAGGGCACCGAGAGTGAGCATTCCAGCCATGAAAATTCCTGGGCGGGCCGAGTGGACAGACAACGACGCACGTTCCCCCGGCCCGACCGGGAAACATGTCATCGTTGGTCTTGCCGGGCGGATGCACGATCCGCTGCCTTCGCCATGGCGACCTGAAACCAGATCGACCAAGTATGTTGACGAAGGCCCCGCTGAAACGGCGGGTGGCTACTCCCCAAGAATGGGCGGGTGGTTAGCGGGGATCGATGGTCCGATCAACCACTGTTGCGCAACGCCGTGGCGATGGCGTTGATCGACAGCTCGATGCCCTCCTTGATGCGGGGGTCTTCCTCGCCCGCGCGGTGGCGCTTGAGCAGCTCGACCTGGAGCAGGTTGAGCGGCTCGATATAGGGCAGGCGCAGCCGGATCGAGGTGTCGAGCGCCTGATGCTTCTCCAGCAGCCGGGTCTGGCGGGTGACGGCGAGCAGGCAGTCCTGCGCCTGGTTCCAGCCGTCGCGGATGCGGCCGAAGAAGCGATCCCCCATCGCCTTGTCCTCGACCAGCGGGAGATAATAAGCGGCGATCTTCATGTCCGATTTCGCCAGCACCATCTCCATGTTGGCGAGCGTCGCGGCGAGGAACGGCCAGGCCTCCAGCATCTCGCGCAGCAGGCCCATGTCGCCGAAGCCGGACAGCCCCTGGCCGACGCCATACCAGCCCGGCAGCATGATCCGCGCCTGGGCCCAGCTGAACACCCAGGGGATCGCGCGCAGATCCTCGATGCGATCGGATTTGGTGCGGCTGGCGGGCCGCGAGCCGATCTTGAGGCCGGCAATCTCGGTCAGCGGCGTGATCTGGCGGAAGAAGGTGCGGAAGGCGTCGTCGCCATAGACCAGATCGCGATAGGCCCCGAACGCGGTTTCGGAGATGGAGGCCATGGCGGTGGCGAAGCGATCATAGTCCTTGTTCGAAAGCTTGGGCTTTTCGAGACTGGCGAGCAAGGTGGCGGACGCCATCGCTTCCAGGTTGATCGCGGCGCTTTCCCGCGTGCCATATTTGGCGGCGATCACCTCGCCCTGTTCGGTGATGCGGATGCGGCCGTTGACGGTGCCCGGCGGCTGCGCCTGGATCGCGGCGAAGGACGAGCCGCCGCCGCGCCCGACCGCACCGCCCCGGCCGTGGAACAGCTGCATGGCGACGCCGGCCTTGTCGAACACCGGCGCCAGCGCGCGCGAGGCCTGGTGAAGCGACCAGACCGAGGTCAGATAGCCGCCATCCTTGTTCGAATCCGAATAGCCGACCATCACCTCCTGATGGCCGCGCGCCTTCGACAGCGCCGCGATCTCGGGCAGCGCGAACCAGTCGGCCATCACCGCCGGCGCATTTTCGAGATCGCCGATCGTCTCGAACAGCGGCACCGCCATGATCGCGGCCTCCGGCGCTTCGCCCTCGCTCGCGGCGGGCCGGTACAGGCCGACCTCCTTGAGCAGGGTGTGGACCTCCAGCATGTCCGACACGCTTTCGGATTTCGAGATGTTGTAGATGCCGATGCACGCCGGGCCATAGAGGCGATGGGCTTCGGCCGCCGCCCGCAGGATGCCGAGTTCGGACTGGGTCTCCTCCGAATAATCGCCCCAGCCGCTGGACAGCGGCCGGGCATGGGCGAGTTCGCTGCGCAGCAGCGCGATGCGTGCCGCCTCGTCGAGCGCCAGATAATCGGCTTCGACGCCGGCCACCTTGAGCAGTTCGGCGACCACCCGTTCATGGACGTCGGCATTCTGTCGCAGGTCGAGCGCGGCGAGATGGAAGCCGAAGATATCGATCGCCCGGATCAGCCGGCCGAGTGCGCCGCCGCTCTTCAGCGTGTCGCCGCCGCTGTCGGCCAGCGCACGGGCAAGGGTGGAAAGATCGTGGCGCAATGCCGCCGGATCGGCATAGGCGGCCGCCTTCACCCGTGCCGGGCGCGGCGGGGCATGGCCGACGATCGCCGCGAAGGTGGCGGCGAGGCGGGCATAGATGCCGGTCAGGGCGCGCCGATAGGGCTCGTCGCTGCGGTTGCGGCCGGGATCGTGGGCATCATCGGCGAGTGCGCCCAATTGCTGGTCGACGGGGGCCAGTTCGGTCGAGATCGAAAGCTCGGCGCCGAGCCCGTGGATCGCATCGAGATAGGAGCCGAGCACCGCTTCGGCCGATCGTGCCAGCACCAGCCGCAACTGATCGGCCTGGACATTGGGATTGCCGTCGCGATCGCCGCCGATCCAGTTGCCCAGCCGCAGGAAGCTCGGCGTCCGCGCACCCAGCGCGCGATCCCAGCGCGCATAGAGCGCCGGCAGGGTCGGCAGCAGCACGTCGCGCAGATAGGCCAAGGCGGTGTCGATCTCGTCGGCCACATAGAGCCGCTCGCGGCGGAGCGCGCGGGTCTGCCAGAGCAGCGCGATCTGGCGGATGATCGCCTCTTCGACCAGATCGCCGTCCTCGGTCTCCTCCGCGCCGCCATCCTTGAGCTGCATCAGCTCGGCGATGCGGTTGCGGTGGTCGATCACGCTCTTGCGGCGAACCTCGGTCGGGTGTGCGGTCAGCACCGGCACGACCAGAGCCCGCTCGAGCATGGCGAGGATGCGCGCCTTGTCGATGCCCTGATGCTCGAGCCGGGCGAGCGCGTGCGCCATGTCGGCATCGGGTTCGGCGGTGACGCCCTGTCGATCCTCGGCGAGATTGGCGAGCATCGAGAACAGCATGAAGCCGCGCACGAAGGCGAGCGTGTCATCGAGGCCGAGCGCATCCAGCCCGGCATCGATGGCCTCGGCACCGGCAATCCCGCGCGCCCGATCCACCGAAACCGAGCGGATATATTCGATCCGCCGGAACAGCGCGTCGCCGCCATAGGAGCGGATCACATCGCCGAGCAATCGCCCGAGGAAACGGACATCGGGGTTCTGCGTGATCGGGGGGGATGCGCTGGCCATGCGCGGTTGCTGCAACGCACCAGCCCCGCCGTCAATGCTTCGTTTCACCAATGATGTCGTATACTATTTGTTTGTTACCCGCATCAGGCCTCCAGCGGCACATCCCAATAGAGCCAGTCCCGCCAGCTATCGTGGAGATAATTGGGGGGGAAGCGGCGGCCATTCTCCTGCAATTCCCAGCTCGTCGGGCGCATCGGTTCGTGGGTGAGCTTCATATGGGCCTGCCTGGGCGTCCGCCCGCCCTTGCGCAGATTGCAGGGCGAGCAGGCGGTGGAGACATTCTCCCACGTCGTCCGGCCGCCTTGCGCGCGCGGGATGACGTGATCGAAGGTGAGATCGTGCCGCTCGCCGCAATATTGGCACTCGAACCCGTCGCGCAGGAACAGGTTGAAGCGGGTGAAGGCCGGATAGGCCGAGGGCTTCACGAACTGGCGCAGCGCGATCACCGAGGGCAGCTTCATCGAGAAGCTCGGCGAATGCACCTCGCGTTCGTAATGCGAGACGATGTCGACGCGCTCCAGGAACACCGCCTTGATCGCGGTCTGCCACGGCCATAGCGACAGCGGATAATAGCTGAGCGGCGTATAATCCGCGTTGAGCACCAATGTCGGGCAGCCATCGGGATGCCGGGCGAGATCGGGATGTTGGGCAATATCGGGATGCCGGATGAGATCGGGATGGTACATGGAACGGCAGGGACCTCCGCGTCGCGCGGCGTTGCCCGTCCGGCCTCCAGCCCTGTCGCACTCAGGACGCGATGCCGGTAAGGCAGCGTCGTCGTCTTCGTTGCCATGTCGGATGCCCGATCATGGTGACGGGTGCATGACACATCACTCGCGACTCGCGGTCAAGGGCCGGTTCGATGATTTTTCCCTCTGATTCGACCATTGCGCCGATCGTCACCCGCTTCGCGCCGAGTCCGACGGGGCGGCTGCATCTCGGCCACGCCTTCTCGGCGATCCAGGCGCATGATTTCTCGCGGCACCGCGGCGGACGCTTCCTGCTCCGGATCGAGGATATCGATCCGGGCCGGACCCGGGAGGAGCATGTCGCCGGCATCGCGGAGGATCTGGCATGGCTCGGATTGGGCTGGGACAGCGATCCGATCCGGCAATCGGCGCGCCTGCCCGTGTATGCGGCGGCGCTCGACCGGCTGAAGGCGGACGGGCTGGTCTATCCCTGCTTCTGCACCCGCGCCGAGATCGCGGCGAGCGCCTCTGCGCCCCATGGGCCGGCGGGCGCACTTTATCCCGGCACCTGTCGCGGGCTGGGCGCGGCGGCGCGCGCGGCGCGCATGGCGGGGGAAGCCCATGGCTGGCGGATCGACATGGCGCGCGCGGTCGCAATGGCGGGGCCGCTGACGTGGCACGATCAATCCGCCGGCACCGTCGTGGCGATGCCGGCGGCGCAGGGCGACGTGGTGCTGGCACGCAAGGATGCGCCGATATCCTATCATCTTGCCGTCACCGTGGACGATGCGGCGCAGGGCGTCACCGATATCGTGCGCGGGGTCGATCTGTTCGAGGCGACCCATGTCCACCGCCTGCTCCAGGCGCTGCTCGGCCTGGCGACGCCGCGTTACCATCACCATCCGCTGCTGACCGGCGCCGACGGCCAGCGACTCGCCAAGCGCCATGGTGCGCCGAGCCTCGCCGATATGCGGGCGGCCGGGCAGGCGCCGGGCCTGCTGGCGGCGGCGCTGCGGGAGGGGCGGACGCCGGTTGGCTTCGGCGTCGTGCAGGCCTAGCATCGGCCGATGCAGACCGTCCTTGCGATCATCGTCCTGCTGTTCGCCTTGGCGGCGCTGGTTGCGCTCATGCGCGGGATCGTGATGTTCCTGCGTACCAAAAGCGAGGAATTGCGCGGCGATCCTTCCGCCGGGCCAAGCCCGTCGAGCCTGCGGCAGAACCGGATGATGTGGCGGCGCATCCAGTTCCAGGCGCTGGCGGTGATCGCGGCCGTGCTGTTCCTGCTTTTGGCGCATCCGCACGGGCATTGAGGGCATCTGATGGTCAAGCTCAACAAGATCTACACGCGCACCGGCGATGGCGGCGAGACCGGCCTCGTCGACGGATCGCGCGCCCCCAAGCATGATCCGCGCATCGCCGCGATCGGCGAGGTCGACGAGGCGAACTCGGCGATCGGCGTCGCGCTCCTCCATCTTCCGGCCGCAAGCGAGGCGGCGGCGATGCTCGGCCGGGTGCAGAACGAGCTGTTCGATCTCGGCGCCGATCTCGCCACGCCGGGCGAGGATTTCGTGGCCACCGACATGGCGTTGCGGATCGTGCCCGGCCAGATCGACCGGCTGGAGCGCGAGATCGACGCCATGAACGCGACGCTGGCGCCGCTCACGAGCTTCATCCTGCCCGGTGGCGAACCGGCCGCCGCGCATCTCCATCTCGCCCGCGCGATCGTGCGGCGGGCGGAGCGGGCGGCGGTGCTCGCGGCGGCGACGCGCTCGCTCAATCCCTTGGCGTTGCATTATCTCAACCGGTTGTCGGATCATCTGTTCACGCTCTGCCGGGTGATCAACGGCGCCGGCGCGCAGGACGTTCTCTGGGCGCCGGGGGCGACTCGGGCGGGCTGAGCCTGTCGGCGGCGGACTCCTTGAAATTGCCGGCGGAAGCGCAACCTATCCGGCGGCGAAGTCGTTGACCGCGTTCCATACGGGGAGTCGTTTTTCATGGCAGCACGAGCTGGCGCGATCGTGTCGACGCGCGACGCGCCCGATGATGGTGAAGCGCTCGAACGATTTCAGCGGGTTCGTGCCCTGTCGCTGGCGCTGGCGGCCAATCTGTCGGATGCCGACGCCACCGCCCAGTCGATGCCCGATGCCTCGCCGGCGAAATGGCATCTGGCGCACACCACCTGGTTCTTCGAGACCTTCGTGCTGCGCGATCATGTGCCGGGCTACGATATCTTCGACGCGCGCTGGCCGTTCCTGTTCAACAGCTATTATGAGGCCGAGGGCGCGCGGATGGCACGGCCGTCGCGCGGTTTGCTGACCCGCCCCTCGCTGGACGAGGCCCGGGCCTATCGCGCCCATGTCGAGCGCGCGCTGGAGGAGGCCTGGGCCGATTTGCCGCAGGCGGCGCGCGATCTGGTCGAGCTGGGCTGCCATCATGAGGAGCAGCATCAGGAATTGCTGCTCACCGATATCCTGCACCTGTTCGCGCAGAACCCGCTCGCGCCCGCCGTCTGGCCGGCGCCGCCGCGCCGGTTCGGCACGGCGCCTGATCCGATCCGCTGGATCGCGGGGCGGAGCGGCCGGGTCGAGATCGGGCATGACGGC
This sequence comes from Sphingomonas abietis, assembly GCF_027625475.1. Classification (NCBI taxonomy): domain Bacteria; kingdom Pseudomonadati; phylum Pseudomonadota; class Alphaproteobacteria; order Sphingomonadales; family Sphingomonadaceae; genus Sphingomonas; species Sphingomonas abietis. Next base: position 106,552 of record NZ_CP115174.1, read on the forward strand.
GAGGGGTTCGCCTTCGATTGCGAAGGGCCGCGCCACAGCGTCTGGCTGGCGCCCCATGCATTGGCCGATCGGGTGATCACCAATGGCGAATGGCGCGCCTTTATCGACGGCGGCGGTTATACCACCGCCTCGCACTGGCTGTCCGATGGCTGGGCGTGGGTGCGCGAAAACGGGATCGAGGCGCCGGCCTATTGGCGCCGGGGCGAGGATGGCGGCTGGACCGAGCGGTTCGGGCTCGACGGCCAGCACCCGATGGACCTGGCTGCCCCCGTCCGTCATGTCAGCTATTATGAGGCGGACGCCTATGCCCATTGGGCCGGCGCAAGACTGCCGACCGAAGCCGAATGGGAAAGCGCCGCGCAGGCGCACGACCCGACCGACGGCGCCTTTCTCGATACGGCGCAGGCCGTCCGTCCGCTTCCGCCGACGCCGGGCAGCGGCCTTCGCCAGATGTTCGGCGATGTCTGGGAATGGACCCAGTCGGCCTATCTGCCCTATCCGGGCTTCCGCGCGGCCGAGGGTGCGGTCGGCGAATATAATGGCAAGTTCATGTCCGGCCAGTTCGTGCTGCGCGGCGGCAGCTGTGCCACGCCGCGCGGCCATGCGCGGGCGAGCTACCGCAACTTCTTCTACCCCCATCAGCGCTGGCAGTTCACCGGCGTGCGCCTGGCAAAGGATCTGTGACCATGCTGCTGGAGATGGAGCGGAGCGACGCCGCCACGCCGGGCGTCGACCCCGCCTTCCGCGCCGACGTTCTCGCGGGACTCGCGACGGCGCGCAAGGCGATCCCGGCGCGCTGGTTCTACGATCGGCGCGGCTCGGAGCTGTTCGAGCAGATCACCGGGCTTCCCGAATATTATCCCACCCGCACCGAGCGCGCGCTGCTCGCGGCGCATGCGCCCGATGTCGCGCGGCTCGCCGGCACCGGCCGGGCAGTGGTGGAGTTCGGCTCGGGATCGTCGGCCAAGACGCCGCTGCTGCTCGCCGCAGTGGAGCCCGCCGCCTATGTGCCGATCGATATCTCGGGCGACTTCCTGCGCGAATCCGCCGCCGCGCTCGGCCAGCGCTTTGCCGGACTGCCGGTGCATCCGGTGGAGGCCGATTTCACCCGCCCGATCCGCCTGCCGGCGGCGATCGGCGGTGCGCCGCGCCTCGGCTTCTTCCCGGGCTCGACGATCGGCAATCTCGCGGCGGTCGCGGCGGTCGATCTGCTGCGGGCGATGGCGACCACGCTGGGCGAAGGCGCGATGCTGCTGATCGGCATGGATCGGGTGAAAGGCGAGGACGTCCTCGTCCCCGCCTATGACGATGCGCAAGGCGTGACGGCGGCGTTCAACCTCAACCTGCTCCACCGCATCAATCGCGAACTGGACGGCGATATTCCCGTCGACGCCTTCCGCCACCGGGCGATCTGGAACGACGGCGAGGCGCGGATCGAGATGCACCTGGAGGCGACCCGCGATATCGCCTTCACCGTCTCCGGCTGCCGCTTCGCGATGGCGGCCGGCGAGACCATCCATACCGAGAACAGCCATAAATATGGCCCGCGCAGCGCACGCCAGACCCTGGCGGCGGGCGGCTGGACGACGGTCGCCGAATGGACCGATCCGCAGCAGAATTTCGCCCTCCTGCTCGCCGAGGCACGGCCGACGCCGGCGGCACCCTGATCGTCTGTCCTTCGCGATCGAACCCGGCTAGGCGGGCTGGCAAGCGATTCGGATGGAGGATGGCATGGAAACGATAGGGGTTATTGGCGCGGGGCAGATGGGCGCCGGCATCGTGCAGGTGGCGGCGCAGGCCGGCTATCGCGTGCTGCTCTCCGATCGCGACGTGACGCTCGCCGAAAAGGGCAAGATGGGCATCGCCAAGCGGCTCGGCTCGGCGGTGGAGAAGGGCAAGGCGACGGCGGTCGATGCCGATGCCGCGCTCGGCCGGATCGAGACGGTCGGGGATTATAGCGCTTTCGGCGACGCCATCATCGTGATCGAGGCAGCGACCGAACGCGAGGAGATCAAGCGCGCGATCTTCGCCGAGGTGGGTGCGAAGATGGGCGGCGATGCGATCCTCGCCACCAACACCTCGTCGATCCCGATCACGCGGCTGGCCCAGGCGGCGCCCGATGCCGGCCGGTTCATGGGCGTCCACTTCTTCAACCCGGTGCCGGTGATGAAGCCGATCGAGCTGATCCGCGGCCTGGCGACCTCGCAGGAGACGGTCGATCGGGTCGAGGCGTTCGCGCGGCAGCTCGGCAAGGAGGTCGTCCACGCCAACGACGCACCCGGCTTCATCGTCAACCGCGTGCTGATGCCGATGCTCAACGAGGCGATCTTCGCGCTCGGCGAGGGCGTCGCCAATGTCCGCGACATCGATACGGCGGTGAGCCTTGGCCTCAACCATCCGATGGGGCCGCTGACGCTCGCCGATTTCATCGGCCTCGATACCTGCCTGGAGATTTGCCGGGTGCTCCATGCCGGCACCGGCGATCCCAAGTTCCGGCCGGCGCCGCTGCTGGTCAAATATGTCGAGGCCGGCTGGCTCGGCCGCAAGACCAAGCGCGGCTTCTACGATTATCACGGCGCCGAGCCGGTGCCGACGCGATGAGCCGCGCCGCTGTCGCCCTGCTCGCGCTGCTCGCCCTTGGTCCGGCTCTTGGCCCGGCCATGGCCGAGGTCGCGCCCGGCACGACGCCGGGGTCCGCCACCGGCCTGTTCGGCGGCTATGACGACCATAATGCCTTCGCGCGGATCCTGCGCGGGGAGCTGCCGGCCACCAAGGTCTATGAGGACCGGCAGGCGTTCGCCTTCATGAACATCCATCCGCTCTCGACCGGCGATCTGCTGGTGATCCCGAAGCGGCCCTATCGCAACATGATGGATATCCCGCCCGCCGTGCTGGCGCATCTCATCCAGGTGACGCAGCGGCTGGCCAGGGCGCAGGCGCGCGCGCTCCATCCCGACGGCATCTTCATCCGCCAGAATAGCGGCGAGGTGGCGGGGCAGACCGTGTTCCACTTCCACATGCATGTGACGCCGCAATATGCCGGCGTACCGCTGGCGAAGACCTCCTACGGGCAGGCGCCTGCCGACCCCAAGGAACTGGCGGCGGTGGCCGCGAAGATCCGCGCCGCGATGCGCTGATCCGCAAGCCGCTGGCATCGGCCGATGTTCGTGTTAGGCTCCGCGCTTGACGATCAGGAGGGACGGGCATGACCAAGTGGTTCGCAAGTGCTGCCGTGCTGGCAACGGGATTCTGGATGGCGGTGCCCGCGCACGCCGCCAACGACATCATGAAGGAATGCGGCGCCAAATATCAGGCGGCCAAGGCGGCCAACACGCTGGGCGGCAAGAACTGGGCGCAGTTCCTCGCGCAATGCCGTGGCGGCCAGGTGGCGGCTCCGGTAGTGGCGGCCCCCGTTGCGGCGGCGAGGCCCGTGGCTGCGGTGAAGCCCGTCGCGGCCGCCAAGCCGGCATCGCATCTGCCCGGCGCGCAGAGCCCGGCGATGGTGGCGATGCACGATCGCCAGCGCAAATGCGGCCAGCAATGGAGCGCGGACAAGGCCGCCGGCAAGATCCCGGCCGGTCAGAAATGGCCGCAATATTGGAGCGCCTGCAACACCCGCCTCAAGGGCTGAGTCTGACTGGGGGGACGGATTGCGCCGGCGCCGAACCGGCGATCCGTCCTAGCCCATGGCCAGCGTCAGCGTCCCGCCAACGGGCACCGCCTCCCAGGCATGGGTCAGCCGGGCGAACTCGGCGCGGATCGTGGTGATCGCGGTTTCGTCGAGCGGGAGCGGCGGGCAATGCCGCGCGGCGCAGGTGACGCGGTAGAGATCGATCATGTCGCGCGGGATGATCCGCTGCTTGGGGCATTCGATCCGCTCGCTGCCGCCGTCGGCGCGGGTGATGAGCAATGAATCGCTCCTGCCGGCGCCTTTGGTGAAGGCGAGCGCCGTCGTCATACCGGCAGCAGCAGGCCCGCAAATGCCGCCGACATCAGGTTGGCGAGGCTGCCGGCGAGCAAAGCGCGCAGGCCGAGCTTGGCGATGGTCGGGCGCTGGTTGGGGGCGAGGTTGCCGGTCACCGCCATCTGGATCGCGATCGAGGAGAAGTTGGCGAAACCGCATAGGGCAAAGGTCACCACCGCCACCGTATGCGGCGACAGCGTGCTGTCCTTGCCGAGCGAGATATAGGCGACGAACTCGTTGAGCACGATCTTCTCGCCGAACAGGCCGCCGGCGATTCCCGCCTCGTGCCACGGCACGTTGAGCAGGTACATCAGCGGCGCGAAGGCATAGCCGAGGATGCGCTGGAAGGTGAGATCGTCGATCCCGAACCAGTGGCCGAAGCCGGTCAGCAGGCCGTTGGCGAGCGCCACCAGCGCCACGAACGCCAGCACCATCGCGCCGACCGCGACGGCGAGCCGCACCCCGGTCTGTGCGCCCTGCGCGGCCGCCATGATGATGTTGGCGGGCTTCTCCTCGTCATGGGTCGCCTCGGCGATGATGACCGGCTCGGCATCCGCGTCGCTCGGCGGGGCGGACAGCGGATCGGGCATGATCATCTTGGCCATCAGCAGGCCGCCCGGCGCCGACATGAAGCTCGCGGCGAGCAGATAGTCGATCTTGATTCCCATCGAGGCATAAGCGGCGAGGATCGTGCCGGCGACGCCCGCCATTCCGCTGGTCATCACCGCGAACACCTGCGGCTGGGTGAGGCTGGCGAGATAGGGCCGGATGACGAGCGGCGATTCGCTCTGGCCGACGAAGATGTTGGCGGCGGCGCACAGCGATTCGACCTTGGAGATGCCGATCACCTTCTCGATCCCGCCGCCGATCCACTTCACGATCAGCTGCATGATCCCGACATGGTAGAGGATCGAGACCAGCGCCGCGAAGAAGATGATCACCGGCAGCGCCTGGATCGCGAACATCTGGCCGAGCGGATCGCTCGCGAACTTGCCGAACAGGAACTGGGTGCCGGCATTGGCATAGCCGAGCAGGTCCGAGACGCCGCCGGACAGCCATTCGAGCACGGTGCGGCCCCATGGCACGTAGAGCACCAGCACCGCGATCGCGGCCTGGACGGCGAAGGCGGCGCCGACCACGCGCAGGCGGATCGCCCGGCGATCGGCCGAGAAGGCGAAGGCGATCAGCAGGATCACGGCAATACCGGCAAGGCCGGTCAGGATCTTCGTCATCGGTGGGCGGATATCCCTGGAACACACTGGCTGCGACCATACACGGGCCGGCCCGCCCGACCAGCCTCCATTCAACGGACGTTCAGGTGCCGGACGCAGGATGGCGACTGCATCCGTCCCTGATTCCGAAGGAAAAGTTCCGATGCGACTGAGCCGAACACTTCTCGTCACCAGTATCGCCGCCGCGATCGCAGGCGTGACCGCGGTTGCCGCCGCCGATCGCCAGCCCGTCCACACCCTGCTCGTCCACCTGCCCGACGGCAGCGTCGAGCAGGTGCGCTACACCGGCGACGTCGCCCCGCATGTCGTGCTGCATCCGGTCGCGGCCGATCCGATGCTCGCCGCCTTCGGCGCCGATGATTCGCCGTTCGCGATGATGGATCGCATCTCGGCGCAGATGGACGCGCAGATGTCCGGCCTGATGCGGCAGGCCGCGATGATGCAGCAGATGACGCCCGAGCAGCTCCGGCAGACGGCGCTCGCGGGCGCGCCGGCCGGCGCGACCTCCAGCTTCACGATGATCTCCACCTCGGGCGGCAACGGCGCGTGCAGCCAGAGCATCCGCACCGTGTCGCTGGGTGACGGCAGGGCGCCGCAGGTGACGCGCACCGCGTCCGGTGATTGCGGATCGGCGATGCAGGGCAGGTCGCAAGGCCTGACCCCGACCGTCGCCCCCGCGGCCAAGGCGCCGCCGGTCGCGACGCCGGCCGTGCTGCCGGTGAAGCCGGTCGCGCCGAAGGTCGACCGCGACAGTATCTGACGCCCTCCCGGGGGAGGGAAAGGCCGGGCGCACCCATGTCGTGCGTCCGGCCTTTTCGTGCGCGGTGAAAGCGGATAGCAGGGTACATGTCTTCTGCACCGGCGGCGGCGCCCGCCATTCCCCGCACCCTCTTCGTCTTCTCGCTCTTCTATGGCGGCATGGTCTGCATGGCGGGCGTGCTCGGGGTGAAGCAGGTCGCGCTCGGATCGCTGCCGCTGTTCGGGCCGCTCGCGGTCGAGGCGGGGATCTTCGCCTTCCTGATGCTGGTCGCGCTCGGCAGCAGCGTCGCCGAGCTTTACGGGCAGCGCACCGCGACCTTGCTGGTGCGGCTGGGCTTCGTGCCGATGTTCGCCGCCGCGCTGCTGATCCAGATCGTGCTGCTGCTGCCGACCGACAAGGGCATGTATCCGCCGGCCGTTGCCGCCTTCCCGATCGTGGTCGGGCAGGGCGCGCGGATGATGCTGGCGGGGTTCATCTCCTACGGCACCTCGCAGACGCTCAACGTGCTGATCTTTGCGAAGCTGTCGCGCGGTGGCGGCAAGCTGCTGTGGCTGCGCGGGATGATCGCCAGCGTCGTCAGCCAGATCATCGACACCCTGCTGTTCATCACCATCTCCTTCCTCGGCGAGCGACCGATCCTCGGGCTGATGGTCGGCCAGATGATGACCAAGGTGTTGCTGTCGATCATCCTGGTGCCGTGGCTGATCACCGGGCTGGTCGCGTTCGGGCGCTGGCTGGATGCGCGCCGCGTCTGACGATTCCGGGCTACCGATCCGGCCCCGGCAACGCTATGGCGCGGGCATGACATTGCCCGATCTCCTTCCCGATCCCGCCATGCTTGCCAAGGCGGAGACGCTCACCGAGGCGCTGCCCTATCTCCAGCGCTATGCCGGGCAGACCTTCGTGGTCAAATATGGCGGCCACGCGATGGGCGATCCGGACATGGCGCGCAGCTTCGCCTCCGACATCGTGCTGCTCAAGATGGTCGGCATCAACCCGGTGGTGGTGCATGGCGGCGGCCCGCAGATCGGATCGATGCTGAAGCGGCTGGGCGTCGAATCGCGCTTCGTCGACGGCCTGCGCGTGACCGATGCGGAAACCGCGCAGATCGCCGAGATGGTGCTGGCCGGATCGATCAATAAGGAAATCGTCGGCTGGATCGGCCAGGCCGGCGGCAAGGCGGTCGGCCTGTCGGGCAAGGATGCGCGGCTGGTCGTTGCCGAGAAGGTCGGCCGTTCGGAGCCGGACAAGCTCCAGGGCATCGAACGGCATGTCGATCTCGGCTTCGTCGGCGAGCCCAAGCATGTCGATCGTACCATCCTCGATACGCTGTCGGCCTCGGGCTTTATCCCGGTGGTGGCGCCGATCGGGATCGGGGCGGACGGCCACACCTACAACATCAATGCGGACACGATGGCCGGCGCGATCGCGGGGGCGCTGAAGGCGGCGCGGCTGTTCCTGCTGACCGACGTGGCGGGCGTGCTCGACAAGGACAAGCAGTTGCTCTCCGATCTCGTGCCCGGCGATGTCGAGCGGCTGAAGGCGGACGGCACCATCTCGGGGGGCATGATCCCCAAGATGGAAACCTGCGTCCATGCGATCGAGGCCGGGGTGGACGCCGCCGTCATCCTCGACGGGCGCATCCCCCATGCGCTGCTGCTCGAAATCTTTACCCGCCAGGGGGCAGGCACGCTGGTAAGGGCCGCGGAAACGCTGTCCTGACGGCCAGATTCCGGTCCTGATGGAAAGCGACGGACCACTCGGCTAGAAGCAACGAACAGGCTCCTGAGGGAACGCGAATGTATTCGATCTACCAGATCCTCCAGCTCCTCCTGACGGTGCTGTTCTACATCATCATGATCCAGGCGATCGCCTCGTGGCTGATCGCCTTCAACGTGATCAACATGCGCAACGATTTCGTGCGCCAGTTCCTCTATGCGCTCGATCGCATCACCGCGCCGCTGTACCGGCCGATCCGCCGCATCCTGCCCGATTTCGGCGGGCTCGATTTCTCGCCGATGGTGGTGCTGCTGATCGTGATCATCCTCCAGCGCATCCTGCTGCCCAACATCTTCGCCTCGCTGATCGGCGCGACCGCGTGACGGCCGCGATCATCGACGGCAAGGCCTTCGCCGCCACGCTGCGCGAGAAGGTGGCGGCGCTGGTGCCGGCCTTCGAGGCGGCGGCGGGGCGCAGGCCCGGGCTGACGGTGGTGATCGTCGGCGAGGATGCGGCGAGCCAGGTCTATGTCCGCTCCAAGGGCAAGGCGACCGAGGCGGCGGGCATGGTCAGCACCACCCACAGGCTGCCGGCGGACACGACGCAGGACGATCTGCTGGCGCTGATCGGGACGCTCAACGCCGATCCGACGGTGGACGGCATCCTCGTCCAGCTGCCGCTCCCGAAGCATATCGACGAGCAGGTGGTGATCGCCACGATCGATCCGGACAAGGACGTCGATGGCTTCCACGTCGTCAATGTCGGTCGGCTGGGGGTCGGGCAGGAGGGCTTCGTGCCCTGCACGCCGCTCGGCTGCATCATGCTGCTGGAGGATCGCCTCGGCGATCTGTCGGGGCTGAACGCGGTGGTGGTCGGTCGTTCCAACATCGTCGGCAAGCCGATGGCGCAGCTGCTGCTCGCCAAGAGCTGCACCGTCACGATCGCGCATTCGCGGACGCAGGATCTGCCGGGCGTCTGCCGCCGCGCCGACATCCTCGTCGCGGCGGTCGGCCGGCCGGAGATGATCAAGGGCGACTGGATCAAGCCGGGCGCCACCGTGATCGACGTCGGCATCAACCGCATCGACAACCGCACCGACGGGGGCGAAGGCGGCACCAGGCTGGTCGGCGATGTCGATTTCGCCGAAGCGGTGGAGGTCGCCGGCGCGATCACGCCGGTGCCGGGCGGGGTCGGGCCGATGACGATCGCAGTGCTGCTGCGCAACACATTGGTCTCGGCCTATCGCCGCGAAGGCGTCGCGCTCGGAAAGGGCTCGATCTGATCGCGCTCTTCCTCTCGGCGTTCGTCACCTTCTTCGTGGTGATCGATCCGCCCGGCTGCGCGCCGATCTTCGCGGGGCTGACGCGCGGCACCGACATGGCGCACCGCACCCAGATGGCGGTGCGCTCGACCATCGTCGCGGCCCTGATCCTGCTCGCCTTCGCGCTGCTCGGCGAGCCGCTGCTCAAGACGCTCGGCATCAGCCTCGACGCCTTCCGCATCGCCGGCGGCATCATGCTGTTCCTGATCGCGCTGGAAATGGTGTTCGAGAAGCGCCAGCAACGCCGCGAGACCCGTGCCGAGGACATTGCCGCGCATCCCGAGCAATATGACGATATCTCGATCTTCCCGATGGCGATGCCGATGATCGCCGGGCCGGGGTCGATCGCATCGGCCATGCTGATGATGCAGCGCGCGCATGGCCTGTCGGCGCATGTCATCGTGCTGGCGGCGCTGGCCGCCAACCTGGCGATCATGATGGGCGCCTTGCTCACCGCCGGGCCGCTGATGCGCTTCCTCGGCTACAAGGTGGAGGCGGTGATCACCCGCCTGCTCGGCGTGCTGCTGGCGGCGCTGGCGGCGCAGTTCGTCATCGACGGGCTGCGCGCCTCCTTCGCCTGATCAAACAGGCCGCCGGCTCGATCAGCCGACCACCTTCCACAGCTGATAGGGCGAATTGGCCGGGAGCGGCTGGCGGGCCAGCCAGTTCGGCGTCCAGCCGCTTTGCAGCTTGGCGTAGAAGCCCGCCGGCGCCTCGGCCTGATAGATCGTCGCCTCGGACATGTGCGGGCACAGCAGCAGATATTGCGCGTGGTGCGCGTCGATGATCGCATGGGCCTGGTCCGGCGTGCCGCGGAAGGCATGTTCGATATCGAGGATCGCCCGCCAGTTGCGGTGATAAGGGCCGCCGACCGCGCTGTGATGGGTGAGCGTGATCAGGCGCGGCCCATTGTCGATCATCGTGAAGAACAGCGCGGGGGGCAGCTTGCCGATCGGTGCGAGCGACGGGATCGTCATGCAGCGGCGATTGGCGAGGCTGGTGAGATCGGGCTTGGGCTTGCCGCCCGGCTTGGGCGCGGCCGGCCATGCCTCGCGGCCGCTGGCGATGGCCCAGAGATTGGCGACCTTGAGCTTGCTGAACCGATCGGGCACGCGATCGAGCCCAACGGTGAACAGCAGCCCGGACGCGATCAGGAAGGCGGCGACGGGGCCGATCACCCGCACCAGCACCGATGAGCTCCGCCGCAGCTGCACGAAGCCCCACAGCGCGATATAGGCCGCGCCCGACACGGCGAGCATCTCGGCGCTCGGCGCGGTGCGGATCTGCCAGAACAGCAGCGCCGTCGCGAACAGGGTGAACAGGGTGACGGGCGCCCATTCGGCGGCGGCGCGCGTGCCCCAGCGGCGGATCATCGCGACCAGCGCGCCGATCGAGCCGACGAACGGCATCGCGGCGATATCCACGAAGGTGCCGATCGGGTGCATGTAGATCGGCCGCGCCTCGCTGACGTGGCTCAGCCACAGCCTGTCGGCCTCGGGCGGGATGCCTTCCAGCCGGTGCCCAAAGCATTGCGGGAAACCGATCACGTAGATCGCGCCCGCGATGCCGCCCGCGACGATCACGAGCAGCAGCCTGATCGCCCGATGGGGCGCGGGCACGAACGAGATCGCGAGCAGCAGCACCGCCGCCGATGCCACGGTCGTCATCCACACCGGCGACAGCACATCGCAGACCGGATGCCAATTGTCGTTGGAGGCGAAGACGAGGAAGCACAGGATCGTCGCGACGGCGAGGCTGGCGCCATAGCTGCGGATGCGCGGCGTCTCGGCGGCGTCCCACGCCCAGTGCAGCGCCACGGCGGCGCCGGCGAAGGCGACGTAGGGCAGCATCTCCAGCCCGATCGCGAGCGACAGTGCCGAGGAGAGGGCGATGATGATGCCGGATTTGCGCTTGTCCGGCTCGGTCAGCCCGGCGACCGTCGTCATCAGGAAGGCGAGCTGCCAGCCATGATGGTCGATCCGCAGCGGCGACCACATGCCCATCGTGTAGCCCGCGCACAGCAGCAGCGGCAGACCCAGCACATAGGCGCGGGGCCCGATCAGGCGGCGCACCGTCAGCGCGCTCATCAGCATCGCCAGCAGCATCGGCAGCATCGGCGCGACCGCGCAGGCCCAGCGATAGGCCAACTGGGTGCCGACGATCGGCTGGAACAGCAGGATCAGCCCGGCCAGCGGCAGATCGACCAGCCGCGACCAGTGGATCGAGAAGCCGCCCGGCGGGTTCATCCGATACTGGCGCAGATCGTACCAGCCCTGGCCGGCCAGCCAGTCGCGCACCTGGTCGAAGCGCATATTGTCGTCGGTATCGGAGAGCGCGAGCCAGTGGATCGCATTCGCCTTCTGGACGAGCAGGACGATCGCGACCACCACCCAGAAACCGAAGGTGACGAGCTTCCAGCGACGATCGATCAGATCTTCGGCCCAGCGTTCGAGGCGTTCCATGCGGGAATCAGAGATCACGTCCGTCATGCGGGGCTTCATGTCCGATAAGGATTTGAGATTTAGTATCCCTCGCTCTAGTCGCTGGACGGGTGGGAGCAAGGGGTGCGCAGGTGCGTGACGGATTGGTAAGACTTTGGACCGGGCTCGACCACGGCCATCGCGCGCTCGTCGTGCAGCTGCTCCGCTACGGCGTGGTCGGCGTCGGCGTCACCCTGTTCCAGATCGTGATCTACAATGTCCTGATCGGGGCGGGGCATCGCCCGCCGCTGATCGCCAATACGCTGGCGACGATGGCGGCGATGGTGGTCGGCTACACCATCCACAGCCGCTTCACCTTCGATGGGCATGGCGAGCGCGAGAGCGAGATCAAGGCAATCTTCCGCTTCGTCGTCACCAACGGCGTGGTCGGTTTCGGGGTCAACAGCTTCTGGGTGTGGCTGTTCACCCAGGCGCTGCATCTCTCGCCGCACTGGCCGTCCGTGCCGATGTTCTGCGTCACCCCCGCGATCCTGTTCTGGCTCAACCGGAAGTGGGTTTTCGATTGACGGCGAACCGGCGTAAGGACGCATCATGATTGCTCCCTCTCCGCTGGTGACCGTCCTCGTGCCCGTGAAAGACGAGGAGGAAGCGATCGCCTCCTTCGTGCAGCGCGTCTCCGTCGTGCTCGAGGGACTCGGCGAGCCCGAAGGCTGGGAAATATTGTTCGTCGATGACGGCAGCCGCGATGCGACATTGGCCGCCATCGCCGCCGAGAACCGCGCCGATCCGCGCATTCGCTGCATCTCGCTGTCGCGCAATTTCGGCAAGGAGGCGGCGTTGTCCGCCGGGCTCGATCATGCCGCCGGCAAGGCGGTGATCCCGCTCGACGTCGATCTGCAGGATCCGCCCGAGGTGATCGCCACGATGGTCGCGCGCTGGCGGGAAGGCTTCGACGTCGTCTACGGCGTGCGCCGCAACCGGGAGAGCGACAGCCTGCCCAAGCGGCTGACCGCCGACCTCTATTATCGCGCGCACAATTATCTCTCGGCGGACAAGATTCCCGAACATGCCGGTGATTTCCGCCTGCTCGATCGCAAGGTGGTGGACGTCATCCGGATGATGCCGGAGCGCAACCGCTTCATGAAGGGGCTGTTCGCCTGGGCCGGCTTCCGCCAGACGGCGGTGGAATATAACCGGGCCGAGCGCGAACTGGGCACCACCAAGTTCAACTATTGGAAATTGTGGACGCTGGCGCTCGACGGCATCACCTCGGGATCGACGCTGCCGCTGCGGGTGTGGAGCTATCTCGGCGGCCTGGTCGCGGTCGGCACCCTGTTCTACGCCGCCTATCTGGTGATCCGCACCTTCGTCCATGGCGGCGACGTGCCGGGCTATCCGTCGCTGATGGTGGCGATCCTGTTCTTCGGCGGCGTGCAGCTGCTGTCGCTCGGCGTGCTCGGCGAATATGTCGGGCGCATCCTGGTCGAGACCAAGCACCGCCCGATCTATGTGGTGCGCGAGACGATCGGGGTGCCGCTCCAGCCGATCACGCGCTGACCGCGCCCACCGCTATCGGGCCGGATTCGGCCCCATCGCCTTCGGTGCCGGGTGGTGGATGATCCGGTAGAGCACGCCGAAGCGATTGCCTTCCCAGATAGGCACCAGATCGGGGTCGATCGGCCAGCGGTTGCTGGGCATGTCGATCATCCAGACATAGTCATAGGCATCGCGCGGGAAATATTCGAGCGCGATCTCGAGGATCGGCTCGTTGCGCGCACGGCAATCCGGACGGCGGACGATCTGCGAGGGATCGTGCGAATAATAGCGGCCCGCCGGCCGGTAATCGATCCGCAGCAGCTGGGCGCCGGGCGCCACCCATTGATCGTTGACGAAGGCCTGTCGGCGCACCGTCGCCATCGAGGAGAGATGCTCCATCCGGGACGAATACCAGGCCGATCGGCAGGGCGTGTTGATCAGCGCCATCACCCGTGATCCCATCGGCACATGATCGAGCGCCTTCAGCTGGGTGGTGTAGTTGCGCTCGAACTTGAGGAAGGCGAGGGTGGTGATGCTGATCCGGCCGACGAAGAACAGGGTGGCGGCCACCGCGATGCCGATCGCGATCCGCCGATCGGCGATCGGGCGCAGCGCCAGAATCAGGATTGCCAGCATGTAGGGCACCAGCCGCATGTCGGCATAGGCCGAACTCAGCAGCACGCGCGGCAGGCAAACGAAGATCGCGATCAGCACCGCGGCGCTGATGCCCAGGATCGGCTCGTAACGGCGCCACGGCTTCCAGACGAGGCCGGAGAGCGCGACCGCATAGAGCAAGGCGGCGCTCGCCATATCCCAGATCTGCACCCGCTCGCGCAGCACCGAGCGCAGCCAGATCCATTTGAAATACCAGTTGAACCAGTCGAACGTACCCTTGGGGCTGTCGCCGCCGCGCCACGGCATCAGCAACAGCGCCGGCGGCGCCAGCGGCAGGCAGGCGACGACCGCGCGCCAGCCGGTCTCGAACCAGGACTTGCCCTCTTTCCGCCGCCTGACGACCTCGGCGATGAAGCACAGGATGCCCAGCGTGCCCCAGGCGAAGCTGTGCGCCACCCATAGCAGGAAGGAGACGACGAAGAACACATAAGGCCGCGCCTTGAGCTTCCCCGTCCGCGCCATGCGCAGCCAGAAGGCGAAGGCGATCAGCATCAACCCCATCGCGAAGGCGAAGTTGACGAAGCCGAACTGGAAGGGATAGCCGAAGGCCAGCGGCAGCGCGAAGAGCGCGGTGGCCGGCACCCGGCCATGGATTTCGCGCGCGACCAGCAGCAGCCCGGCGACCATGATGCAGGGGATCGACAGCACGATCAGCTTGACCGCCAGCTCCAGCCCGAGGATCGGGCCGAGCAGCTCGACCAGCAGATCGCAGCCGAGATTGCCGATCAGCCCCCAGTCGAACCGGTAATAATGCGGCAGATAGGGCGAGTGGCCGATATCCAGCTGCACCCGATAGCGGCCCATATGGCCCATCAGATCTGTCAGCGGCGGAATCGCCGGGAGGAGGAGCGGGATGGCGGCAAGCGCGATCATCGCCAGGGCGAAGCTGCGCGTCTCCCAGAAGGCGGTACGCGGGGACGGCGACGGGTCTGTCATACGGCTACCCGCGATAGTCTGCGCCGGGGGGCGCGGGCAAGCGCCGATCAGCGGGTGATCGCGTAGAGGCGTGCGAAGCGGAGCCTGGGAACCGCGACCGGAGTCAACCAGGCGGGTGGTTTGCCGGCGACCAAGCGGGCGGCGAGGCCACCCGGAGCGTCGCGGGCGTACAGGAAGGCGTCGCCGTCACCGGGGCAGACCAAGACATATTTCGGGTGGTAGCGGAGCGCGATCGCGTGCGCGGTTGCATCGTCGGCGGTGAAAAAGCGGATCGTCTGCTCCAACGCCGGAGCATCGCGGTGATAGCCCGAGGCTACGGCACTGTGATGCGTCGCCGCGATCAGCGCCTCGGAGGTGGACGACGTCGTCAGGATAAGCGCGGGTGGCAGCGTATCGAGCCGTTGCAGATTATCGAGTCCGGTGCAGTTGACTCCGATTGTCATCAGCGCACTGGCCATATGTGGCGACGCATTCCATTTCGCGGGGATGAGCGAAATCGCCGCAGCCACCGGTGCGATCGGATTGAGCAGGACGATCGTGGCGGCAGCGGCCGGCGCGCGCAGCCAGATCGTTCGCAGTGCCATGGCTCGGTTCCACATCGCGCGCAGGAGGAGGAGTGCGCCGGGGACGGCCAGAAGGTTGGATAAAGCCGCGGCGCGCATCAGCATGAGGCCGATCGCGAATGAGGCGGCGAAAAGGGCTGCATAGTCGAGGAGCGGCGCCTGCCGGGTGGTAGCCGCGTGACGCAGTCCAAGCGCGGCGCCGACCAGCCCGAGGAGAGGGAAGCCGTTATACACCGCGACTGTGACGACAGGCTGCGTCCAGAAGGGCAGGCCTTCGGGTATCTGCAGATACCAGAGGCGATAGCTGAGCGGCGGTAAGGATGCGAAGGGGCCGCCTCCGCACTGGGGCGCCCACAATTTGTAGGTCGCGGCCGCCAGCAGTGCGGCAGTGGCGATGCCGATGCCACGGACGACGATGCCACGCGGCGCGAGCGCCAGGCAGACGGTCGTTCCGATCGCCGCCACCGCGAACATCACCATGTGGACGGGCGAAACCGCGTCGCAATAGGTCTTGCCGAACAATGCGCTCCCGTGGGCGACGAGGAAGAGCGCCAGACTGCCGAGCGATACGGCGCCTAGAAAGGCGGGAAGCGTCGCACCCTCGCGGGTGGGACGGATCAGCCAACAAACCCCGAGCCAGCCTCCGCATGCCGCCGTGAAGAGGATCCCTTCGAGCGAGATGTGCATCCACAGCGCGGCGATCAGCCCGGCGATCGCTGCGCGGCCCGGCATCCGCGGGCCGAGCAGCAGCAGCACCATGCCGAGCGCGCACGTCACCTGCCAGCCATGGTGATCGATCCGCAGCGGATGCGAAGTCAGGACGATGCCGCCATTGATCGCGCAACAGGCCGCCGCGAGCAGCGCCAAGGCATCGCTGTTCAGCAGGCGGCGGGTGATTGCGGCCATCAGCAAGGCGATGCAGGCGTAGGTCAGCATCGGCACCGCGACACAGGCGAGGATTTCGGCCTGCGCCGGGCCGACGAACGGCCGGAAAGCGAGGATGGCAGCGGCCAGTGGCACGTCGACCAGACGCGACCAGTGCATGGGCATGCCCAGGGGGGGGCTCACCCGATATTGGGTGACGTCGGTCCAGGCCTGCCCGGCCATCCAGTCGCGCACCTGCTGGAGGCGCATGAGGTCATCGGGATCGCCAAACTGCCGCTTCGCAATCGAATCGGCGGACATCAGCACGAGAAAGGCGATGCCGAGCGCCACGATCGCAATCAGGGCCAACCGATACCACCAGCGGGGCATGCCGGCAGCGCTCTCTTCGGGCCGGGCGCCCGGCCGTGATCGCATCACGTCGATCATGACGCCCGGCCGCCCGGTCACGCTGCCTTCAGGCGGCGCGGTACGGCGCGCACCGATGCGAGCGCCGCCTTCTGGTCCTCGTCGAGCGGCGCGGCGATCTGCGCGTCCGCGCCCTCGTTGCCCGACTCATGATATTCGGCATCCTCGTTGACCGCCCAGACATCATATTGGCGATGGCCGGCCAGGATGTTGCGGACGGTCAGCATCGCCGTCATCATCGCATGATCCTGGTTGTTGTAGCGGTGCATGCCGTTGCGGCCGACCAGATGGAGCGTCGGATAGGCGGCCTCCAATTCGGTGCGCATCGCGGTGACATGGCGGGCATAGGCATCGTCATAGACCGGATAGGCCTTCTCCTGCCGCACCACCACGCCGCCCTCGACGGTGGCCGGATCGCACAGGCCGAGAATGCCCATTTCCTTCGTGGCGAGATCGATCAGCACGTCGTCCGGCGACGCCCACACGCCATCACCCTCGAAGCAGAAATATTCGAGGCCGACGCAGGCCAGTTCGGGATCGGGCACCATTTCCGGCGACCAGCTGCGGAAATTCTGGATGCGGCCGACCTTCACCTTCGAATCATGGATGTAGATCCAGTTGTCGGGGAACAGGTCTTCGGAACGGATCATCAGCGCGACGGTCAGGAAGTCGCGATATTTGAGATCGAGCGCATCGGGCAGCGACTGCGGCAGCGGATGGATGCGGCCGGCCAGCTCGCGCATCGGCGCCGACGAGATGACGTGGGCGGCGCGGATCACGCGATCGCCGTCCGGCCCGGTCGCGACCATGCGCCAGCCGGATTTGTCCTGGCTGAGCTGCTTCAGATTGTGCGCCATCAACACGCTGTTGCCGCCCTCGACCACGCGGTCACGCGCGGCCTCCCACATCATGCCGGGGCCCTTGCGCGGATAACGGAAGCTTTCCAGCAGCGTCTTGGTCGCCATGCCGTCATTGGGCTTCTTGTTCAGCCCGAGCGAGCGCTTGAGGCCATCCAGCACGGCGCCGCCGAGGCTCAGTCCCTTGATACGCTGGGCGGCCCAGTCCGCCGAAATCTCGTCGCAGGGCATGCCCCACACCTTCTCGGTGTAGGTCTTGAAGAAGATGCCGAACAGCTTGGCGCCGAACTGGTTGATCGTCCAATCCTGGAAGCTCCTGGCCTCCTTCTTGGGGAACAGCTTCCAGCGCAGATAGCTCGCCATGCAGAGCGTCGAGCGCCACACGCCGAGGTTGAACAGCGCCTCGAACGCGCGGAGCGGATAGCTGTAGAATTTGCCCTCGTAATAGATGCGGCTCATCCGCGGGCGTTCGATGAAGTCGTCCGGCAGGATCTCGTTCCAGAGGTCGACCACTTCGCGGCTCTTCGAGAAGAAGCGATGGCCGCCGATGTCGAACCGGAAGCCGTGATGTTCCACGGTGCGGCTGATGCCGCCGACATAGACCGGATCCTTCTCGATCACGGTCACGGTCTTGCCGGCCTTGGTGAGCAGGTAGGCGGCCGTCAGGCCGGCCGGGCCTGCGCCGATGATGGCGACGTCGACACTATTCTGCTGTTCGCTATGCACGCTCGTCTCCCCGGGCGATCCTTCGTCTTTCCGATGCGGCGAAACTGGATAATTTACGGTTAAAACCTGTCCCGGATCGGCCCGGAAGCCCCGATTTACGGGATATTCGCATGGTCCCCCTTCGGCTAAGTCCGATTCGCCGGGGGGCGGGGACGAGATGTGACGAATCGGGATATGCAGGCACGTCGCGCAGCGTTGCCCGTCGTGATGGCGGTGGCGGCGGTGCTGGCCGGATCGGTCCTGCGCCTGTGGCATGTCGCAGGCGAGCCATTGTGGCTGGACGAGGCCTATAGCGCCTTTGCCGCCGATCACGGCTTCGCCTTCCTCTGGCATGTCGTTCCCCAATATGAGACCCACCCGCCGGTCTATTATTCGCTGCTGCGGATCTGGAGCGGATGGGCCGGCACCGGGCTGGTCGCGCGACGGGCGCTCGGGCTTCTTTGCGGTTTCGGGACGATCCTGGTGGTCGGCATGGTCGCGGCGCGGCTGGGGCGGATCACCCGTATGTCCCGCCGTGACCGGCTGTGGCTGATCGCGATCATGCTGTCCCTGGTGGCGCTCCAGCCGCTGCTGATCGCGATGAGCCGGCAGGTGCGGCCCTATCCGGTGATGATCCTCGTCTATGCGACGAGCCTGCTGCCGCTGCTCCGGCTGATCCAGGATACCGCACGCCGAAACCGGCCGGATCGCGCCGCGATCGCCGGCTTCTTCCTCTGCGAGGCGCTGATGCTGTGGCTGCACAGCCTCGGCCCACTATTTGGTCTGTCGATGACGCTGGCGCTCGGTGTCGCGGTGCTGAAACCCGGCCTCGGTCGGCGCGACTGGACATGGCTGGCGGGCGGGCAGGCGGTGGTCGGACTGATCTACCTGCCGGCCTTCCTGATCATGATCCATCAGGCGACCGGATGGGTGAGCAGCACCTGGGTGACCTTCGCGATGGCCGACGTGCCGGTCGCGATCGGGCAGATCTATCTCGACTGGAATCTGTGGGCGCGCCTGATCGCGCTGGTGGCGGCGATCGTCGGCGCCACCCTGCTGCTGCGGCGCCTGGGCGGCGGCCGGCTGCTGACCATCCTGCTGCTGATGGCGCTGCTGCCGGTGCTGCTGTCGATCCTGCTGTCGGCCCTGGTCTCGCCGGTGTTCCTGGCGCGGACATTGAGCCCGGCGGCGATCCCGGCCCTGCTGCTGCTCAGCGTCGGCCTGGTCTGGCCGGGGCGCTGGCTGTGGGCCGGGCTGGTGCCGCTCTCGGCCGTGCTGGGCTCGATGGTGATCATCGACCGGATGGAGGCGAGGGTCGGGCCGGCGCAGGATTGGTATGGCGCGATCGCCTGGCTCACCCCCCGCATGGCGCCGGGCGACGTGGTGTGGGCCTATCCCAATGAGGGCGCGCTACCGCTGGCCTATGCGTTGCGGGATCAGCGCCGGCACCTGCCGCTGATGCAGGTGCCGGCGGCGATGCCGGCGCTCGCGGTGCCCGGCTACCACCCGACCGGAAGCCGGGGCGCCGTCTCGCTCTATCCCGCGCAGATCGATGCGCTGATGCGAACCGATGCCGCCCGCCGCCCGCCGACGATCTGGCTGCTCCGGCTGACCGGGCCACTCTACGACACCAACGACCATATGCTTCACGCGCTGGAGCGGAACCGGGTGACGGTCGGTCGTTTCCAGAGTCGTCAGATCGATCTGATTGGCCTGAGACGGACGGATTTAGCGCCCGTCGCGGCGGCCGAGCAGGCGCAGCCGTAGCGCGTTGAGCTTGATGAAGCCGGCCGCGTCGCGCTGGTCATAGGCGCCGGCGTCCTCCTCGAAGGTGACGACCTTCTCGGAATAGAGCGTGTCGGGCGACTTGCGGCCGACCACCGAGGCCTGGCCCTTGTAGAGCTTGAGGCGGACGGTGCCGTTCACCCGCGCCTGCGAATGGTCGATCGCGGCCTGGAGCATCTCGCGCTCGGGCGAGAACCAGAAGCCGTTGTAGATCAGTTCGGCATAGCGCACCGCCAGCTCGTCCTTGAGGTGGGCGGCGCCGCGATCCAGCGTGATCTGCTCGATGCCGCGATGCGCGGCGTGGTAGATGGTGCCGCCCGGCGTCTCGTACATGCCGCGCGACTTCATGCCGACGAAGCGGTTCTCGACGAGATCGAGCCGGCCGATGCCGTGGGTCTTACCGAGGCCGTTCAGCGCCTCCAGCAGCGTCGCGGGGCTCATCGCCTCGCCGTTCAGCGCGACGCCGTCGCCCTTCTCGAAATCGATGGTGATATATTCCGGGGTGTCGGGCGCATCCTCGGGGTTGTTGGTGCGCGAATAGACATAGTCCGGCACCTCGTCCCACGGATTCTCCAGCACCTTACCCTCGGACGAGGTGTGGAGCATGTTGGCGTCGGTGGAGAAGGGCGATTCGCCGCGCTTGTCCTTGGGCACCGGGATCTGGTGCTTCTCGGCATATTCGATCAGCTTGGTGCGGCTGGTCAGATCCCACTCCCGCCACGGCGCGATCACCTTGATGTCGGGCTGGAGCGCGTAATAGCCGAGCTCGAAGCGGACCTGGTCATTGCCCTTGCCGGTGGCGCCGTGGCTGACCGCATCGGCGCCGACCATCTTGGCGATCTCGATCTGGCGCTTGGCGATCAGCGGCCGCGCGATCGAGGTGCCGAGCAGATAGGTGCCCTCGTAGAGCGCGTTGGCGCGCATCATCGGGAACACATAGTCGCGCACGAACTCCTCGCGCAGATCGTCGATGAAGATATGCTCGGGCTTCACGCCCATCAGCAGCGCCTTGGCGCGGGCCGGCTCCAGTTCCTCGCCTTGGCCGAGATCGGCGGTGAAGGTGACGACCTCGCAATTGTAGGTCTCCTTCAGCCATTTCAGGATCACGCTGGTATCGAGACCGCCCGAATAAGCGAGGACGACGCGGTTGACCGGCTGAGACATGGCGAGTTCCTTACGGACACAAGGGGGTGACGGGACGGGCGCGCCTGTGCCATCGCCGGGCCTGCGGTTCAAGCCGCGCTGTTGCCGGAGTGTCATGATGTCGAAGTGCTGGCGGCTGTCGCCGACCGTTGTGGCCGCCGCTGCGGTGCCCCTCCTTCTCGCCGTCGGTGCGGCGCGGGCCGATCCCCCGCCGGTGCATCGATCGGATGTCGAGGCGCGCGCGATCGCCATGTTCGACAAGGCCGACGTCAATCATGACGGGGTGATGACCCGCGAGGAATATCATGCCGCCTTGGCCGCGATCGTGAAGGCGAAGGGCGGCACGCCGACGGCGAAGGGCTGGGCGATGGTCGATGCGCAGTTCGATGCCGTCGATCAGGCGCATAGCGGACGCATTCCGCGCGCCGCCTTCGTCGCCGCGGCGCTCGCCCATACCGATGGCGCGGACCTCAACCATGACGGCACGGTGACGCCCGACGAGGCGCGCAAGGCGGCGAGCATCAAGCGCAAGATGCTCAAGGCGCAGGCGAAGGCCGCGAAGGCGACCCCTTAACCCTTGGCGAGCAGCGCCTTCTCCGCCTCGGCGATATAATCCCGCGTGATCGGCAGCGCGTGCCGATCGCGGACATATTGGAGCTGGAAATTGACCATGTCGGCATGGCGGAATGCCGTGATCGCGCCGGCGAGGTAGAAGCGCCACATGCGGTAGAAGCGCTCGTCGTAGAGCGCGACGATCTGGTCCTTCGCGGCGCCGGTGCGGGCGTACCAGGGTTCGATCGTCAGCCCGTAATGGAGGCGCAGCACCTCGAGGTCCGAGAGCATCAGATGCTCGCGCTCGCTCGCCGCGACCGTTTCCGACAGCGCCGGGATATAGCCGCCGGGGAAGATATATTTGGCGGTGAAGCCATCGGTGAAGCTCGGCGGGCCGACTCGGCCGATGGTGTGGATCAGCGCCACCCCGTCCTCGGTCAGCAGATCGCGGACCTTGCGGAAATAGGCACGGAAATCGGGCACGCCGACATGCTCGAACATGCCGACCGAGACGATGCGATCGAATCGGCCATCGAGCGTGCGATAGTCGATCAGCTCGAATTTCACGCGATCGGCGACGCCGGCCTCCTCGGCGCGGCGGCGGGCGACCTTGAGCTGCTCCTCGCTGAGCGTGATGCCGAGCACGTCGACGTCGGCGACGCGGTTCAGGTAGAGCGCCATGCCGCCCCAGCCGCAGCCGATGTCGAGCACCTTCTGGCCGGGCTTGAGGGCCAGCTTGGCGGCGATGTGCGCCTTCTTCTCGAGCTGCGCCCGATCGAGATCGCGATCATTATTCTCGGGGGTGAAGTAGGCGCAGCTATATTGCTTGTCGCGATCGAGGAAGAGATCGTAGAGCCGATCGCTCAGATCATAATGATGCGCGACATTCTTGCGCGATTTGCGCCGGTTGTTGGCGCGGCCGAGCCGGGTGATCCACGGATGCTCGCCGATGGCGAGGCCGTCGTCGGTCGCCGTCTCCCAGCGCGCATTGGCCCGGTAGAGATCGATGAAGGCGAGGATATCGTCCCCCTCCACGTCGATCCGGCCGTCCATATAGGCTTCCGCCATGCCGAGCGCGGGGCGGCGGACGAGATCGAGCGGCACCTTCTTGTCGTGAAACCGCAGATGGACCGGGGCGCGGCCGGGTTCGGGTGCGCCATAACGGTACGTCTGGCCGGCAGCGTCGGTGATGGTCAGTTCGCCCTGGCGGACGATACGGCGGAACAGGGGATCGAGTAGCATGACGAAACGGACCTAGAACCAGCCGGGGGGCGAAGGCAAGTCAGCCGAGCGCTGCTTGCTTCTCCTCCGCCAGCCGATCGAGTTCGGCCCGGCTCTTCTTCTCGGAGGAGGTCTTGAGCTGGCCGCAGGCGGCATCGATGTCGCGGCCGCGCGGCGTGCGGATCGGCGCCGAGATGCCGGCCTCGAACACGATGTTCGAGAAGCTGCGGATGCGCTCCGGCGTCGAACATTCATACGCGGCGCCCGGCCACGGGTTGAACGGGATCAGGTTCACCTTGGCGGGCAGGCGGTATTTGCGGATCAGCCGGACCAGCTCATGCGCATCCGCATCGCTGTCATTCTTGTCCTTGAGCATCACATATTCGAAGGTGATGCGGCGGGCATTGTTGGCGCCAGGGTAATCGGCGCAGGCCTGCAACAGTTCCTCGATGCCATATTTGCGGTTGAGCGGCACGATCTCGTCGCGGACCTCCTTGGTCACGCCGTGCAGCGAGACGGCGAGGTTGACGCCGATCTCCTCGCCGGCGCGCGCCATCATCGGCACTACGCCGGACGTGCTGAGC
Organism: Sphingomonas abietis; assembly: GCF_027625475.1. Lineage (NCBI taxonomy): Bacteria > Pseudomonadati > Pseudomonadota > Alphaproteobacteria > Sphingomonadales > Sphingomonadaceae > Sphingomonas > Sphingomonas abietis. Next base: position 129,836 of record NZ_CP115174.1, read on the forward strand.
GTGATGCGGCGGCGCGACAGGCCGAGCCCGTCGCCATCCATCACGATCTTGAGCGCATCGCGCACCGCATCGAAATTATAGAGCGGCTCGCCCATGCCCATCATCACGATGTTGGTGAGCATCCGCCCTTCGGGCTGGCTCGGCCATTCGCCGAGCGAATCGCGCGCCAGCATGACCTGGCCGACGATCTCGCCCGGCGTCAGGTTGCGGACCAGCCGCATCGTGCCGGTGTGGCAGAAGCGGCAGTTGAGCGTGCAGCCGACCTGGCTGGAGACGCACAGGGTGCCGCGATCGGCATCGGGGATGAACACCATCTCGAAATCATGGCCGTCGGTGGAGCGCAGCAGCCATTTGCGGGTGCCGTCGTTGGAGACCTGTGCCTCCACAACCGCCGGGCGATCGACCGAGAAATGCTCGGTGAGCCACGGATGCTGGGCCTTGGCGATGTCGGTCATCGTCTCGAACGCGGTGGCGCCGCGATGATAGATCCAGTGCCACAATTGCTTGGCGCGCAGCTTGGCCTGCTTGGGCTCCATGCCGACGGCTTCGAGCTCGCCCCGGATCTGCTCGCGGCTGAGGCCGACGAGGCTCGTCTTGCCTTCCTCCGCGCCGGGCGGAGTCGCGCGCGGCACGGGCACGGGATCGACATGGCCGGCGATCGGCATCAGGTTCGGGGCTATCTGCATGGCGCGCACATAATGGAAATCGGGGTGTTTTTCCAGTGGCGTGGCGGCCGCGGGAAAGCGCCGAATCCGGCGCCAGGACGGGGTGGGGGCGAAGTTGACAAAGTTGACAGCGAGCGGGCCGAAGAAAAGACCTTTTCGCCGATTGCGCCGGGGCTGAGAAAGAGTCGCCGGATGTCTCGCCGGCAACCCGACGCTGACAGACGAAATCCTACAAGGGAAGGACGTTCGCTCATTTCTGTTATTCTGGCTGTGGCTATTCTGGCTGTGGCGACGATGGGCATCATGTTGCGAAAGGGATCCCTTTTGCGACAAGTTGTCCGGGTTCGATTTGGTTGAAAGCCGCTTGTCGGCTACCGGAGAGAGGAATAACGTAAAAGCGACACGCCAAGGAGGACGGAATGAAGCCGGCACTGGTTTACCCGATCGCTGTCGGTGTGCTGACTGGCCTCTCTCTGACGCTTTTGGATGCATTCCATGTTGGAGAGCATTCAGCATGGCGCGCTGCCCTAGTAGGCGGCCTCTGCGGAGGTTTGGTTTACTGGATAGGGCCGAAGCTGGCTGGCAAATCAATCAAACGAACCGGCAGCCTCTGAGCGTTCCCATAAGGCGATCGAGTGACTGCGTAGGAGGCGCTTTTGCGTCTCGGATGTTGCGAAAGCGTTCCCTTTCGCAACATCAACCGCGCACCTATCATCTCAATAGCTTGCCGGTTGCATAAGGCCGTCGCTTAATATCTGCGCCGTGACCGGGCGCGCCCTCACCGCATCGGGCAGGCCAAGGCCGCCGCATCGATCGCGCTGGCTGCGCCGCGCAGGCGGTAGACGTCGGCGAAGGGGTGGCCGTCGGCGCCGATGCCGCTGATGCTCATCGAACTGCCCGATCGCATCGCGGCGACGATCCGCGCATCCTGGTGGCGATCATGCGCCCAGGCCTGCTGGCCATGGCCGATCAGCGCGAAGGCGGCGTCGCCGATGGCCAGCGTCACCGGCTCGCCGTCGCGCAGCGCGTAGCTCAGATGGATCGAGAGTTGCGTGCGGATGCGCCGGCCCGGCCAGTAAGCCACCGCGGCGAAGGCGCCGCGCCCGGCCGCGATGGTGCTGGGCGGCGGGGCCGCGATCGCGAAGCAGCGGGCCGGGGCGTTGGCCGGGCCTTCGCGAAACGCGCCCCAATCGCGAAACACGGCGATCGAGGTCCGGTCGGGCGCAGCGCGGTCGGGCATCGCATGATCCGCCGCCCGTGCCGCCTGCGCCGTCCCGACTGCGGCGAGCAGCGCCGTAAGGGCGGCAGTCCGCATTTCAACATGGAACGGTTTCATTTTCGTACCTTTGTTGCGGCGCGGCAACACCGCCCAATCCGTTTATGTGACGTTCATGTGACAACGCTCAGTGGCCGCCGCCGCGGACCCGACATCCCCCTGGAGAGGACGGGACGCAAGCGTAAGGAGTAAGTTTATGCGTATCATGTTCGCCGCAGCCATTGCCGCCGCCGCCATCGCCGCCCCCGCCTTCGCGCAGGACGCCGCGCCGTTCACCGGTGCGCGCCTCGGCGTCACCCTGGGCTACGACAAGACCCACGACCAGGACGGCTTCACCTATGGCGGCGCCTTCGGTTACGACAAGGCCGTGGCCCCCAGGATCACGCTGGGCGCCGAGGCGACCTTCGAGGATTCGACCACCAAGGGCGACGGCTTCAACGTGTCGCGCGATGTCGCGATCTCGGCCCGCGCCGGCTATGTGGTGTTGCCGCGCGTGCTCGCCTTCGCCAAGGTCGGCTACGACACGACCCGCTTCGAATATCAGGGCGGCCACACCAACCTCGAGGGCGTGCGCTACGGCGGCGGCCTGGAATATGCGGTGACGCCGCGCACCTATGTGTCGGCCGAATATCGCCGCACCGAATATGAGGATGATTTCGGCGGCCGTGACGCCGGCATCGTCGGCTTCGGCGTGCGCTTCTGATCGCGCGATCGATCCGAAGTTAAGCCCGAAAATGAGCAAGGGGGCCGGGGCGGAGACGCTTCGGCCCCTTTCTTATGGCTGGCGGCCTGCGAACGGCGCGCTATAACCACTCTCCAAGTCAGTGTAAGCGGGGACGGAATGAAGGCGACGATCGAGCGGGCGACGCTTCTGAAGGGACTGAGCCATGTCCAGTCCGTGGTGGAGCGACGCAATACCATCCCGATCCTGTCCAACGTGCTGATCGAGGCGTCGGCCGGCGGCGGATTGAAGCTGATGGCGACCGATCTCGATCTCCAGATCGTCGAAATCGTCGATGCGGCGGTCGATCAGGCCGGTGCCACCACCGTCTCCGCCCACACATTGTTCGATATCGCGCGCAAGCTGCCCGAGGGGTCGCAGGTCCAATTGACCGCGGCCGAGGGCAAGATGCTGGTGACGGCAGGCCGCGCGCGCTTCAACCTCGCGACCCTGCCGCGCGACGATTTCCCGGTGATCGCCGAGGGCGACCTGCCGACCAAATTCGATCTGCCGGCGGCGACGCTGCGCCAGATCATCGACAAGACCCGCTTCGCGATCTCGACCGAAGAGACCCGCTATTATCTGAACGGCATCTATTTCCACGTCGCCGACGAGGGCGCTGACGGCCCGGTGCTCAAGGCGGCCGCGACCGACGGCCACCGGCTCGCCCGCGTGACCGTGCCGCAGCCGGAGGGCGCCGCCGGGATGCCGGGCGTGATCATCCCGCGCAAATGCGTGGCCGAGCTGCGCAAATTGCTCGACGAGGTCGACGGGTCGGTCGAGCTGTCGCTGAGCGGCACCAAGATCCGCTTCGGGCTGGGCGCCGCGATCCTGACCTCCAAGCTGATCGACGGCACCTTCCCGGATTATTCGCGAGTGATCCCGACCGGCAACGACAAGCTGCTCAAGATCGATCCGAAGAGCTTCATGCAGGGCGTCGATCGCGTCGCCACCATCGCGTCCGAAAAGACCCGCGCGGTGAAGATGAGCCTCGATCGCGACAAGATCACGCTGTCCGTCACCTCGCCGGAGAATGGCACGGCGGCCGAGGAAGTGCCCGGCCTCTACGCCTCGCTCGGCTTCGAGATCGGCTTCAACGCGCGCTATCTGATGGATATCCTCGGCCAGATCGAGGGCGACGAGGTCGAGGTCCATCTCGCCGATGCGGCGGCGCCGACGCTGATCCGCGAGGGCGAGAAGGCCCCGGCGCTCTACGTGCTGATGCCGATGCGCGTCTGATCTGGCGGGCGGCGGCGGCGGCGGCGATGATGACCGCCGCCGCCCGTCGATCGGTCGGCTCGGCCGGTCTCACGCCCCTCCAGTCGCGACCAATGTCCAGCTAAACCGGCGCGTCCTGTCGTCGTAAGCGGGAGGGACGGAGCGCGGCGTGCAGAAGATTCACGAACAGAGGGTGGGGGCAGCGCTGAAGCGGGCCTTCGCGCAGCCGATCGGCCAGCAACTGCCCCACGAGTTCATCGCCCTGCTCGCAGCGCTCGATCGCAGCAAGAGCGAGCCGGTTTCCGGCGGCTGATCGCGGCCCGCGCCGGGCGGCGCGGCATCGAATCGACCCCGTCGAATCGAAAATAACGGTCGAACCGAAAATAATGCGATCCGGTGCGCGCCGTTATGGTCAGCGAAAGCATTGCCGGATTATGCCGTAGCAATCTGGTGGGAGTGCATCCTTGTATTTCGATCGCAACCTGGAACTCGGCCTGTTGACCGACGAGCAGCTTCAGAAAGCGCTCGACGAGGCGCTGGCGGACGAGGATTCCAAGCAGGTCTGGCGGCTTGTCGACGAGATCGAGCGCCGGAACGGCGCGGTCGAGGTCTGACGGCCGCCGCCTGATTCGCCTGATTCGGGCGCCTGCGCCGCTATTTCAGCTCGGCGCCCTTCCGTTCCGGCCCGATGAACGTCCACACCACCAGCACCACCGCGGTCACCCCGCAGACCAAAGCCATGGCGTGCGAATAGCTCGATTGCCTGGCGAGGCTCGCCTGCCAGGTCGCGTTGATCGACGCGATGAAATTGCCGGCCTGGTAGGCGAAGCCGGGGAACATGCCGCGCGCGCCATCCGGCGCCAGTTCGTTGATATGGGCGGGCACCACGCCCCAGGCGCCCTGCACCGCGACCTGGATCAGGAAGGCGCCGAGCGCGAGCATCGCGGCGGTGTGGCTGAACGCCCATAGCGGGATGACGGGCAGCGCCAGCAGCGCCGCGCCGATGATCGCCCAGCGCCGGCTGAACCGATCGGACAGCGCCCCGAACAGCAGCCCGCCGGTGATCGCGCCGACATTCATGATCGCGGTGATCAGCCCGATCTGGTGGGTATCGAAATGGTGATCCGACTTCAGGAAGGTCGGATAGACGTCCTGCGTGCCGTGGCTGAAGAAGTTGAAGGCGGTCATCAGCACGACGACGTAGAGCGTCGTCTTCCAATGCCTGAGCAGCACCGCGATCGGATTGGCCCGCGGCTCGCCGCGCGCAGCCTCGAAGCTCGGGCTCTCCTTCACCCACAGCCGGATGATCACGACGAGCAGCGCGGGCACGATCCCGATCATGAACATGCCGCGCCAGCCGATCGCGTCGAACAGGAAATAATAGGCGATCGCGGCGAGCAGATAGCCGCAGGCATAGCCCTCCTGGAGCAGCCCCGAGATGATGCCGCGCGTCTTGGCCGGGATCGATTCCATCACCAGCGAGGCGCCGATCCCCCATTCGCCGCCCATCGCAAAGCCGAACAGGGTGCGGATGATCAGCAGCATCACCAGGCTCGGCGCGAAGGCGGAGGCGAATTCGAACACCGAGAAGAGCAGGATGTCGATCATCAGGATCGGGCGACGGCCGAACCTGTCGGCCAGCCAGCCGAACAGCAGCGCGCCGAACGGCCGCGCCGCCAGCGTCAGCGTCACGCCGAAGAACACCGCTTCGTGGTCGGAATGGAATTCGGTGGCGATCGCGTCGACCATGAACAGCATCAGGAAGAAATCGAAGGCATCCAGCGTCCAGCCGAGGAAACTGGCGATCACCGCGCTCCATTGGCTGCGATCGAGTGTCCTCAGTTCCGCGAGCATATCCATCTCCCTGTGTACGGCCGCCTTTTCGTGACGGGTCGTCTAGCATAGACGGGCGGTGCATGTCCGTCTCGCGTCTGATCCTCACCGATTTTCGCTCTTATGGTTCCGCCCTGATCGAGGCGGGGCCGGGCTTCGTGGTGCTCACCGGCGAGAATGGTGCGGGCAAGACCAACATCCTGGAGGCGCTTTCGCTGCTGTCGCCGGGGCGGGGCCTGCGGGGCGCGGCGCTGTCCGAGATGGCGCGCGGCGACGGCCCCGGCGGCTTCGCGGTCGCGGCGCGGCTGGGCGCGGATGTCGAGATCGGCACCGGCACCACGGCGGCCGCGCCCGAGCGCCGGCAGGTCCGCGTCAACGGCGCCGGGGCGACCGCCAACTCGCTGTCCGAATGGCTGTCGGTGCTGTGGCTGACGCCGGCGATGGACCGGCTGTTCAGCGAGAGCGCGGGCGGGCGGCGGCGCTTCCTCGATCGCCTCGTGCTGGCGCTCGAGCCGGGCCATGCCCATCACGCCGCGCGCTACGAGGCGGCGATGCGCGCGCGCAACAAGCTGCTCGCCGAGCCCGAGGGATCGGACCCGAGCTGGCTGGCGGCGCTGGAGGCGGGCATGGCCGAGCATGGCGGCACGCTGGCGGCGGCGCGCGGGCGGACGGTGGCGGCGCTGGCGGCCAGGCTGCGCGATCAGCCGGAGGGGCCGTTCGCGCGCGCCGGCCTCGCGCTGGAGGGCTGGAGCGGCGGCGATCTCGCCGCCGAGCTGCGCGCCTCGCGCGGGCGGGACGCGGCGGCGGGGCGGACCTTGGTCGGGCCCCATCGCAGCGATCTGGTCGTCACCCATCTCGGCAAGGACCAGCCGGCCGGGCGCTGCTCGACCGGCGAGCAGAAGGCATTGCTGCTCGGCATCGTACTCGCCCATGCCGATCTGGTGGCGGAACGCACCGGGCTGCCGCCGCTGCTGCTGCTCGACGAGGTGGCGGCGCATCTCGATCCGCTGCGTCGTGCCGCGCTGTTCGAGCGCCTCGCTTTGGCCGGCGGGCAGGTGTGGATGACCGGCACCGAACCGGCGCTGTTCGAGGGGATCGGGGACGGCACCCATCTGCGCGTCGCCGACGGGGGCATCCTGCGCGCCTGAACATCGCCTGTCGGCCATGCTCACCAGCCGTTCAAGCCGCTCCCCCCACACCCGCCGCGAGTGGGAAGAGGAGGAATGCCGATGTTCAACACCCGTTTTGTGGCCGCCGCCGGCCTGGCCGCGATGCTCGCCTTTCCCGCCATGGCGCAGGGCCATTGGGTGCCCGGCCACTGGGACTGGAGCGGCGGCCGCGCGGACGATCGCCGCGCTTATGATCTCGACGGCCCCGGCCTGCGCATCCTCTATCCCGAGCTGAGCCGCACGCCGCGCGGCCGCGCCTTCGTGGCGCGCAATTTCGACTGGAACCATGACGGTTTCATCACCCCGCGCGAGGCGCGTGCCGCCAACCGCGCCTTCGCCGAATCGGCCGGCCCCGATCATGGCCGCTTCGATTGGGCGGTGGTCGATGCCGGGCCGCCGGTTGCGGTGCCCGTGCCCGTCCGCGAGGGGCCGCCGATGCGCGAGCGGGAGGCGATGCGCGCCTATCATTTCCGCGATACCCCGGAAGGCGCGCGGATGACCTTGCAGGAGGATGTGCTGTTCCGCACCGACAGCGCGGAACTGCGCCCCGGCGCGATCGACAAGCTGCGCGCGCTCGCCGATTATCTGCACGACAATGCGGGCGTCCGCGTCGCGATCGACGGCTTCACCGATTCGCGCGGCAGCGAGGCCCACAACCAGGATCTGTCCGAGCGGCGCGCGGAGAGCGTCCGCGCGGCGTTCGACCGGATGGGCGTGACCGAGGCCCGCTTCCGGGTGCGCGGGCATGGCGAGCATGATCCGGTGGCGACCAATGCGACCGCAGCCGGTATGCGCCTCAACCGCCGCGTCGAGGTGACTTTGCTCGGCCAGCGGGCGAGCGCGTTCGGCGGATAAGTCGTTTCGCAGGGGCCATGCGCGCCGGCTGGCGCGGCGGGCGGGCGGGCGTTATCGTCCGCCCGCCCTCTCGCCGCAGGATCGCCGATGCCCCGCCGCCGCTCTCCCGCCAGCCGCTCTTCTGAACGTCGCCGTGCGATCCGTCGCGACATCCTCGCTTCGCTGGCGCTGGTGGGGGCGATCTTCGTGTCGATCCTCGCGCTGCCGGTGGGGGAATGGCACGCGCACGCCTGCTCGGTGGCCAGCCGGGCGATCGGGCATGACATCCCCTGCGGGCTCTCCTCCCTCGACATCACGCTCGACACCGACCGCCGCCCGTTCGTATTCGTCTCGCTGCGGCCGCTTTGAGCCGGCCGCGCGCGCGTCGCATCGGCCGTAACCGTCCGGCAGAACGGCATTTCGCTTCCGTTTCGTGACGCGAATCCCTATATGCTCGCCATGGCAGATACCCCTCAAACGAACGATTATGGCGCCTCCTCGATCAAGGTGCTCAAGGGCCTCGATGCGGTGCGCAAGCGCCCGGGCATGTATATCGGCGACACCGACGACGGATCGGGCCTCCACCACATGGTGTTCGAGGTCTCCGACAACGCGATCGACGAGGCGCTGGCCGGCCATTGCGACCGCGTGATCGTCCAGCTGAACCCCGAAGGATCGGTCTCGGTCGAGGATAATGGCCGCGGCATCCCGACCGGCATCCACCCGGAAGAGGGCGTGTCGGCGGCCGAGGTCATCATGACCCAGCTCCACGCCGGCGGTAAGTTCGACAATGCCGACGACGGCAATGCCTACAAGGTGTCCGGCGGCCTCCACGGCGTCGGCGTGTCGGTGGTCAACGCGCTGTCCGACTATCTCGAGCTCAACATCTGGCGCGACGGCGAGGAGCATCACATGCGCTTCGAGCGCGGCGATGCGGTCGCCCCGCTCAAGCTGGTCGGGCCATCAAACGGCAAGAAGGGCACCCGCGTCACCTTCATGCCGTCGGCCGAGACCTTCAAGATCACCGAGTTCGACTTCGAGAAGCTCGAGCATCGCTATCGCGAGCTGGCCTTCCTCAATTCGGGCGTGCGGCTGTTCCTGGTCGATGCGCGCCACGCCGAGCGCAAGGAGATCGAGCTGTTCTACGAGGGCGGAATCGCCGCCTTCGTGAAGTATCTCGATCGCACCAAGACCCCGCTGATGCCCGATCCGGTGGCGATCACCGGCCAGCGCGACGATGTCGGCATCGATGTCGCGCTCGAATGGAACGACAGCTATTACGAGCAGACGCTCTGCTTCACCAACAACATCCCGCAGCGCGACGGCGGCACGCATCTGGCGGCCTTCCGCGCGGCGCTGACCCGCACGCTCAACAATTACGCCGAGAAATCGGGCGCGATGAAGCGCGAGAAGGTGACGCTCACCGGCGACGACATGCGCGAAGGGCTGACCGCGATCGTCTCGGTCAAGCTGCCCGATCCCAAGTTCAGCTCGCAGACCAAGGACAAATTGGTCTCGTCCGAGGTGCGCCAGCCGCTCGAATCGCTGATGGCCGACAAGCTGGCGGAATGGCTGGAGGAGAATCCCGGCCACGCCAAGACGATCATCCAGAAGATCATCGACGCTGCTGCTGCCCGTGAAGCCGCCCGCAAGGCGCGCGAGGCGAGCCGCAAGTCGGTGATGGGGATCGCCTCGCTGCCCGGCAAGCTCGCCGACTGCCAGGAGAAGGATCCGGACAAGTCCGAGCTGTTCATCGTCGAGGGTGATTCGGCCGGCGGTTCGGCCAAGCAGGGGCGCAACCGCCACAATCAGGCGATCCTGCCGCTGAAGGGCAAGATCCTCAACGTCGAGCGCGCGCGCTTCGATCGGATGCTGTCCTCCAAGGAGGTCGGCACGCTGATCCAGGCGCTGGGTTGCGGCATCGGCCGCGACGATTTCAACGCCGACAAACTGCGCTACCACAAGATCGTGATCATGACCGACGCCGACGTCGACGGCGCCCATATCCGCACCTTGCTGCTCACCTTCTTCTACCGGCAGATGCCGGAGCTGATCACGCGCGGGCATCTCTATATCGCCCAGCCGCCGCTCTATAAGGTCAATAAGGGCCGATCCGAGGTCTATCTGAAGGACCAGCCGGCGCTCGACGAATATCTGGTCGAGGGGGGCGTCAGCACGCTGGCGCTCGATACCGTCGGCGGCCGCCGCGCCGGCGCCGACCTGCGCGCGCTGATCGATCATGCGCGACGGATGCGCACGCTGATGACCTATGTGCCGCGCCGCTATGAGCCCGGCATGGTCGAGGCGCTGGCGCTGACCGGGGCGCTGTCGCCGGAGGCCGATCGCGCCACCGTCGCGGGCCGCGTCGCCGAATGGCTCGGCCGGATGGACCCCGAGGCGGAGTGGACCGGCGTCGCGACCGACGCGGGCGGCTATCATCTCGTCCGCAAATGGCGCGGCGTCTCCGATCATCATGCGGTGGACGAGGGCTTCCTGAACTCGGCCGAGGCCCGCAAGCTGCACACGCTGGCGTCGGAACAGGCCGATGCCTATGCGGCGCCGTCGCGGCTGGTCTCGATCAAGCTGGCGGAGAAGGCCGACGGCATCGACGAGGACGATATCCCCGCCGATCCCAAGGGCGTCGCCATCGGCCGCCCGTCCGATCTGCTGGAGGCGGTGTTCGCCGCCGGCCGCAAGGGGCTGTCGATCGCCCGCTACAAGGGCCTGGGCGAGATGAATGCGGAGCAGCTGTGGGAAACCACGCTGGATCCGTCCAATCGCTCGCTGCTGCGCGTCGAAGTCGCGCAGGCCGACGTCGCCGACGACATCTTCACCCGCCTGATGGGCGACGTGGTGGAACCCCGCCGCGAGTTCATCCAGGACAATGCGCTGTCGGTCGCCAATCTCGACGTCTGATCGGGCCGTGTCGATTATCGCAATATCTGGATCAAATTGCGCGATTGCTGAATCTGTTAGCCCATAAGTTGGATTTTGGAGCGGTATGAATAACCGCAGGGTGTAGATAAAAAACGCTGATGATGCGATTTTGAACGCACTTGCTGAATCATTAGGCGCTCGGTTTTGCCTCCGGGCGCCTAATTTTTGGGAGCTTCCCGATCAAGCAGTGCGCCCTTTTTCGCAGTCGGTCGCAGAGGCTTGCTCGCGGTCAGTCCACGGCAGCCGTCTTCCGAACCTAGGGGGGGGGGGAATGGATTGGTTGCAACGTGTTCTTCCGACGGTTCAGGGGCGATTGACCACTGCGGCTGCGTTAATCGCGGCAATCGTAATCGGCCTCTGGCCAGACCATTCGCGCCCGCTTGATCCTGCCAAAGCTTCCGTAATTGTTCTGACGGGACTGGCGTGGCTTTTTGCCGAGATCAATGGCGCGAGTAAACCAACCGACCATGACGTGGCGCTTTTCAAGCGGTATCGCGAAACTCTGCGAGAAGAAGACCGAAGCTTTCTCCGCGAACACAATTTCTGGAATTCATTTCAGTATCATCGTTCAGAGGGATTGCGCGAACTCGCATATTGGGATGGAGCGGCGCATGAATTTATGGACCGAAGAGTTCAAGGTCGCTGGAAAGAGGTAATTCAGGGAATTGATGCCTTTGTTATGCTCATGGCGAAATATACGGCGCCCGTGAATGCAGCGGCTGGCCTACTGTCTGTTCACCCTAAACAAGGTGACCCTGAGAATCCTGAGGAATGGATCTTAAAAGAAATAAATGAATTGAACGAGGCCTCGAGGGCGTTGCATCAGATTACGGAAGATTTTGAGAGATTCGCTCGCGAGCGGTTGCTTCGATGATAGCTAACGATTTCGATCGATGTGGGCTTATTATTACCGCTGATTGAAGTTCACAACCGAAGACGGATGGTGGATCATCGTCTGTCACTCGCACCAATTTATCTGACCATCCGTCAATACGAAATGGCTACGACAGCCAGTGGTGCGCCATACCGATGGATGAACGGTAGCATTTCCCTTCAGGGCACCAATGCTCCAGCGCGGGTGCCGATCACCGAAGAAGCGCAGGTGCAAAGTCTCCCCGCAGCCACATGGGCAAACCATAAATCCGAAGCCGGCTTTTCCGGAGCGAACGGTGACATACAGTCGGTTCTTCCTGATCATGGTTGGCCGTTCGTCAACGGCTGTGACTTTGACACGAGATCGAAGACGGCGAGCAAGACTTTTGCGCGCGCTTCGCCATAGCCCCGTACTCGTTGCGGTCAGCCACTCGAACATCATGCTGCCTCACTGATGCGAGGCGACATAAGCAAGGGGATACAGTCGCCTCGGCCCACTAAAGGCGCCAGAAGATCATCCGGTTCTCCTGCCTCTCGCGGCGCAGTTCGCCCGTGGCTGAACAAAATTTTCTGGATCGCGAAATCCCCGTTTGACCGGGTTCGGAAGGGGTGCAGTCGCGCTAGGAGCTCATTGACAGCGAAAGCCGCTGCCGCCGTGTTGATGCTGATGACGGCCGGGCGTTCGACGTTCACTCCCTTGATATAGCCCCGCCTGACCTGATCTTCATAGAAAACGGGATCGGTACGATAGAGATACTCGGCGTGGAGATCGGCATCAGTATAGACCCCTCGTGATCGGAGGCTTGATCCACCGGGGACGAGATAGTGGATTCCAGCCGAGATGCTGGCCATTCCGCCCTCGCCATCAGCGTCAAGCCGGACGCCAATGTCTATGTAGGGCAGTGAGTAAAATGTGGCGATGCGATTTAGAATATCGCGTCCCTCGACCGAATCCATGCAGCCGAACACAGCGTCGCACGTACTAACGAGGCGGACGGAGCCGGGATCATCGATGCGGTTGGGCACGATCTCGACGATGGTGCCTAGCCCCAAGCTCTCGATATGGGCCTTCATCATGCGGGCCTTGTTGACCTTCTCTTCCGCGTGAATGCGTTTGGCGCCCCATATCCGATTGAGGTTTTTGTCTTCGACAACGTCGAATTCGACCAGCACGATGCGACCGACGCCGAGACGCGCGAGCATCTCAACAGTGGGGCTGCCGGTCCCAGAAACCCCGACGACGGCCACAGAGAGACTGGATAGTATCCGGGTAGTGCGCTCCCCAAAGGCCTGTCGGTGACGGACATCGAAGTCTCGTGTGCGAACGTCGTCCTCCGCGCCAGCGCCTCCCCAGAACGCTAAGTCGTCACCGACTATGCTGATGCGATCTACCGGGCCGGAGACACTACCGGCCGTCAAACGACGAGCGAAGATTTCGCCGTTCGGAAGCAAGACGGCGCTGAGATGCTCGCCTGGAACCTTCAGGCCAACAGCAGCGTAGAGTTCTGCATCGGATGTATCGTCGCGCGTAGAGAAGAATCGCGCTCCCCCGCCGTGCGAATGAAACTTGATGACGGCTAGTCGGTCGTGGGCGGCCTGAGCGAGAAGGTTGCGCAAGCTTCGAGTTGGCCACGTGATCGAATCGATCTGGCGATTGCACAGGGAATGAGGAATTTCGACGAGGTGGTGCAGCACGAAGAGGTGGCGGTCAGAGGTTCCGCCTCGGCCGCAGAGACCAACGGCGACAGCCTCGAGGCCAGTGCCGTCGTGTAGATGCGCCATCAACTGACTGTGCTGGCGCCCGGTAATGCGAAGAGTGTCCATTTGGGGCTCCTTTCAGCGCTTGCGAAATTCATGCTTCAGCCAGCCGCGAACCTTGCGGATGTGCGTGGCCAATGAGTCTTTGCCGGCGGTCCAGGCGTAATGGCGGGACCACTGTTGATAGGTCGCGCCGTCTAAGGGAAACGGCGTCAAGTTATTGATTTGCCGTCCGTCCAACCTCGATAGGGGCGGAAAAAAATAGGCCATGTCGATCATGCCCGACGGGTAGGTATCGAGCCTGATCGCCACGCGGGCGACGGATATGTTGTATCCCGCTGGGATCGGGAAATCGTGAAGAATGAGCCAAAGGCTCGGACCCTGCTTGATCGTTTCCCAACGATATCCGAGCGCCTCAAGCGTTCGGATATCGTCAGGACCGAGATCGAATTCCCGGCGCACTTGCGATCAGCCTTCAGTCTCGTCGAGCGGAAAGGTCTCAAAGACCTCGATGCCCGGCTCTCCAAGATCGACCTTCTCATCCAGGTCGAGCGAGACATACTCACCGCCGTGCATGCGTTTCTCGAGTTCGAACTTGTCCGGCGGAACCTTGCCGGCGATCTCAAGAAGTTTGCGGGCAGTCGGGAGCCGCTCCTCAATCACGAAATAGACGTGGTCGATCTTGATACGGAAGCGGTGGGCATGGGGCGGAGGAGGACGGTTGTCCCGACCGCATTTCTCGATATCGACCTCGATTATTTCGCGGCCATTCTCATGTCGGATGTCGACACCAACTTCGACGCCCGCGCGGTCATGGACGATGACAACTTCGTCCTTGCGGTTCTCAAGATTGGACATTTTTAAGCACCTATCGATTCGCCGGCAACATCGCTCGACGTCATGCTAAGTGGATTTAGCAATGCTAAATGTCAAGTGCGCTAAGACTCGCTTGATAAATTTAGCAAGAGGGCTATCTTGTCCCCTCGACAGGGGCGCTAAAATCGGGTGATCTATGGCTGGAGAAAAGGAAGAGAATGAAACAAAAAGTAATTTTGGTAGCTTTCTCAATGATTTGCGTAAGTCGCGCGGTTTTACGCTTAGGGATGTCGAGAAAATCACCGACGGTTCGATATCGAATGGGTATCTAAGCCAGCTCGAGAACGGCAACATCGAAAAGCCGTCGGCAGCGAAGCTCCATCACTTAGCAAATGTCTACGCGGTCGATTATCATGTGCTGATGGAACACGCAGGATTTGTCTCAGAGGCGAGCGCTCCGATGAACCGTGTAGCAACATCGGTTTTGGGTGAGTTGACGCACGAGGAAGAGGAGCAGTTGCTCCAATATCTGAGCTTCATCCGGAGCCAGAAACGGTAGTGGTTGCGGACGATTCCTCGCTTCCCATAGAGGATCTGGAGGAGATCGCCCGCATTGCGCGTCGTGCGCTGAATGATGCAGATGCGATTGGCGTTTTTCCGACGCCAGTCGATCGGATCATGGAGGCCGCGAAAATTCAGGTTGTGCCGCTTGCGATCGATGAAGGTTACTTGGCTCGCCTCCGACGGCAGGCGGAAGCTGCTGGCAAGGCACTGCTTTCAGCAATATCAAAGGTTTGGGGCGTTCTTGATCCGAAGGCCCGTGTCGCATTCATCGATCCGGAGACGCCGAAGGCGAAGTTGCCTTTCCTGAAGCTGCACGAGGGCGGGCATGCCTTGCTCCCGTGGCAAAGCCTGTTCGGTCACGTCGAGGATTGTCGCAAGACTCTCTCGCCCGAGATCAAGGACGAATTTGAGCAGCAGGCCAATGTTTTCGCATCTGATGTGCTTTTTCAGATGGGCAGCCTCCGCCGTGATGCTGGAGATCTGTCATTTGGAATTCCAGCAATTCTGAGCTTGGCGAAGCGTTATGGCGCTTCAATCTACGCTACCGCTCGTCGGTATGCCCAAAACAGCGATCGAACCTGTGCGGTGATCTTCCTAGACCCACCCGCGATCCACGCCGAACTCGGTGGGGTTGCAATGGTCAGGCGTGTCGCAACGTCCTCGTCGTTTGACGCTAGGTTCAGCCATCTTGTGTGGCCGTCGTGGATCAGTACGAGAGAGGGCTTGGGACGCCTCATCCCGCTGGCCAAAATGACTAGGCCTCGAGATTTTTCGATGGCCGACGCGAATTCCGATAGGTTCGAATTTGTGGGCGAAGCGTTTCGCACAACCCACCACATCATGATCCTCATTTCCTGTTTAGAAACGACGGTTCCCAAGATTTTCGTGCCTGACCGTCAGCTGGTGCTTTTCTGATGCCAGTCCAAATCACAGCTTATCTCCCCATTGTGGATGCTGAGCGTTTTCAAGCGTACGCAGAGTCATTTGGGATCGATAAGTCCGCACTGGCAAACCTGTTGATCAAGCGCGAGCTGGCTCTTCAGCGTCTCTCTGTCCTTGAGCGATACAAACATTCGATGCCGATTTCAGGCTGTAAAAAAGTGACGGCTCATATCGTTGATCCCGAAACGAAAGCCGCGTTTGCTGCCCTTTCTGAGCAAAACCAGCTCAAGGCTGGCGCGGCTGCGAGCATTCTCTTTCTCGCTGAGCTCCATGAGCGGTGGCTCGACCGCGCATTTGGGCTAGCTGACTCAATCTGAGTCAAAATCTTGACTCAGATTGAGTCAGCGCATACCGTCCCTTAACCGCGTTGTCGTATTAGCGTGGCTGTTTAAGCTCGGCTTTTCACGTTCGTGAGTCGCTGCATAAGGGGATGCTGGGATGGGAGCGCTTGCTCAATCGCCGTCGAAATATGTTCTGACGGAATTGGCCATGCGTTCGATGGTTGAGCTCGAGAGGGCTAGGGCGGGGTTGGATTTCGAAAGCGAGGCGCTCGGCGAACTCGCGTCTGCCCTGCTTGACAGCTATGAGGTGGGCGGTACTGAACCGCCCCGGGTTTACCGGAGGCGTTGGGTTGTGAGTCACGCTGCCATATCGATGGTGTCTGCGGCAGCATAATATTGATCTTCGGCTTCGGCAGGCGGGATGTTGCCGATAGGCTCCAGCAGCCGACGATGGTTGAACCAGTCGACCCATTCGAGCGTGGCGTATTCGACGGCTTCGAAACTGCGCCACGGCCCACGCCTATGGATCACTTCGGCCTTGTAGAGGCCGTTGATCGTCTCGGCCAAAGCGTTGTCGTAGCTGTCTCCGACACTGCCGACCGACGGCTCGATCCCGGCTTCGGCAAGGCGCTCGGTGTACTTGATGGACACGTATTGCGACCCGCGGTCGCTATGATGGATGAGGCCGCCCCGATGAGCCGGCCGGCGATCATGAAGCGCCTGCTCCAAGGCATCGAGAACGAAGCTGGCATGCGCCGTCCTGCTGGCCCGCCAGCCGACGATCCGCCTGGCATAGGTGTCGATGACGAAGGCGACGTAGACGAACCCCGCCCAGGTCGCGACATAGGTGAAGTCCGACACCCACAGCATGTTCGGCGCCGGCGCGTAGAACCGGCGGTTGACGTGATCGAGTGGGCACGGCGCCGCTTTGTCGCTGATGGTCGTGCGCACCGGCTTGCCCCGGATCACTCCTGCCAAGCCCATCTCTCGCATCAACCGCGCGACAGTACAGCGGGCGACCGGAAAGCCTTCCCGCATCATCTGCCGCCAGACCTTGCGCACGCCGTAGACCGCGAAGTTCTCGGCGAACACGCGCGCGATCTCCGGCTTCAGGGCGACATCCCGCTGCGCCCGCGCCGATAGGCGTGTTGGATCCTGTCGCTGCGCGACGCGCTCGTGATAGGTGGATGGGGCGATCGGCAGAACGCGGCAGATCGGCTCGACCCCATAGGCATCGCGGTGATCGTCAATGAAGGCGATCATCGCCGGAACGGGCGGTCGAGCTCCGCCTGAGCAAAATACGCTGACGCCTTGCGCAGGATCTCGTTGGCCTGTCGCAGTTCGCGGACCTCGCGCTCCAACGCCTTCACCTTGTCGGCAACCTCTGTCGGGACGCCCGCCCGCTTGCCGCTGTCGACCTCGGCCTTCTTCACCCACTCATGAAGCGTCTGCGGAACGCAGCCGATCTTTCCCGCGATCGAAACCACCGCCGCCCAGCGAGAGGGATAATCGCGCTCGTGATCGACAACCATCCGCACCGCCCGCTCGCGGACCTCAGGCGCAAATTTGTTCGTCGTCTTGCTCATACAGGCTCCACCTTCTCAGGAGTTGGAGCCTCCGGCAAACCCGGCGCGGTTCATCCAGCCTTCAGTCCGCACCGTCTTCCAGTCCATCGGCGAAGGTTCGCTGTAGCAAGCCCAAGGAGCGTGGCATGGAAGTCATCGATGGAACGTCCGGCGTTCGCTTTCGGCGGCAGTCGACCAGTTATCGCCATTCCGACGCTCGAGTCGCGCTCCCAATAGCCGACCGGCCGCAGGCCCGCGATTCATTCCCAAAGTCCAGAGAGGCTCGAAGCCACGTTTGATGCCGGGCTGCAAGAAGCTGGCCACTGCGAAACCAGCTGCCTCGGATGCAATGGTAGTCGCGATCTGACACGTCCCTTGAGATGCTCGTGCCCAGATGGGGCAAGCCGCTTAGCGTGGAGTCAATCGATCGCGATGCTTGCCCAAACGCGGCCATGAGCCACCATCTGAGAAACCCGTGGACCTTCGGTTCGACTTTTGCTTGGAACGCTGGATGGACACGGTGATCTTCACACTCGACCTGGACGCATTCCCTGACGCTCAACCAGGCACCATCATCATTACACCCAGCAAGGAAAATTGGAACGACTTCGGCTTTCGTATCCGCGTCGATATCGCGTTCATCACGCCCCGCGAATATGACCGCGTCCTCAACATTTCCGGCTTCTTTGGATTCATCGGCGAATCAAAAAATGTTTCCGATGTGCGTCTTTTGAGGAAGTTGCTCGAGAATGCTCCCGACAAGCGGCTAAGCTCCAAGGATATCCCGCCTTTTTTCACCATGCTCCCGAATATGGGCGCGTATCGCGACATCGTTGCGTATCTCGGACCAGAACTCGCGACCAAGTCTCTGCTCGCCATGAACGAGGTCGTCGCCATGGACGACACCAGGACTGGCCCCGGTTGGTTGCGTGACGCGAAACAATCGCGGGTTTTCAAACAGGCATTCCTAAGAACCTCGGAAGCGTTCTTCGCATGGACCAACGCCGGACCGGTGCTGCATGGCCTGGAACACGAGCAGGTCGGCCAGATCTCTGACACGTTCAACGTACACTTCCAGCTAGAAGGTCGGCCCAATGCGCACGACCTCAGTTTCCGGTTCAACGTCAACGACTCCATATTGCCTCGGCGCTTTGCCGTCGTGATCGGAGAGAACGGCGTCGGCAAGAGCCAGACGCTGAGCAGTATCGCACGGGCGGCTCTCGATGGCACTAGCCATCTGACGGACGGCGATGGGGAGCGCCCATCGGTCAACCGTCTCCTCGCATTCACACCGACATCTACGACGTCATCGGTCTTTCCCAGTGATCGCCGGCGCAATCCCAAAATATGGTATCGTCGTTTCGCGCTTGGCCAGTCCAGTGGCGTCCGGGATCGCTACACGACGGCGGACATGATCCTGCGCCTGGCGCGTACCAGCGAGCGGATCGGCACGAACAACCGGTTGAACCTGTTCCTCAAGGCGATCCGTGCGATTGAGGGCTGGCACGAACTCGGGTTGCATGCCGTCCCCGACTATGAGCACGCGATTATTTATCTCAACGGCTTGCTCGATGGTGGCGAGCAAGAAAGGATCGAACGGTTCAGCGCGATCGATCTGCGCCGCGAACCGGCTCGGATCGTCTATGGCAGACCCTATCCCCTCAGCAGTGGCGAGCAGTCGTTCCTGCGGTTTGCCGCTATTGCCAGCCTGTACATCGAGAACGGGACCCTAGTCCTCCTCGACGAGCCTGAGACGCATCTCCATCCCAATTTCATCAGCCAGTTCGTCGCGGTCCTCGACACCCTGCTCGAGCTGACCGGATCCGCCGCCATCATCGCGACGCACTCGGTCTATTTTGTTCGGGAGTCGTTTGAAGACCAGGTGATCATCCTTCGATCGGAGAGGGACAGGTCCATCATAGCAGAGCGACCGGTGTTGAAGACATTCGGCGCCGACGTCGGCTCAATCTCCTATTTCGTCTTTGGCGAAGACGAACCTTCGCGCCTCGCGCGCGAGGCGGAACGCCGGATCGCGGGTAGCTCGGCATCGTGGACCGCGATCTTCGAACATTACAAGGACGAGATTTCCTTAGACCTTCTTGCCGAGATCCGCGCCCGCCTAGAGCCGCCCAAACCGGCCAGTCGCTCGTGAAAAAGCTTGCGCCGCCAACATATGACGACAATGCCGCGCTCGACTCTTTGGGCAGTAACAAGCGTCTCGACAGCTATCCCCGGCTGCTGCACCATCTTCCGAAGCTGAAAGCCGGATATGCGCATTATGTTGCGGCCAATGGCAATGTTAGCGCTGTCCAGCCGGTCACCATTTCCAAAGTGACGGCAAGGTTCCTTCGCGGATACTACGGCTCCCCGCCTGCCGCTCTCTCTTACATCACCACCATGCGCGAGGAGAGCGACTCAAACACTTGTCCGATGTGCGGATCGCTCCACAGCGGCACGCTTGATCACGTCATGGACAAGGATAGCCACCCCGCTTTCTCCGTTTTTACACAAAACCTCGTCCCCGCCTGCAAGTGCAACAGCAAGCGCCTGAAACCTCTCGTTGGCGCGAACCCGGGGGAGCGGATCCTCCATCCCTATTTCGACACGGTGCTGGCGCAACGGATCGTAGCTGCCCGCTTTACCGATCTCGGCCCGGTTCCCCATGTCGAGACGCGCATAGTCCTCGACGCCACAGACCCTCATTATGCTGCGACCATTTTTCATCACAACAGCGTCGTCATGCGAACATCGATCCATGGCTATCTCGCGAGGAACTGGGCGGCGATGCTGCGACGACCGGCGCTCGCTGTCCCAGACCTGAAGCGTGATCCGATCAGCCGCAACGAAATGGTGGCGATGATCCAGAACGAGCGCGACCGAACGGATGACGCGCGCGAGAGCAGGAACAACTGGGATTCCGTGTATCTCAGCGGCCTTCTCGACGACGACGTGATCGATTGGCTGTACCAGCAAATCGGTCGCCCCGGACGCAGGCCAGGTGGTCCCCTCTTCTAGCACTACTTTGGCAGGTTGAAGGAACCGACAGGGATCGTCATGGATTCGGATGTGTCAGTGTAGGCTGACGGATCCTTTGCGATGGCGGTGGACGAGAGCTGGCGGATTGATCTGGAGCGATGGCTTGAACCGTTCCTGGTCGGGCTATCGCATCCAGCGCGGCGCAGGATGTGCCCGCTGTATATTGCTGGTCTGATTGGTCCAGGTGACCGCAAGAGCGTGCAGCCTATGGCGGCTCGCGCCGGCGAGGTCGGCTACGACCAGCTTCATCATTTTGTCGCGGCGGGCGTCTGGGACAGCGCGCCTTTGGAGAGGGCTCTCCTGACGGAAGCGGATCGCCTGGTCGGCGGCGACGACGCCTTCCTGGTCATCGACGACACGGCATTGCCGAAGAAGGGGCGCCACTCGGTGGGCGTCGCGCCACAATATGCCTCGTCGCTCGGCAAGACCGCGAACAGCCAGTCGCTGGTGTCGGTGACACTGGCATCGGGCGAGGTACCGGTGATGGTCGGCCTTCGACTGTTCCTGCCGGACAGCTGGACGCGCGATCCGGAGCGGATGGCCCGCGCTCGCATCCCAGCGGACCGACAAGTCGCTTTGTCGAAGCCCGAGATTGCGATCGAGGAGATCGACCGTGTCATCGCGTCCGGTGTCCGATTTGGCTGCGTACTTGCGGATGCGGGTTACGGGTCGAGCGCGCCGTTCCGCCATGCGCTGAGCGAGCGTGGCCTTGTGTGGGCAGTCGGCATGTCCCGGCGACAAACGGTTTATCCCACCGATGTCGCCATGATCTTCCCAACAGAGAAGGCTCGCAAACCGCGCAAGCACCACATCCCAAATATGCCGCCGGTCTGCGCAGAAGAGGTGCTGGCCGGCCAGAGATGGCGAAAGATAAGCTGGCGACGCGGCACGAAGGGCGCGCTCACATGCCATTTCGCTGCATGCCGTGTCCGCATCGCAGACGGTCCAAAGCACCGCATCTTCGACAAAGGCGTCTCCAGAATGCCCGGCGACGAAGTTTGGATTATCGGCGAGCGCCGCGCGACCGGTGAGCGCAAATATTACATCTCGAACCTGCCCGCGCACACGACCCTCAAAACTCTCGCAGCTGCGGTCAAAGCCCGGTGGATATGCGAGCAGGCCCATCAGCAGCTTAAAGAGGAACTTGGCCTCGGCCACTTCGAAGGCCGGTCATGGACGGGGCTACACCGACACAGCTTGATGACGATGATTGCCTACGCCTTCCTCCAGTCCCGCCGCCTCCAGGTCGCGGGACGGAAAAAAAAGAGTCTCGGGACCGCCGCCGCAACCGAGCATGCCGGCTGTTAGGCAGGCCATCCTCGACCTCTTCGCACGACCACCACCCTCCCGATGCCCACAATGTCGGCGCCAACCAAGCACGCCGGCTGAACCTGAAGTGCCAAAGTAGTGTTAGGTGTTTAGTCCCCGCATTTGATGGTGCATTATTCAGTCAGCAATGGAAGGATGCGCTATGGGGCATGTTCTTCACGGGAGCGCCCGCACGATAGCGGCGACCCGTCGAGCGATACAGCATAGTCAAGAGAGCTTGAGGGCGCTGGCCAAGCGCCATGGTATCAACCCCAAGACCGTCGCTAAGTGTAAGAAGCGCACCGACGTGCGCTTGTGGCTCAACAGGTTGTCCATAATGACGACGTTGCCGCGGCGCATTTCGGGCACGAGAACGTGGGTAACATAGGCCTCGAACCAGTCGCCGTTGATCGGGCCGCCGAGCATCATCGGCGCCACCATCCCGGTCATGCGCAGCCCGGCGACCAGGGTTGCTGTCTTGCGGTGCCCGTGCGAGAAGCCCATGCGCAAGCTTCCGCCCTCGGCACAGCAGCCGTGGCTCCGCGTTATGTTGGTCGCGGCCTACGTCTCGTCGATGAACACCAGGCGCTCTGGGGCGAGGCGAGCTGATCGGCGAACCACAGCCGGCGCTGCCTCAGGCGTAAATCGTACTGGAGGCGCGGAGCTGCAAGCACCCCGCCATCCGCCCGGCAAGCCGGCGCGATGCCGGACAGGGCTTTATCTAAACTAAATTTGCCAAGGCGATCCGGCGCCTGCTAGAGGAAAATCTAAGCTACCACATTTGGGAAAAATGCACTGATGCAGGTCTTGGTTACAGGTGGCGCAGGTTTCATCGGTTCAGCGGTCTGCCGGCATCTGGTGCGGGATCTCGGTCACGCGGTCGTCAACGTCGACGCCTTGACCTATGCCGCAAGCCTCACCTCGGTCGATCCCATCAGCGCATCAGAGCTCTATGCGTTCGAACATGCCGACATCCGCGACCGCGCCGCGATGGATGCCGTGCTTCAACGGTACCAACCTGATACGATCATGCACCTTGCCGCAGAGAGCCACGTCGATCGTTCGATCACGGGGTCCAGCATCTTTCTTGAAACCAACATCATGGGCACGGCGACGCTGCTTGAGGCGGTGCGCGCCTATCGCGACGGGCTTCCCGCTGAACGCGTCGACAGCCTGCGCATGTTGCATATCTCGACCGACGAGGTTTACGGCTCGCTCGGTTCGGCCGGCCTGTTCACGGAAGAAACGCCGTACGATCCGTCCTCGCCCTATTCGGCCTCGAAAGCAGCATCGGATCATCTCGTCCGGGCCTGGGTCCGCACCTATGGTCTGCCGTGCGTGATCTCAAACTGCTCGAACAATTACGGGCCGTACCACTTCCCGGAAAAGCTGATTCCGCTCGTTATCCTCAACGCGATGGCCGGCAAGCGCCTGCCCGTCTACGGCGACGGCTCGAACATTCGCGACTGGCTCTACGTCGAAGATCATGCCCGTGCGCTCGTTATGGTTCTCGAAAAAGGCCGGTTCGGCGAAAAATATAATATCGGTGGTCGCAACGAGCGGACCAATCTGCAGGTCGTCAAGCGCATTTGCGACCTGATGGACCATCTCGCACCCAAGTCTTTCAGGCATCGCGATCTCATCGATTTCGTCACCGACCGGCCAGGGCACGATCACCGATATGCGATCGACGCGACCAAGACCGAAACCGAGATCGGCTGGCGTGCCCAGGAGTCGTTCGAGACCGGGATCGACAAGACGGTGCAATGGTATCTCGATAATGAGGCATGGTGGGCGCCGCTGCGCAAAGGCTATTCTGGCGAGCGGCTCGGTACGCTCAAAGCCGCGGCAGAATAGCCTGGCAGGCGGCTATCTGTCGCCTGCATTTTCAGCGGCAGGTCGTCAGCCCGCTTTCGCGATTTCGGCTTCCCCCCCCAGGGACGTAGCCATGGTCCTCAACCCTGCGCCACGATCTCCGCAATCATCGTGCGCAGATGCGCACGCCAGTGCGACGTCGGGCCGCCCAACGCGGCAAAGGTCGAGCTCTTGTCGAGCACCGAATAGCTCGGCCGCTTCGCCGGAGTCGGAAAATCGGCGGTGGCGATTGGAATGACCGGCACCGCGCTGGACAAAAGGCCCGCCTCCCGTGCCTCTTCCTGGATGGCTATCGCGAAGTCGTACCAGCTTGCCACGCCGGCATCTGTGTAATGGTGAATGCCCGTTACGCCCATGTCGGCCATTGTCCAGAGCGCCGCAGCAAGGCCGGGCGCATAGGTCGGCGTGCCGATCTGATCGGCAACGACACGAACCTCGGGCCGCTCACCCATCAGCCGGATCATCGTGCGCACGAAGTTACCCCCGGTCGGCGCGTAGACCCATGAGGTGCGCACGATCAGAGCATCCTCGCCCGCTAGATGCTCACCCGCCAGTTTGGTGCGTCCATAAGCGCCGAGTGGATTGGCGGCAGCATCGGGTGCGTAGGGAAAACCTGCTTGCCCATCGAACACGAAGTCAGTCGAGACATGCACCAGCCGCGCACCCTGCCGGCGCGCTGCATCGGCGAGCAGGCCGACGGCAGTGGCATTGACGGCATAGGCCGCGCTCTCGTCGCTCTCGGCCTTGTCGACGGCCGTATACGCGGCCGCGTTGAGGATCAGGTCCGGCTTCTCCGCCGCAACCACCGCCGCGACGCTGGCTGCATCGGTAATGTCGAGTGTATCCACGTCATGGCCGACAATCTCGACGCCCCTAGGCGCGGTAGCAGCGAGGCCGTGACCGAGTTGCCCCTTGCTGCCAACAATCAGTGCTTTCATCACGCGAACGCCTCGATATCGGCAAGCGGCTTGCCAGCAATGTCTTTGCCAGAAAGCTTCGGCTCGATGTCGGCCAGCGGCCAATCGATACCGAGCGCTGGATCGTTCCACAGCAGCGAATGTTCACTGGCGGGATCGTAGAGTTCGGTGCATTTGTAGAGAAAGTCGGTGCCATCTTCGAGCGTGAGGAAGCCGTGTGCGAAACCGGGAGGCACCCACAACATCCGCTTGTTCGACGCCGAAAGTTCAACGCCGACCCACCTGCCAAAATGCGGCGAGGCACGGCGGATATCGACCGCCACATCCCACACCGCTCCAGCGGTCACGCGGACCAGCTTGCCTTGCGGATTAGGGTTCTGAAAATGCAACCCGCGCAGCACGCCCCTGGAGGAACGACTGTGATTGTCCTGCACAAAGGTCAGGCCGAGGCCAGCGTCACGGAACTTGGCTGCATTCCAGCTTTCCATGAAGAAACCGCGATCGTCGCCGAACACAGCCGGCTCGATGATCACCGGTCCAGGAATGGCGGTCTCGATGAAGTTCATGAAAACACCTTTGTTTCGAGCAGATCCAGCAGATACTGGCCGTAGCCGCTTTTGCGCAGCGGCCCGGCGATCCGTTCCAGCTGCGCATCGTCGATGAAGCCCTGTCGCCAGGCAATTTCCTCGGGGCAGGCGATCTTCAGGCCCTGCCGCTCCTCGGTAATCCGCACATACAGCGCGGCATCGAGCAACGAGCCGTGGGTGCCGGTATCGAGCCATGCATAGCCACGCCCCATGATCTCGACCGAGAGCTTGCCTTGCTCAAGGTAGAGCCGGTTGAGGTCCGTGATTTCGAGTTCGCCGCGTGGGCTCGGCTTCAGGTCGCGTGCTAATTCGACCGCGCGGCCGTCGTAGAAATAGAGGCCCGTCACCGCGTAGTTCGACTTCGGAGTTGCCGGCTTCTCCTCGATCGTCTCGGCGCGCCCATCAGCATCAAAAGAAACGACACCGTAGGCTGTCGCATCCTTGACGTAATAGCCGAACACAGTCGCGCCCTCGTCACGTGCCGAAGCCCGTGTCAGCAGGTCAGGCAAGCCGTGGCCGTAGAAGATATTGTCTCCCAGCACGAGTGCCGAGGGTTTGTCGCCGATGAAATCCGCACCGATGTGGTAGGCTTGGGCCAGGCCCGCCGGCTCGGGTTGGACGGCATACTCAAGCGCCATGCCGATGTCGCTACCGTCACCAAGCAGTGCCTTGAATGCCGCCTGGTCATGCGGCGTGGTGATAATCATGACTTCACGGATGCCTGCGCTCATCAGCGTCGACAGCGGATAATAGATCATCGGCTTGTCGTACACGGGCATGAGTTGCTTCGATACGCCGCGCGTCAGTGGATATAATCGAGTACCGGAGCCGCCCGCGAGAATGATACCTTTGCGCAAAATGTCACCCTTCATATTGTCGGAGTCGCTTAATGCGGCACCCCTGAATGAGCAACGTACCTTTTCGCCTGAAGCGCCGCGCGGAGCAGCAAGGCGCAATCAGCTGGGTCAGCACCGTTTCGCCCTGACACCTGTCAGTTCGAGGTCGGCGCGTTCGCTCCTTCCGGCACGATCGCGTAATTCAGGATGCAGCCGCGATAGGAGATGGCGGACGCTGGCATGGCGGACGACAGGAACGGGCGAGAATCCGGCGAGACGTTTACCGCCACATCGACGCGACGCGGACCGCAAGTGCTCGGATACGTGCCGGGGGATGCGATGAACTGGTTATGGTCGATGGCCATTGGCCCGGTCAGACGGTCAACATTGAGCGCCAACATGGCGTGCGCCACGCGGTTTCCCGCAACAATGCCACCGAACGCCGGTGCGTCGTACCACGGCGTCGAACCGATCATGATGCCGAAGCCACAGCGCCGTTGCGGCCCACAATCGATCTTGTTGCGGACGACCCGCGTACCCGTAAAGTTGCCGCTGGTAGCTTTCGGCCATGCCTGCAGCATGATTTCCCCAAACGAGCCCCCCCCGGCAGCATCGCTATGACCGAAGCGGTTGTCCGCAACCGTACAGCCAGTGCAACCGCCAAGAACCAACTGAATATCGGTATTGTCGCGAAAGCGGTTGCTCAACACGCGCAGGCCTTTTGCGTCATGAATCGTCAATCCGTCGGCCCAGCGCAGTTTGGCGGTGTGTGTGCCGTTTCCGACGAAATCATTGCCGCTGATGACGGTAGCCGCACCATGCCCAAATTCGAGCGCGGTATAGCAGGCCATGTCCCGAAATACGGATCGATGGATTACGATCCCGGTCCCACTGACGCGCAGTCCGCCGGCCATTGGCCGTTCCTTGTCTGATGCGCAGCGCTTTGCCGACAACCCGGGGTCGGTGAGCCGGGTTCCCTGAAATACCAGGTGATCAAGCCGGACATAGTCGCTGGCGATGTCAAAAGGCATAATCGCGCTAGCGATCACAGCAGGTGCGATCGCTAGATGCAATTGCGCACAGCGGCGCTCATCAGCGGAACATGGCGCTGAAACAGGAGACAGGCCAAGTGTTGTCAGCGTTATCGGGAGCCGCAGATGAATCGGCGTTGCGATCAGATAGCGACCGGGCGGAAGTGCGACCTTTCCGTTCGCCGGTGTCGCATCCAGACATGCCTGAAGTGCGGGTCCGACGTCACTTACGCCCCCCACCAACCGGGTCATCGCGATGCAGGGCTCCGCGTTTGAACCTGGGCTGGCGACTGCCTGGTCTTCACCGATGAGCCCCAATACGCCGTCCAGCGCGATCGCCATGGCGAGAACAATCGCCCAAACCAACTGGCCCCTGCCCAAAGCACCTTGCTTGCGGGGCAATCCGACCTGGTGCAGGGAACGCCAGAATATGGCGCATCGATGACTCGAGAGCTGTAAGAGCAAAATGGGCTTTCGAAAACGCTGGGCGACACGCCTGAGGCTAACGATTGCGACGAGGGTTATCAATGCCATCAGGGCGCACTATGCCGGAAGTGCCGATCTGCATCGATGGCCGGATGCTGTCCTATGGCGGCGCCGGCACGGGGGTTGGGCAATTTGCCCGCACCGTGAGAACGGCGCTGCAGACCGCAGGGATCCAACCGTCGATCCTCGAGGATGGCGGTACGGGTCTGCACCGTTCGCAGGTTTCCAAGCTGTTGGCAGCCGTCCGGCCTTGGCAGCGCCATGCCACCGCGAGCGCGCAAGGGTTTTTCGCCCGCGACATTTTTCGCGAGGCCTATGTTTTTTTCGACATCCACAAGCGACCGATGCCGGTCGCCCTGCCCGGCCCGGCCGGGATCATGCACTGGTCATATCCCCTGCCGTTACGGATTATCGGTTGGCGCAACCTCTACACGGCTCATGACGTGTTACCGCTCGACCCGGCGATCCCCAGCCCCGTCAATGGTCTGCGCCTGCGCCGCCTGCTCGATGCGATTCGGGCTGCAGGCGGTGAATTCGCGACCGTGTCGGACGCCGCACGCGCGCAGATCGTCGAACGGATGGGTTGGCCTGCGGATTCGGTGACATCCTGCCATCAGGCAGTGGATGTCGCAGGCGCGGATCAGGGCGATTTGCCAGGCGGACTGCAGCCTGGCGCATATCTGCTATATGTCGGGGCGGTTGAAGCGCGCAAGAACCTCCACCGCCTGATCGACGCCTATCGAGGCAGCGGGATCACGACGCCGCTGGTCATATCCGGCCCGGACGGGCTCGACGCGGCGAGCATCGACGCGCGGATCGCCGCGACGCCCGGCGCGGTCAGGCTTGGGCTTCAGTCGCGCGGCACCGTGCTGCAACTGCTGGCCAACGCGCGTGCGCTGGCCTTCGTATCGCTGGCCGAAGGCTTCGGCCTGCCAGTCGCCGAAGCGATGGCGCTGGGCACCCCGGTCCTTGCCGGCGACGTACCTGCACTAGCCGAGGTCTCAGCGGGCGCCGCCTTGCTGGTCGATCCGTTGGATCTGACCGCGCTGCAAAATGCGCTGATTGCGATCGACGGCGATGCCTCGCTGCGGAATCGTCTCTCGATGCTGGGCACTCAGCGGGCGCGGCACTTTGCGCTTGGCCCCTATGCACACCGCCTGCTTACCCTGTACGGGATGGCATGACCAATTACAGCGCCTCGCCGATCCGCATTGGATTGGATGGATATAATCTGGCCCTGCCGCAAGGCACCGGGGTCGCGACCTATGGCCGCAACCTGTCCGATGCGATCCACACACTGGGGTACCCGGTCGATTTCGTGTTCGGCGTCAACATTCCACGCAAGGCCGATATCGATCTTCGGGAATCTTTGTTTTTTGGTCAGCTGGAGGCGGATGCCCCCCATCGGCTTACCCTGCGTAGGCGGATTCGCCGCTGGCGCGTTCACCCCTTTGCGCATGATCTGATTGAAATTCCGGTCACCGGCCGCGTCGTCTTGGCGGATGGCGGCGCGCGCCTGCCGCAGTTCGAGCGGCTTTTCAACCTCAGCGAAATCTTCGATGTCTGCGCCCGACATTTCCGTCGCTATGGACGCTTCATGACGCTGCGTGTGCCCAATCCGCCAGCGATCATGCACTGGACCTATCCCTTGCCGCTACGGCTGGCGGGGGCACGCAACATCTATACCTTGCACGATTTGGTGCCGTTGCGGCTTCCGCGCGCCAGTCTCGAGGACAAGCGTTATTACGACATGCTTCTGCGCGCCTGCGTCGGCCGGGCAGACCATATCGTCACCGTATCGGAAAAATCGCGCTCGGATATCATTGAACTGCTGAACGCCGATCCGTCCCGGTTGACGAACTGCTATCAGGCCAGCGACATGCCACCTCTGCGCGATCCCGCAGCGCTGCCGGGCCGACTGCGCCGGTTGTTCGACCTGGATATGAAGGGATATTTCCTGTTCTTTGGCGCGATCGAGCCAAAGAAAAACCTCGGTCGCGTGATTCAGGCCTATCTGGAGGCCGATATCGAAACCCCGCTTGTTATTGTCGGACGGGAAGCTTGGCACGCCGAGCGGGAACTGAAGCTGCTGGGCACCGCGCACGGCCGACACTTGCCCGGCATCGACCGGATCCGCCGCATCGATTATGTCCCGCGGACGCTGCTCACCGATCTGCTTCATGGCGCCAAGGCAAGCCTGTTCCCGGCGCTTTACGAAGGTTTCGGCCTTCCCGCGCTGGAAACTCTCTCGGCCGGGGTTCCGCTGCTGTCGAGCACCACAGGCGCGCTCCCCGAAGTGACCGGCGAGGCCGCGCTGTCGGTTGATCCCTATGATGTCGATGCCATGGTCAGCGCCATGCGCAAACTCGACAGGGACGGTGCGTTGCGCGACCGACTCGCCGCGCAGGGCCCTATCCAAGCGGCGAAATTCTCCCGCACCGTTTTTGCCGATCGCATTCGTAAACTTTACCAGCAAGTCGTCGAGCGCTAGGCGCGTGCGGGAAGCGTGTCTGCGGAATCGAACCCCGCCAGGCTGAATATTCGCGCGAGCCGCCTTGGGCGATATTGGAGTAACATTATGCGTGTTAAGTGCGCGAAGCAGGTTGTACGTCCGGGACTGACCTTGCTGGCAATGACTGCGGTAAGCGCGTGCGCCACATTGCCGCGAAATGGTCCCACCGGACACCAGATCACCCGGGACGAGACGAAGCGGAACGATATCGGGTTTCAAATTGTGGACATCGCCCCCGGCAATATCGGCACCCTGTCAACGGTGGATGCGCCGACCGGCGCGCTCGCCGCTCTGTCCGCAGACGGTTTCGTCGACACGCTCGGGCCGGGTGACGTGCTGTCGATCGAAATCTACGAGGTCGGCGTATCGCTGTTCGGTGGACGCGCCAATCTCGGTGGCACGACCGGAATGACGATCGGCGACCCCGCACCTTCCGCAAGCGGCGAACCGCTCGGCGACAGTGGTGTTGTCGTGGATCGCAACGGAGCCATCACCCTGCCGTATGTCGGCACGATCGTGGTCGCCGGCCTTACCCCCGCCCAGGTGCAGCAACGGATCGTTGCGGGCTTGCACGGCAAGTCGCAAAACCCTCAGGTGATCGTGACGCTGCAGCGCAACGTTTCCAATACCGTCGTCGTCATGGGCGCCGTTTCCAACCCGCGGCGCGTTCCGCTGACCCTGGCGCGCGAGCGTCTGCTCGATGTGATCGCGGATACCGGCGGAATTACCCGCACCGCGCAAACCGGTATGTCGACGGCAACCGGAACCGGCCCCCAAGACGAGATCGTGCGCTTCACGCGCCGTGGCCGCACGGTGGAGCAGCCGCTCGACAGCATTCTTTCCGGTTCGCCCGACGATCTCGTCCTGCTGGGCGGAGATCGGATCGAGCTGATCCGCCAGCCGCGCACGTTCACCGTTTTTGGCGCGATCGATCGGATCTCTCAGATTCCCTTCGAAAGCCGTGCGCTGACTCTGGCGGAAGCACTGGCCCGCGCCGGGGGGCCCAATGACGGTCGTGCCGATCCCAAGTCGGTGTTCGTATTCCGCCTGCCCTCGGGTGAGACCGCACCGACAGCGGCAGCGCAGCCGGGCGACCCGGCGACGTCGTCTGCCGCGGCTATCAAACCCGTCGTCTACCGCATCGATATGTTGAGCGCCCAGAACTACTTCCTGGCGCAACGCTTCATGATGCACGACAAAGACGTGGTCTATATCGCCAATGCATCGGCCAACCAGCCCCTTAAGCTGGTTCAGGCGCTGGGCCAGTTGTTCTCGCCCGTTCTGGCCGTGCAGAACGCAACGCGGTGATATATTCCCCCTACCCGGCGCGCCGCAGGCGCGTAGGGTAGGGGACGTCGCGATCAGGCGGCATGCTCGCGGACACCTGCGGCAATCAGCCAGCCGATACCGTAGATCAGCAGTAGCGCCAGGAAAGCCGTGACGACGATCTTGGTACGCTGCGGGTACAGCGCGCGAACCGGCATGTTGGGATCAACAACCGGCACGACGAACAGCTGCTGGCGCCGGGCATCATCCTGTGCATGCTGCAAGGCGGAATATGCGACGTCCAACTGTTTGCCAGCCATTTCCTGTCGCATCTTGATGCCTTCGTAAGCTCCCATCCCGGTCGCGACGTTGCCGGGCCCCTGCGACAGCTTGGCGGTTTCTGCGGCGACCTGACGAGACAGCGCCGCGACCCGCTGCCGGGTCGCCGTCAGTTGCGGGCTGGTTGGCGCGAGGACCGCCGCCATGGCTGATTCCTGTGCCCGGGCGATGGCAAGTTGGCCCTGCAGGTCCGAAACCATAGTCGTCCGGGATGTCCCGGTAACTTGCGGATTGAAATCGCGTTCATCGCTGCGGAATTGGGTGATCCGCCCCTGAACCTGCGCGAGACTGGCTTCCGCTTCCTGCACCCGCTGCTGCGACATCGCGACTGCATTGGCATAGTTGCGATGGTTGAGCGTATTCACGCGATTCTCGCCCAGTTTGAGCAGCTCGCGGATGATCTGATAGGAATCCTCCGGCCGGAAGCTGCGTACTTTCAGTGTCGTGATACCCGTATCGGTACTGACGTCGACGTCCGCTTTGCTGCTGAAATATTTCTGGAGCTGCTCGGGCGTTGGATTGGCGAACCAGAGACGCGAGACGATGTCGGCTTCCGGTCGCCGATACCGTTGGCTCAATCCGATCTGGGACTGCAGCGCGGAAACCGCATCGTGCGACTTCAGATAATCGGCGACGACCAAGGCGTCGCGTTCGGATGAAGCGCCGCCCACTAGCGTCAATGCCTGGCCCAGACCGGTCGGTGCGGCGGGCTGCGTATCCGATGTCCTGACGACGAAATGCGCTTCCGATTCATATTGGTCGGCCGCGATGAGGTAATAATAGGCCGCGATAAGTACCGTCGGCAGCAGTACGATCAGGCACCAGTTGCGATGCGCACGTAACCACCCGATCAGCCCGGCCCGATCTGTTGAAGAGGCATTGTTCAAAATGGATACCTTAGTGAAGGTGAACGCGACGACGCGTCGCTCGAATGAACACAAGTCCACCGTAGGTTAGCAGCAAGCACCAGCCAACCACATACGGGATGTCGACATAGGTGTCTTTTGCAGCATGAAACTGCCCATAACGCAGTAATTCATAGATGACCGTCAAAGGAAAATACGAAAGCCAAGTTTTATATGGATCCGGGATCCAGATTAACTGATAGAATGCGCCAGATAAAGGCATGAGGATATAGGTTATGGGGTGAACCAGCCGTGCCACTAGCCTGTTGTCATGCGTCCAGGCGCATATTATTAGCGAGAGCGCAAAAGAAAACCAGAACATCAGGAAAATTCCGATCAGCAACTCCAATGGCCGGTCGGGCACGTGTGTCATGCCGATGATCGTTATAAATCCCATCAGCACGACATAGGTCACGATCGTGCTGGCGCCTTCCAGGAGAGCTCGCGCGAACATCATGTCGAAAATGGTGACGCGCCGGTGATAGAGCAGCGGCATGTTCGATTCGAGCGTGCCTTCCGCACGCGAAATCATGCCGCGAAACATCAAGAAAATCGTATATCCAAGAATGGCGAAGGCTACGGGGTCGATCGTCGCGCCATGTGAGCCACCTCCGACGTGCAGCAGAGCGACAGCGGCAGCCAACGTCATCGGCTCCAGAAAAATCCACAGATAGCCGATATTCTCACGGCCATAGCGGGTGTGCAGTTCACGCATCAGGAGGGCGCCGATAACGCTCCCCTGGATCTGCATGCCACGCCAGAAGCCACGATCGCCGGTTGTCCCGGAAGTATCGGAAATCATCGTCATGCGGAAATATCCGTTGGCGGGAAAGACATCATGCGATGCACATGCGGAGCCGCAGCGAACAGCCCTGCCGCGCGATACGACGGCGGGTTCCAGAAAGAGCGCACCTGCAAACCACAGCCAAAGATCGTATTGACCAACGCTAACCTACCCAATGGGTCGAGACGCTCGAACACGCCCTGTCCATGCTCGTGCGATACCAGAAAATTGCGATGGGAAAAGGGCATCCTGGGTATATTGCCTCGTTCACAGCCGCGCAACCAACCGGACGACACCATGAACACCGTCGTGATCCTCGAAACGCCCTGCCACGCATGAGGCGGTCTAGGCTGGGACAAAACAAGAGACAAGCCGACATGCGTTGGAGGCCCCGGCCGGCTGTGCAATGGCTGAGGAAGGGCGGCACGTTCTATCCGGCACAGGCGCGCGACCGTCCGGTAATGGTCGCCTTATCGTTTGGTCTGGCATATGGGGCTGCCGTATGAAGTACCCCAGCGTCCTATCGAGCATCGCGTCGCGATTTCATCATCGATCAACCGGCGATGCTGGCATTCGCCTGTTCCATCTCGATCATCTGCGAACACAGTCGCGACAGCGCAACGAGGCGGTGATCCGCAAACTATGCGCTAACGCCTATCTCGGTAATTCCCGGTCGCTGTGCCGGGTGCTGGGACGCTATAAAATGATCGTGGATACGACCGACGTCGGCCTGTCGAGCCATCTACTGCTCGATGGTTATTGGGAAATGTGGCTTACGGAATTGCTTAGCAATCTGGTCCGACCGGGCATGACCGTGGTCGATGTCGGTGCTAACCTCGGCTATTTCACCTTGCTGATGGCGGATCTGGTCGGCCCGGGTGGCCATGTACATGCGTTCGAACCGAACACCGATCTGGCGCGTCGGATGACGCAAAGCCTCGCCATCAACGGTTTCCAGAACATCGCCACGGTGCACGAGCAGGCCCTGGCCGATACCGAGACCGACGTCCTGCTGGTGGTGCCCACCGATGAACCCAAGAATGGTCATTTGCTGCCGGCGGATCATCCCGTTTCAGCCGATCAGATGACCGAGAGCCGCCTGATGCGGACGCGTCGCCTGGACAGCTATGCCGAACTGCTGGATGCGGATCTCATCAAAATCGATGCCGACACATCAGAACTCGCCATTTGGAACGGCATGTCGGGAATCCTGCAATCGGGGCGCCCGCTGACGATCGTTCTCGAATTTGCCCGAATGCGTTATGCCGACCCCGGCGGCTTTATCAACCAGATCGTGGCGGACGGCTTTACGCTTGCGGAAATCACGCTGGAGGCCGGAGTTCAACCCACCACGCGCGCAGCGATCTTGGCTGCCCCCCCGACGGAAGACGTGATGCTGTTGCTCGTCCGTTGAACCTCCGGTCACGCGCGCGGCGGGCGCGTAATCACCATTTTTTCCACGACAATCTCGCCAGCCGTCGGCACGATCGGAATCCGAAGCGTCACGGGGCCGTCTTGCAGCGCAGAAGATATGATCAGGGGGATGCCGGGCTCGACCTGATACTCTTGGTGTTGGCCATTGATCCCAACACGGACCCTAGCGAAGCCAGGGGTGACCGCGAAATGGATGTGGAGCACGGCATTACCCGTACCCCCCCAGCAGAACCACAATGCGGCGTCGTCACCGCGGATACGACATCCCGTGATCCCGGGAGACAGCCAGCAGGAGCCGTGCCGGAGTGCCTCGCCCTGTTGTGAGACCGGCGCCTGATCGCTGGTTTCGATCTGATGGAACAGGGCGAGGCTCCAGGTTCCCGCGTCGTCAAGGCAAGGCAGGGTGTCTTGGACCCGCGATGCGACCATGCTGGCTTTGGCGACCACGTCCTGTGCAATCCGATGCCATGTCCGCGGTGCATAATCCTGTCGTATCGCGGCTTCAGCCGCCTGTCGCGTCGCGGCGTTGAGGAGCGTGCGAACCGTCTTTGCAATGTCAGCAACCATGTTGGGGTCGAAATAGCGGGCATAGGGACCGCCCGCCTCCGGCAACGACGAAACCCGCGATATCGCAGGAACCTTGCCGTAAGACAGCGCTTCCGAAACCGGTAATCCCCAGCCTTCGTAGAAGCTCGGATATAGTGCGAACAGACAATGTTGATAGAGCGTTGCCAGCGTATCGTCGGGAATGCCGTGAAGGATGAGTACCAGACGTTGCAATACCGGGCGGTCGCGCAGCATCTCGTGCAAATGCTCGTTGAGCCAGCCACGCCCCCCGACGCAGACGAGCCGCGGCATCGCGGCTTCGCCGAGCGTATCGGCAAGCGCAAGCCAGGCTTCGAACGCACCGCGATGATTCTTCCGTGGTTCGAGTGTCGAGACGAACAGAACGTAGCGTTGCGCTTCCAGCCCGTAAGCGCGCAAGGATTCCGGATCGGCCGCGACCTGACAAAAATCGCCGTCGAGCCGAACCACGGGAACCGATTCTCGGGGCATCGG
Organism: Sphingomonas abietis; assembly: GCF_027625475.1. Lineage (NCBI taxonomy): Bacteria > Pseudomonadati > Pseudomonadota > Alphaproteobacteria > Sphingomonadales > Sphingomonadaceae > Sphingomonas > Sphingomonas abietis. The sequence continues at coordinate 165,663 of NZ_CP115174.1, forward strand.
CACATTCCATTCGGCGGATTTGTCGAGCAAATCTTCTCGCGTGGCCTCAGAGATCGTCAGGCACCCATCGGCTGAGTGGAGCAACGATCCGAACCAAGCACGATAATCGCGGACGAGCGATTGCATGAACCAGTGCGGCCCGATCAACGGGATCAGGTCGAACACGAGGGGGACATAGACCATTCCATCACGTGCGCGGATGTTACGGACATCGAGCAGATAGTTCCGATCCGACCAGGACGTTCCCAGGTTGACGAGTACGGTTCCGGGCGAAAACCGAATCGTCCGGGCTACCGCTATCTTGCGATACATCTGATCCAGTTGCGCGATCCACGCGGGATCCTCGATATCGTCGCTCTGTCGGGCCAGCCGGCAAAGTGCGTCGAAATGATCGCGAGGCAGCTTTAGCCAGCCGCGCCGCGCACTGGCATAGACGCAGAATACGGGTTGCGGGTCGAACCGTTCTTCGAGACACGCCAGAGAAACCTCGATCTGGACGCGCTGAATCCCGGTGGGCAACCGGCGCTGCCCGAAAAAGGCGAGAAGGTCGGTAACGTCGAACACCATCGCCTCACGCGGCAATTGCCCGGTGTCGTCCGCCTCTACTTCCGCCGGGTTGATCTCTAGCACATCGAGAACAGCCGTCCATAAGTCCGGATCGACCTCATCGCGGTCGGGCATCAGCCGAACCAGTTCGGAAATCGCCTGCAGATTCGTGCGGTCGCGCTGCAAGGCGGCAACAAAATACCCCGCAGCATCGGCCGGCTGGCGCCAGGCTTTGGCCATATGCCCGAGTTGGAGCAGCGGCTCGGGATCGTCCCGTTTGAGGCGCGCGGCTTCTTCATACGCACAGGTGGCCCGATCGATCTCGCCGGCCTCCTTTTCCATATGGGCGAGTTGTACCCACAGATGCTGCAGATGCGGTTCGGACGTCAGTGCCCGGCGATACGCGCTCGCCGCGCGCGACCAATCCTGCTGCCCACGCGCAATATTGCCAGCCCTGATATGAACGGCTGTGCTGCGGTGCACCCGCACGCCGTTCGACCGTGGGTTGAATCGCAATTGTGCGGATATGTTGCCCCACCAGCTTTTGATCAATCGCATCCTATCGTCCCTAGCGTGCAGGCCCTGGCGCTGATAGCGATTTTGCAGGGCGAGACATCCGGCCGTGCGCGACGAGCGATCCGTGCCCGCGTGTCCTATTTTTTGCAAATCTTCCACGAACTCGGACCATTTGCGCGCGCCTGCCTTATGGCCGTCACGTACGTCGCCCCGCCGCACAATATGGCTTGGGTATGGCGCCGCGCGCCTTATAACGAGCGCGATTGCCGGAACTTGAAAGGCTGAATGTGCGCGCGAAGCTGAACGACGACATGATCTTTTTCTCGGTCCAAGACCTGTTCGGGTATTGGAAAGCCCATGTTACGATGTCCGGCATCCAGCGCGTTCAGGCCGGCATCGCGCTCTATGCGATCCAAGAAGAGGGCGAGCGGGTTGGCTTCCTCCTGAACGACCTGACCGACAGCCATGTTCCTGGCGAATTTTTCCTGGTCGACAATGCTGTGTTTCGCGACATCATCCTCTATGCATCGGGCGAGAAGGTGGATCACGATCTCCTTCGCGCGATGCTCGCCGAATGCGAGCAGGGCGCGGTGCGCATTCGACCAGTGAAAGGACAGACGATCGTCCTGCTCGGCGCATTCTGGGGCCATGGCAACACCATCGACCAGTATCTCACCTCACGGCGCAACGGCGTAATCATCGGCGCCTACGTGTACGATATTATCCCCCTGACCCACCCCGAATATTGCAAGGCGGATCTCGTCCGCGAACATTCGATGTCCGTCTGCGAGATGGGGCTGGTGGTTGATTTCGTCTTTACGATCTCCGATTTCACGCGGCACGCACTGGCGGCCCTCTTCGCGCAAAATGGCGGCCGCGAGATCCCGATGTACACGGTGCCGCTCGCCCATTCTATGACCACCGAGGTGTCGGCAGTCGATGCGTGGCCGATGGCGTTGCGGGCGATCAAGGGTGCGCCTTACGTGACCTATGTCTCGACTGTGGAAGGGCGGAAGAACCACCGCTATGTCGTGGAGGCTTGGCAGCAATTGATCGACATGGGCGTCGACGTCCCAGACCTTGTCTTTGTGGGCCGCGAAGGCTGGCGGATCGGCGGGCTGATGGATCTGCTCGACGGCACGCGCTACCTCGGTGGGCGGGTCCATATTGTGCACGATCTCTCGGATGCCGAGCTCAACAGCATCTATACCAACGCAATGTTCACGGTGTTCACCAGTTTCGTCGAGGGATGGGGCCTTCCGGTAGGTGAAAGCCTTGTCCACGGTACGCCCTGCGTTGCCTCGGGAACGTCTTCCATCCCCGAGGTCGGTGGTGAGTTCGTCGATTATGTCGATCCGCTGAATCTACGCGACGGCGTGGCGGTGCTACGCCGCATGATCGAGGACAAAGATTATCTCCAGACCCGGCGTCGCGCGATCGAAGAGCATTTCGTCGCACGGACATGGGACGATGTCGGTCGTGACTTCCTGGCCCGAACGCGGGCAGCGGTGCAGCGCAATTATCCCGAGCGCCTGATCTACCCACGGCTGGCGGAGGGCGCACAATTCTTCCCCGGCAATCTGGTGACCAATGCCATCCGGTATCCCGACTACGTGCCCGCCCCGATGCGGTTGGCGCTGCGGGAGTCATTCTACCATCTCGAAGAGCATGGGGTCTGGATGCGCGGCAATATCGGCGAAATCAGCTTCCTGACCGGGCTCGACGAAAACACCGAAGTGATCGCATACCTACAGCTGTCAGCCCCGCCCCATGGGGCAGGCAATTTGGTTACGGCGTATATCGCCGATGGATCAAGTGTGGCGCCGAGCGACGGACGATTTCATTCGCTCGAATTCAGGCAGCGGGCGCTGATGCGCGCGCGGGGCCGCGTGCGCGAGGGGGGGCTGTGCACGATCCTGATCGAATTGAGGGGCCAGACCGACCCTGGACCGGCCGACGGGCGGCTGTTCGGTGTCGGCCTGACCGCGCTCGGCTACGTGCGCGCGGACAATGCGATGCTCCGCGAGGATCTGGTCGAGCGCTTCACCTTTCACGATATGACCGACGAAAGCCGCTCCAGCCTCGCCTGAACGGCGAGGCGCATCAGCCGAACACGAATTCCTCGCGCAGTTCTGAGCGGACTGCGGCGTCCTCGCTCAGCGCATAACCGATCGCGTTGAGCCCCAGTGCGAAGCGACGGCGATCGGGCTCCGTCGCGCTGGGCTGACGGACATGGCCATCGTAGTGGAACGTGATCGTGCAGCCGCCGGCCTGGTCTACGCGCCCTTTCAAGCGCACCAGATTCGGGCCCGATGTCAGCGTCATCCAGGGGTGTGATCCACCCCGACCGTTCAGCTTCAGCGCACAACGCGCGCCGATCGCCCATGGCGCCGGACGGACGGACACAAGGACGACGATCTCGGTGCCCGCTTCCGCCTTCGTCAGGAAAGCAAATTCGCCGCTCGCGCCGCGCAACCATGCCCCCCACGGCTCGGGCTCGTAAAAGGAATCGATCAGCGCCAGTCCGAGCGGATTGGTGAGATAACCGGGAAGCGGCTTCACGCGCTTGGTGATCTCGCCTGGCCGGAAGATCGTGCCTTCGGGGAGCGTGACAGGAGGGAGTATTGACGGTGACGGCGCTACCGCAAGCATGCCCCGCAACTTGGTGACGAAATCGCGACCAACATCGTCCCACGTCCTCGCCACGAAATTTTCGCGGATGTTACGCCGTCGCGCTTCGAGATAGCTACCATCCTCGATAAGCCGGCGCAGCACGCCGATCGCGGCCTCCTGGTCACCGGTTTCGACATAATCGGCAAAATCGCCTCCGACTTCAGGCAGCGATGCGGTTCTCGTCACCACGCACGGCACACCATGCGCCAGGCTCTCGCCAACCGGGAGCCCCCAACCTTCGACCACGCTTGTGAACAGCGTGAACATCGCATCGGCGTAGACGCCGTTGAGTTCCGCATCGGAAAGTCCATGGACAATATGGATGCGCCCACCGAGATTGTCGGTGCTTGCCAGCAAGTCCATGAGCGGATCGACCTTCCAGCCCTCGCGTCCCACGAAAACGAGATCCGGCACGTCCACGCCGCGGGCGATCATCTGCTGCCAGGCCTGTACGACGAAGAGGTGATTCTTACGGCCCTCGATAGTCGAGACATAGGCGACATAGCGCCGCCTCTTGAGCTTCGCGAGGGCACGTGGCCAGACCGCCGCGGCTCCTTCGGGATGCGCCATCGAATGTGCCAGCGGCACGGTCTGCATCGGAATCTGTCGGCCGCCATGCTCGGCGATGAAACGCTTCAGCTCGGCCTGCGTGAAATCCGAGTTGGTCAACGCATAATCCGCCGAGTGCAGCAACTCCGCCAAGCCTCGCCAGAAGAAATTGGTGAGGTTCGCATCGCAATATTCGGGATGCGTAACGGGAATGATATCGTGGATGAACGGAACGATGCGCGCGCCACGCCGCCGCGGATACAGATATTGGTCTATACCGTTGCCGATGCCCCAGAAGGCACCGAGAATGACCACGGTTGAACCCGCTCCGAACGTGATCGGCACGGCGCGAAAGCGCGCGGCGGCAAGCTTCTGCTTGAGGATATCATGATCGATCGTTTTGCCCGAGGCATAAGCGATGATGTCGCGAAGATCGTCATCCTCTAGCCGAAGGAATGTCGGCACCTCATTCTGATATTCGCCGTTGATGATGAAATGCGAGTCGAACGTTGGATCGGCCATTGCGGCAAGCGCGACGCCGGCCTGTACGCGCTGGATACCCGTCGCCGTCGCGTGGACGGCAAACATGTTGAAGATATCCTGCATAGAAAACAGGATCGCGCCTTCTGCCGCGACGCGTTCGTGACGGCGGCGGCGAAGGCCGATCATGTGATTGAGCTCGGCAAGATTTTCTGGAGACGGCGCGACCTGATAGAGCGACACGAAAGCCTCGGCGGCATCGTCGAACCGCGCCTGCGTTTTCAGCAGATGCGCCAGGTGAAGCCGTGGGTCGGCATCCTTCGGCACGATTTTGATCGCCCGCCTGTAGGCTGCCTCGGCCTCGGCGAAGTTGCCCTGCTCCTTCTCAGCATGACCAACCTGCACCCAGATCGCGTGATCGAGCGGTTTATCATCCAGGTGCCGACGGTAAGCAGTGACGGCCAAAGCCCACTCGGCCGCGTTCCTATGCGCGTTGCCGATACGGCGGTGCGTTTGCTTGCTGCCAAAAAGAAATTTCATCGTCGGCTCCGGAAATCGCGATGGCGTTGATCGAGGCCGACACATATACAATGGCGATCGTCACGCAATGAGCGCGTCAGTCGGGGCGTGGCTATGCTTCCAGCCACGGAGCCCTTGGGTTAGAGGTCGCTTGAGAGCATTGCCATAGCCGCATCCAAACATCGACGGAGATCATCGGTCATGATCTCATAGTGTTGAAAGCCCTGTTCGTTCGCCCAGGTTCGCCCAAAGACGTAGGAAAGCGGCTGGCGCCGAATTTCGCAAAGACCGGATTGCAGGAAGCCCGGATGTAAATCGATTCCCCTGAGCGCGATAACCGATGTTCCGGGACGGCTGAAAATCGTGTTGTGCAGGCCTGATCCATAGTCACCCGCAACACATTTCGCCGAAGCGAGGAGGTCGGCCTGACCTGAGACGGAAAGTTTTTCGGGGAACACGATCTCGAAGCCATATTCGGCCATGACGTTTTCGATGGCGCGATAATTTTCCAGCTTGCGTGTGATATTTCCCCAATTTTCGCGAGAAACATACAGCAGCCGCGTTGGGCTGATATCGTTCGTGCACGCAATCTGCGTCATCCACGCCGCGGCTTCCGCCATGCTCGGCAATGCGCGTCCGCCAGCGCGCAGATTCGTCGGCATAAGCGCGCGTTCGCACCGGCAAAGTTCATCCGCTTGATCGTATAGAATGAGCTGGGCTGGCTTGATACCGGCAAGAAGAAGCCATTCGTGAGCAAACGCCGGAAGATCGGCGGGAAGTAGAAATCTCAGTTCAGCGAATTTGCGATTGGTCATGCGGAGCATTTGGAGGCGGGGCATGAAATCCACCATCCAATGCCCATAAAGACCGTAAGGGAATCCCGAGAGCAGGATGACATCCCCCTCGATGTCTCGAATACGCAATGTGCCAGCGGCACGACGCGTCCGCACCTCGGCCAGTGCATTCGTAGCAGATGCACTGGCGAGAAAATTCTGGTCGACCTCCAGCGCATGCGGCTCGCCATCCATCTCGATGTAGACAAGCGTCGATCCGAACACATGTGCCTGCGGAATCGTGATGATCCCGGCGGCTTCCGGCCCTCGCTCGTGGCAGAACCAAGCGTCCAGATCGGACGGGGGCGAGCCCCATGATAGATTGGCAGGACGGGGCCCCTCAAATGGTCGATCCAGCAGTTCGAACGTGATCCCATGAACGGGGTCTGCAACGATGGCTGAGAATGGAATTAGCGTCACGATCAACCTCTGTTGCCTTCGAAACATAACCATTTCGGCATAGGGAGATGCCCGTCAAGCGAGCGCTCTGGAATTTCGGCCTAGCACTACTTTGGCAGGTTGAAGGAACCGACAGGGATCGTCATGGATTCGGATGTGTCAGTGTAGGCTGACGGATCCTTTGCGATGGCGGTGGACGAGAGCTGGCGGATTGATCTGGAGCGATGGCTTGAACCGTTCCTGGTCGGGCTATCGCATCCAGCGCGGCGCAGGATGTGCCCGCTGTATATTGCTGGTCTGATTGGTCCAGGTGACCGCAAGAGCGTGCAGCCTATGGCGGCTCGCGCCGGCGAGGTCGGCTACGACCAGCTTCATCATTTTGTCGCGGCGGGCGTCTGGGACAGCGCGCCTTTGGAGAGGGCTCTCCTGACGGAAGCGGATCGCCTGGTCGGCGGCGACGACGCCTTCCTGGTCATCGACGACACGGCATTGCCGAAGAAGGGGCGCCACTCGGTGGGCGTCGCGCCACAATATGCCTCGTCGCTCGGCAAGACCGCGAACAGCCAGTCGCTGGTGTCGGTGACACTGGCATCGGGCGAGGTACCGGTGATGGTCGGCCTTCGACTGTTCCTGCCGGACAGCTGGACGCGCGATCCGGAGCGGATGGCCCGCGCTCGCATCCCAGCGGACCGACAAGTCGCTTTGTCGAAGCCCGAGATTGCGATCGAGGAGATCGACCGTGTCATCGCGTCCGGTGTCCGATTTGGCTGCGTACTTGCGGATGCGGGTTACGGGTCGAGCGCGCCGTTCCGCCATGCGCTGAGCGAGCGTGGCCTTGTGTGGGCAGTCGGCATGTCCCGGCGACAAACGGTTTATCCCACCGATGTCGCCATGATCTTCCCAACAGAGAAGGCTCGCAAACCGCGCAAGCACCACATCCCAAATATGCCGCCGGTCTGCGCAGAAGAGGTGCTGGCCGGCCAGAGATGGCGAAAGATAAGCTGGCGACGCGGCACGAAGGGCGCGCTCACATGCCATTTCGCTGCATGCCGTGTCCGCATCGCAGACGGTCCAAAGCACCGCATCTTCGACAAAGGCGTCTCCAGAATGCCCGGCGACGAAGTTTGGATTATCGGCGAGCGCCGCGCGACCGGTGAGCGCAAATATTACATCTCGAACCTGCCCGCGCACACGACCCTCAAAACTCTCGCAGCTGCGGTCAAAGCCCGGTGGATAACCGCGTTGATCGATCGCGCGACCCGGGCCATCCTTGGGATCCACTTCAGTTTCGAGCTGCCGTCCTATGCATCGCTGCAAAGGGCTCTGGCGCATGCCTTCTGGCGCAAGGACGTCAGCGGCATCGAAGGCATCGAGAATGACTGGCCAATGCATGGCCTGCCGGAGTTCATTTTTTCGGATAATGGCCGTGAATTCCACTCCGCGAGCATGCGCCTGACCGAAGCGACGCTGGACGTCGCGTTAGTTCACGTTCCGGCTAAGGCGCCGCACCTCAAGCCTCTGATCGAGCACTTGTTTGGGACGCTGAATGTGCGGGTGTTCTCTTTGTTGGAGGGGTACGTCAAGTCGAAGGATCCGGACTACGACCCGTCAAAAACCGCTCGATTCTGTCTGTCGGAGCTCAATCGGAAAATCGTGACCTGGATCGTCGACGAATACCATCAGCATCCCCATCCAGGCCTTCCCGGAAAGCGCTTACCGCAGGAAGAGTGGTTGCTTCGCACGCAAAAATGGCCGGTGCGGCCCTTGCGAAACTTTGGCGAGATCATTTCTCTGACGGGCGAAGACCTCGGCCAGTGCGTCATCGGCCCCTATGGCGTGACCGTGGACAAGTTTCACTACGTCGCCGAGGGGAATTACCTCAAGGAGCTTATGCGTCGGTTCGGCAAGCGAACGTGGCAGGTTCGAGCGGACCCATACAATTTGGGCGAGGTCTGGCTCTTCAACGATGTCGACGGCGAATGGGTGTCGCTCCTGAACGCCGATCCGAACTGGTTTGAGGTGTCACGATTCGCCTATCGGCTGATCCACAAGGTTGCTCTGCGCCGGTACAATAAGAAATCAGAGGATCTGACCCTCGCCGAGTTACTAGCTGTCAAACTCGATGCCGATCGCGAAGCGGCGGCCATATTCGATGGGACTGGTCCAGTCCGCCGGCTCAGCCTCGTGGCTCGCTTCGCGACCATCTTCATCGATGAGGCGACGCATGTCTTCAGATCGAGAGATTTTCTCGATATGGCTAAGGTCATCGACTTTTGGAAACAGCTGATAAACGGCCTGCCATGCCAGCTTATTTTCGCCGGCTTGCCGTCGCTCGTCGCAATGCGAGACGTCAGCCCCGAGCTTCGGGGACGGCTCAATCTCGCGCCCTTGGTTCCCTACCGCTGGGGCATCGACGATGAGGTCGAGTCGTTCTTCAAGGTCTTGGATCGTTTTGAAGAGCTTGCTGGCTTGTCCGGAAAGTCGAACCTTTCGGCCGATTTGACGGCGAAGCGCATGTACATAGCGAGTGAGGGAGGAAAGCTGGGGTTGGTTGCCCGCCTTTTGAGCAATGCGGTCTGCACGGCTCACGATATGGCACTAGACAAAATCTCGCTCGAGGTTTTGGGACTCGAGTATGACGATCTGGAGTTCTCCGAACGACCGGATGATGAGCTTGTCGATGATCTCAAAGACCATTCCGATGATGAATATGAGAGAATCAGGCTGCAAACAGAGTCGGACAAGCGCCAGGATAATCCGTTCTTGTGCGATAAGGATCAGATTCCGGTTTTGTGGCGCAGAGTGGTCGACCGGCAAAGGCGGGAGCGTCAGACGTATCAGCGGGTGATCGATCAGGTATCGAAGGCGGCCGAGAGTAACGGGAAGGACAGCGATCGGGGCGTCTTCTAATGGCGCACACAGGCCTCCGCGTAAGGCCTATTGGCTCTGAACCTTTGCACAGCTTCGCAGCTCGGCTGGCTGGTCGTTACGAGTCGGAATCCGTTGAGGATTTTCTTGGTCGGTATGGCTTGACCTTCGAAGGCTTGGTGACCGGGAAAGATCGAGGGGCATTCCTCGGGCTGTCAGGCTTTGAACATCATGACAGACGCTTTTTCCCCGTCACCGTAGACACGGGGAGGCGCGAGGCCTCAGTTGGCGAGGGTGTTTTATGGTTCAACGATTGGAGCCTACGGCACCGGCGCTGGTGCCCCGAATGCTTTGCTGACGACAGCCGGGCCGAAGATTCTGGGCCGCTCCCCGTTTTGCGCTGCTGGCATCGTCCGGAATGGGGTCTGCGATCCGTTGCAACCTGCGTTCTGCATGAAAGCCTCTTGCAAGAAATCTGTGATCGGTGTGGGCACCGTCCAGGCTGGTCTGTTCAGAACCTTCGGGAATGCAGGTGCGGAGCTGACCTTGCCAGGATGCCGTCGAATCGCATGCGCAGTGGTCTGGACGGGCTGATCACGGACTGCATTTACGGGCGGCGGCAGTCGAACCCGCTGCTGACGGGCCGACTGATGGATCTTCTACCGAGTGTCGAGCGGCTCGGATTCGCACTCCGCCTTGGCTACGTCGCGACCCGGGCGCGGCCAATGCCATCTCAGAGGCGCCATGCACGAGAGGAGGGGCTGAAGGCCGTTATGTGTTGGCCTGGATCCTTTCGCGATGCCCTTGATCGCCTGTCGACTGGTAGCCTCCCACAAAGCCGTCCTGCAGGCCTGATCGGGACCTATGGCTGGATCTATGCGGAATGGGCGTACCTTTCCCCGCGAGTACCGCTCGACGAGGCTGTCCGTGAAGAGCTGATTCGCCATGCCCGCGATCGGTCCGTCATACCTGCTGAAGAGCCAGTGTTTGGAACCGTAAGGCCCGATCACATCTCGATGACAGCTGCGGCGAAGCATTGGGGTATCGGATACGACACGGCGCGAGCACTTGCAGATGCGAGCGGGCTGATTCCGAACGGTGTTCGGCGTGGGATCCCGTTTCCGCTCGACCGCGACTCCGTGCTTGCCTGCCGTAAGCCCACGGAGCCTATTCCATGGCTGAAACATGCGCGAGCGATCCTTGGGGTAGGGAAGAAGCAGACCCAGGCTTTGCGACGAGCGTTCAGCGCCTCGGGGCCAGATTGGGCTGAGAGGCTCGTAGCCTCTTGTCGGCAGATCGTGCCGAGCGACAGCGCGGATTGTTTAAGCATGGGGCTGCCGCAGAGCTGTCAGGTGGCGAGGATCTCGCTCGTCCAGGCTTGTGAAGCAGTGGTGGCCGGCAAAATCTCGATAATTGAGATCAAAGGCGATGCCATTGGGCTGAACGCCGCAATGGTGCGCCCATCTGACCTTCGGGCGCTGCGAGTCAGCTCTTGGATCAGCATCGAAGGAGCGGCAAGATTGCTGAGCGTGCACCCTGACGTTGCGCGATGGCTCGCGAAAAACGGATATCTCAACAAAGAAGTCAGAACTGGCCGGTTCGGTGTGTCCAAATCGTCTGTAGACGACTTCCATCGCAGATTTGTCTCAGCGAGCGAGGTCCGAGAGCTCTGCGGCGTAGGATCTCGTGCAAGCCTCGATCGGCTACTCGGGACGGCAGTTTCGCCAGTGTTCAGCCCGCCGACGTTGAGAACAAACATCTTTCGGCGCGCTGAGATCAAAATCTCGCCCGGAGCTGGGCGTGCACCAGTTTAACCTGATCCCATCCTCGCTGCGAGTTCGATGGGCGGAAGGCGAGCCGGCATGGGGATTGCTCAATCGGTTAGCGCTCCGCAGCGACAGTGCCTCTGCAAGGGATTTACTAGCCACGTCGGCTGTTGGCAGCATCGCTGCGCTGCACGAGGCTATAGTTTCGGATAAATTGCCCGACGCTCTTTCGCGAATCAGCGGATTTTCTATCGATCAGATAAACTCTGGAGTTATTTCTGCGAAAGAAATCCAAAGAAATCTTGGCCGCATGAACTGGATTAGTAAATCCAGTCGATTGAACCAAGATTTGCGAAGGTCTGGTAGAGTTTGTCCTCAGTGTCTGGACGAGGATATGCAGACGCGTTCGGGTCTGTTTTCCCTTCGCCCTTTTAGGAGGGCTGAATGGGATCTTAGGTTCCTCGCAGGCTGCGACCGACACGACACTCAGTTTCTCGATGTATGTCCAGAGTGCCATGTTCGATTCTCAGAGAGCACTATGAATCCGGTGATTTGTAATTGTGGCAACGATAACCGCCGATTGATCGGCACCCCTCTTCAAAGAAAACTGACCGGATTTGACAGATACATATACTCAAGATTACTACTTAAACCGTGCGGAGATAATATTTTAGATGATTATTCAATAGCACATGCGAGATTGTTAGTTTTATCGTTGGGGCGTGCACTCAGTAACGTCCCCCTTGCTCAAGGCGGTTTGTTGAAGCAGAGCGAAACTGAATTGCTGGTCGACGTCGGGTGGTCCGCGTTAAGTGAAGGATTGTCGGGTCTCCAAAATGCCCTAGACCACGCACTCCCCGAGCTGAGGGAGATGAGCCCAGGTTTTCGCCAGTTCCAAAACCTCCTCATTCGACGTGGCGTACCTCGCGGGACAAGAATTGACCGAGTGTTCAACGAGTATCTGTCCTCTCGATTTGTTTCCTCACATGCGGGGGAGTTAACCTTTGCGCGAAGCGCAGGAAGTACGGTTGAGATTGAGAAAAGAGGCGGTCTGATAAATCTCAAAGATGCGGTGAAGAAATACGAAATAGATTATGTGATTTTGCGAAAAATCGTTGAGTCCGGATATCTGCTGATTTTAATTTGGCTATTGGTGCTCAAAAGGGGAATATTTATTGACGAAAATTCGATTGAAGAGCTTATAGAGAAATTATCGAATGGGGCGGAATCTGTCGACGCAATAGCCGGGGGGCACTGTGCTCTATTTGACTTTCGTGCCGGCGGGCCAACTTTTGGCAACTATTATTTAGATCTGCTACTCAGCGGACGGGTAAAATGTCGAGGAATGCTGAATGGAGCTGGTGGCTTCAAAAGAAGCATCATAAATGTTAGATAATTCAAACAAGCGCTTCTCGAGCGATATAGACCGTGTGGTTACCTTATCCGGTCCGAAGTGCCTGATATAATCGGAATTAGTGCGTCTAGTTTATGGATTATAAGCTCAGCAGGTTTCCTAGACACAAAAAAAGATGGCCGAGTGGGAGGGAATGACTTTTACATTTCTGAGAAATCTGTCGATTTATTCAGGAAAAAGTATGCGACGTTTTCGCAGGTAAAAGCTGCGTTCTATCGTTTTACAAGTCGATGTAGGAAGGCTGACGAACGGGTTTCCACGACGAATGCGAGCGCAGCTATTCGAGAAACAGGCGTACTTCCGGTGCTGGGATCTACGAAAACGCTTCAACTATTTGAGAGGGCGGAAATTTTCCAGGCATTGGGAATGCCGTACGAAGCCCCGCTCCCGGTGATAGCGCGGCAGTCCGTGACTCCGAGAGAAGATTTTAAGATGAGTGATCGGCAATGGAATGCCGTTCATCAGATCCTCCAGGAACACAAGTCTCTACACAAATGGCGCTCAAGGCTTGACGAGCTTCGGCGACGATATGATGGCATTTTCTATGTCCTTCAGACCCGATGCCCTTGGCGCTGCTTGTCGCCAGCGTACGGCGAGTATCAGTATATAAATAACCTGTACGCCGATGACATGGCCGCTGGCATTATGCCCCTTATCGTGGACGCGTTAGCTCAACATGGGGGACCTGTCCTCTCTCTGCGGGTGGGCGTGGGTACTAGCGCCGGCGCAAAATCGGTTGAGCTTTGAGTCAGCCCTTTGCGGGTCTGAATTCCTGCTCTCAAGGCCACTGAAATCGGTCAGAGACGATATTTGCCATCAAGTGACGATTCAGTTTGCGGGCAAAAGCCCGCCGCGAATTTTTAATTTATGGGATAGCAGATTCATCTTATGGCGAAGGCATGTCACGGGATTTCGCAGTTCAAGCCTGGTCAAGGATTCGTGAAACGGGAAAACCCACAGGCCGCATGACCCCCGGCCGCGGCGGCCGGGGGGCATCACTTCGGGGTTATGCTTCGGGGCTTATTTCAGGAACGGCGTGCCTTCATGCGCGACCAGCAGGTCGTGCATGTCGGAGGCATGATCCTCCTCCTCGGCGAGGATATGCTCGAGCATGATCCGGGTGGTCGGATCCTTGTCGCCGAAATAGCGGATCAGCTCCTGATAATGCTCGATCACGATCCGCTCGGCGATCAGGTTCTGCTTGATCATCTCGACGAGATTGCCGCCCTTGCCATATTCGGTGGCCGATCGGCTGGCGAGGCCCTCGGGATCGAGATTGGGGATGCCGCCGAGCTGGTCGATCCGCTCGGCCGCCATCAGCATGTGCTTGTGCTCCGACTCGGCATGTTCGGTGAACTCGGCCGCGACGCTTTCGGAGGTGATGCCCTCGGCGGCGATCGCGTGCATCTGGTAGCGCAGCACGCAGACCAGCTCGGTCGCGACGACCGCCTGGAGCAGCTCGATCGTCTTCTCGGGATCGCCCTGATAGGTCGGCATCACGGCGCCGTCGTCGAGCGATTTCTTGGCGCGGGCGCGCAGGGTCTTCACGTCGGTGAGGAAGGCGGTCTCGGTGGTCATGGGCTTGCTCCGTCAGGCGGTCTACGCCGGGAGGTACGAGCCGCCGCCGTGCAGGTTCCTGTGGCGAATCATTCTCAGCCCCGGCGCGCATCCGCCGGCCCGGCCGCGGACGCGCGCGCCGCGATCAGACGCCGCCCAGATAATCGAGCTTGCCGATCGGCACGCCCTTCATGCGCAGCAGGCCATAAGCGGTGGTGACGTGGAAGAAGAAGTTGGGCAGCGCGAATCCGAGCAGATAGTCGCGCGCCGGAAAGGAGACCTCGCCCTTGCCGGTCTTCAGGGTGACGATGGCCTGCTCGCGGCCCTCGAAGCTCTCGGGCGGGGTCGCCTGCAGCAGCGCGACCGTCGCGGCAATCCGCGCCTGCAGGGCGTCGAAGCTGGTCTCGGTGTCGGGCATCGCGACGTCGGGAAGCTGGCCGATTCGCACGGCCACCCCCTTGGCGCTGTCGCTGCAGCGCTGAATCTGCGCGGTCAGCGGCGCCATGTCGGCGATCAGCCGCGCCTCCAGCAGCTCGGCATGGGCAATGCCCCGCTCGTCGGCGAAGGCGCGGCCCTTTTCGAGAATCGCGGAAAGATTGCCGAAGGCGCGCAGGAAGACGGGGATGCTGGCATCATACAGGGTCATGAATCGCTCCGGGGCAGGGACTGCCCGCGCTATAATGAGGATGGCCCGCCGCCTTTACGAGGGCGCGGCACCCGATGGGTGCGCGGCACGGCATGGCTCGGCATTCGTTCGGCGCAACAAACGATTGTCATTAGTGCAATCACTATATGCGCGCTTAGCAATTGCAAAATTCCATGGTGCGATGCACAAAGACTACGCCTTTCAGGCATCCTCTCCTAAAACTTCAGGCCGTCCTTCGGGGCGGCCTTTTTTTGTGCGCCGGCAATGCTGCGGTTCAGCGCGAGAGCAGTTTCTGGCGACGGCGCTGGACCGACGAGCCGAAGCCCAGCGCTTCGCGATATTTCGCGACCGTGCGCCGGGCGATGTCGAAGCCGCGGGCCTTGAGCAGATCGACCAGCGAATCGTCGGACAGGATGGCGTCGGGGGCCTCTTCGGCGATCAGCTTCGCGATATGGCTCTTCACCGCCTGCGCCGATGCCGCCTCGCCGCCATCGGCGGACTGGATCGCGCTGGTGAAGAAATATTTGAGCTCGAACAGGCCGCGCGGACTGGCGAGATATTTGTTCGAGGTGACCCGGCTGACGGTCGATTCGTGCATCCCGATCGCCTCGGCCACGGTGCGCAGCGTCAGCGGCCGGAGATGCTCGACGCCGTGACGGAAGAAGCCGTCCTGCTGCTTCACGATCTCGCTCGCCACCTTGATGATGGTGCGGGCGCGCTGGTCGAGCGCCTTCATCAGCCAGTTGGCGCTTTGCAGGCTGTCGTTGAGCCAGGCCTTGCTCGAACGATCCTGTGCGGCCCCGGAGAGTTCTGCATAATAGCTGCGGTTGACGATCAGGCGGGGCAGGGTGGCATTGTTGAGCTCCACCGCCCAGCCCTTGGCGGTTCGCGCCACGAACACGTCGGGGGTCACCGCCTGCGCCTCGCCACCGGCGAATTTCAGGCCGGGCTTGGGATCATAAGCGCGCAGTTCGCGGATCATGTCCTGCATGTCCTCGTCGTCCACCCCGCAGATGCGGCGCAGCCGGGGCAGATCGCCGCGCGCGAGCAGATCGAGATGGGCGATCAGCTTGGCCATGCACGGATCGTAGCGATCCGCCTCCTTCGCCTGCAAGGCGAGGCATTCGGCCAGGTCGCGGGCGCCGACGCCGGTCGGATCGAAGGTCTGGACGACGGCCAGCACATGATCGACCTGATAGAGCGGCACGCCCAGCCGCTCGGCGAGATCGACCAGCGGCACGGTGAGGTAGCCCGCCTCGTCCAGCGCATCGACGATGTGGCCGGCGATCGCCAGATCGGTGCCGGAGAGGATTTGCCCGGCCTGCGCCATCAGATGATCGGCCAGGCCGATCGCGCTCGCCAGCCTATCCTGAATGTCGCCGCCCTCGCCACCGCCGTCCCGGTTGCCGCCGGTGACGCCATCGATGCCGAGGGCGCCGTCCATCCCCTGGGCGCCCGCGCCATCGGCACCGATCATGTCGGAGGGGGAATCGTGGTGGAAGGTCTCGGCGGCATAGTCGACGTCGAGCGGGGCATCGTCCCCGGCGCCGTGGAGGCCGGCCAGCGCATCGGTCGGCTCCGCCGGCTCGGCGTCGAAATCGGCTTCCGGCTCGCGCACCTCCTCGGGGGTGCCGGTATCGAGCAACGGGTTCTTCTCCAGCTCCTCGGCGATGAACGCCTCGATTTCGAGGTTGGAGAGCGCCAGCAGCTTGATCGCCTGCTGGAGCTGCGGCGTCATCACCAGCGATTGCGACTGCCGCAGATCGAGGCGCGGACCAAGCCCCATCGGCGTTAGAGCGCGAAGCCCTCGCCGAGATAGAGGCGGCGCACGTCCGGATTGGCGACCAGCGCCGCCGGCGAGCCCTGGAACAGCACCTTGCCATCATAGATGATGCAGGCGCGATCGACGATGTCGAGCGTCTCGCGGACATTGTGATCGGTGATCAGCACGCCGATGTCGCGGCGCTTGAGATCCTTCACCAGCTCGCGAATGTCGCTGATCGAGATCGGATCGATGCCCGCGAACGGCTCGTCGAGCAGCATGATCGTCGGATCGCCGGCCAGCGCGCGGGCGATCTCGCAGCGGCGGCGCTCGCCGCCCGACAGCGCGGTCGCCTTCGAGTCGCGCAGATGCTCGATGTGGAATTCGGCGAGCAGGGTGTCGAGCCGCTCGGCGCGGCGGCCGGGATCGGGCTCGGACAGCTCGAGCACCGACGCGATGTTCTGGCCGACCGTCAGGCCGCGAAAGATCGAGGTCTCCTGCGGCAGATAGCCGAGGCCGAGGATCGCGCGCCGGTACATCGGCAGCGCGGTGATATCCTCGCCATCGAGCAGGATGCGGCCGGCATCGGGCTTGACCAGGCCCATCACCGAATAGAAGCAGGTCGTCTTGCCGGCGCCGTTGGGGCCGAGCAGGCCGACCACCTCGCCGCGTGCCACCTCCAGGCTGACATCCTGCAGCACCGGGCGGCCGTCATAGGCCTTGGCGATCGAGACGATCGACAGCGCGCGGGTGGACGGCCGCGCCGGAGACGCGCTTTCGCGAGGGGTGAGGATCGTGTCGTTCATGGCTGGCCTTGTCTGCCTGCGCGCATGTGGCAGGCTTCGTGCATGGCGATCAAGCCCCCGCGTGGTCGGGGCCGGCAGGGGCGAGGGTGGTGCCGGAAGCGCCTATTGGCCGGCCGGCTTGGTCGCGGAGGGCTTGGCGGCGGCGGTGCCGTCATTCTTCTGCGGGACGGTGAAGCGGCCGGAGACGCGGCCGCCCTTGCCGCTGGTGCCGTTGCCGCCGACCGCGCCGCCATCCATCACCGCCTGGTTGGTGTCGAGATTGATGACCAGCCGGCCGCCGCGCACGGTGCTGGCATTGGCGCCGGTGCGATCGAGCGTGACGTTGCCGATCATCGTCACCAGCCGCTTGTCGAGATCGTAGATGCCGTACTGGCCGTGCGCCACCTCGGTCGGCCGGGTGACGACGACATGGCCGGTGGCATCCAGCCGATGCACCTGCGCGCCGCCGCCGGGGCCGCCGCTGTTCGCCATGCTGCCGGTGTAATTGGCGGTGACGCGATCGGCGGTCAGCGTCATGTCCTGCTGCACCGCCTTGACGCTGCCGGTCAGGAAGGCGCGATGCTCGAGATCATGGACCTCCATATGGTCCGCGTCGAAATCGACCGGGGCGTTGCTGTTATGCTTCGCCTGCTGCTGCTGCTGCTGCGCGTGGGCGGAACCCGCGATCATCAGGCCCGCCAGCAGCAGGGCGCCGGGCGTCAGGGGGAGGAGCGGCGCGGCGCGGCGGATCGTCATTTCGGCGATGTGCCGTTTCGCTGGGTGATATGCAAGCGGGCATGGCCATTCAGCACCACCACATGGCTGTCGAGATCGGCCTGCAGCTGGTCCGCGCTGAAGTTGCCGAGCGGCATCGTGCCGGTCACCGGATTGCGGCTGGCGAGCTTGCGGGTCTGCATGTCGAGATCGACGTCATGGGTATCGAGGCGATAGCCATCGGCGCTGTGGAAGGTGACGGGGCCGTTCAGCCCGACCTTCTGGTTGTCCATATTATAGGTGCCCGTCGGCGCGACGATCGTCGCCGGGCCACCCTGCAAGGCGATCTTGGCGGCCAGCGTATTGAGCTTCACCACCGGATCGGCCGAGGTCTGCTGGACGGCGGAGAGCGCGGTCAGCGAGAAAGGCTGCCCCTTGCTGTCCTCGCCGCGATAGAGCGCCTGGCTCACCCGCATCCGCTCCTTGGCGACGGCGACGCGATCCTTCGAGAGCACGAACGAAATGTCGCGCCCCGAGGTCAGCGGCGCAAAGCCGAGGGCGAGCACCAGCACCAGCACCGAGGCGGGCAGCGTGATCCGCGCCACTGCGATGATGCGATCATGGCTCGATCCCGGCATCGCCCAGGCGCGCCGCTTCCGCCGCTCGACGAGCCCGATGTCGGACAGCGTGCCGGCAAGGGGTTCAGGCATGATGGCGCTCAGGCATGCGCGAAGATGTCGATTTCCGGCCAGCCGGCGAGATCGAGCTCGGCGCGCGCGGGGAGGAAGTCGAAGCAGGCCTGGGCCAGATGCATCCGCCCTTCGCGAATCAGCCGCGCGTCCAGCTTCTCCTTCATCGCGTGGAGGAAGCGGACGTCGGAGGCGGCATAATCCTTCTGCGCGTCGGACAGGTCGGGCGCGCCCCAGTCGGACGATTGCTGGACCTTGGAGACCTCCTGGCCGAGCAGCTCGCGCACCAGTTCCTTCAGCCCGTGGCGGTCGGTGTAGGTGCGGATCAGCCGGCTGGCGATCTTGGTGCAATAGACCGGCGCCGCCACGGTATCGAGATAATGGCGGATCGCGGCGAGATCGAAGCGGGCGAAATGGTAGAGCTTCAGCCGATCGGGATCGCCCAGCACCGCACGCAGATTCGGCGCGGCATAGTCGCTGCCCGGCGCGAAGCGGACGAGATGCTCGTCGCCGCCGCCGTCCGAGATCTGCACCACGCAGAGCCGGTCGCGCGGGGTGATGAGCCCCATCGTCTCGGTATCGACAGCCACCGAGGCGCCCGGCGCGAACACGTCGGCAGGCAGGTCTTCTTCATGGAAATATACGGTCATGCCTCCGCGCATAGGCGTTTGGCGACGGTTGCTCAATGGCGCTTGGTGCGGCGCTTGCGCGCCATCATGTTGAGCGCCTCGACCCCGCCCGAAAAGGCCATCGCCGCATAGATATAACCCTTGGGCACATGGACGCCGAAGCCGTCCGCGATCAGCACCGCCCCGATCATCAGCAGGAAGCCCAGCGCGAGCATCACCACCGTCGGATTCCTGGCGATGAAATGGGCGAGCGGATCGGCGGCGACCATCATCAGGCCGACGGCGACGATCACCGCGACGACCATGATCGGCAGATGCTCGGTCATGCCGACGGCGGTGAGGATCGAATCGATCGAGAACACGATGTCGAGCGCGATGATCTGCGCGATCGCCGCGCCGAAGGAGAGGCCGGGCTTGCCGCCGGCCATGCCCTCTTCTTCGCCGCCTTCCATCGTGTGGTGGATTTCCTTGGTCGCCTTCCAGATCAGGAACAGCCCGCCGGCGATCAGGATCAGGTCGCGCAGCGAAAAGGCGGTATCGAACGCCGGATGGCCGTCGACCAGCGGGCCATGGATGCCGAGATCGAGCAGCGGCTGGGTCAGCCCGACCAGCCAGCTGATCGTCGCCAGCAGCAGCAGCCGCAGCAGCAGCGCCAGGCCGATGCCGAGTCGGCGGGCCTTCGTCTGCTGTTCGGGCGGCAACCGATTCGAGAGAATCGAGACGAAGACGAGATTATCGATGCCGAGAACCACCTCCATCACGATGAGCGTGGCGAGGGCGGCCCAGGCGCCGGGGTCGACGAGGAGCGAGAGGATCGATGGCATGACCGGCCGACCGTGCCCGTAATCGGCCGGCTTCCGCAAGCATTTCGATGTTCGACCGTTGCAAACATGTCACCGGGAGACGTGCCGGCCTGAACGCACGATGAAATGGCTCGCGGCCCTGTGGATAATCAGTTATGAGTCGCAATAGGCGCGCTCTCAAGTTCCGCGCCCGGAGGCCCGCGTGCTACGCCCGGCGCGCGACCTTCCAAGAGTTATTGGGCGACCCGGGAAAGATTATTCCAGCATGAGTTTTGATCGTGGGCGGCGCGGGCAGCGCGGCGGCAGGGACAAGCGCGACGGCTTCGGCGGCGACGATTTCGGTGGTGGCAGCAGCTACGGCGGCGGCGGCTTCGGTGGCGGCGACCGTTTCGGTGGCGGCGGCGGCTTCGGCGGCGGTGACCGTTTCGGCGGCGGCGGCGGTGGCGGCGATCGCTTCGGCGGCGGCGGCGGTGGTCGCGGCGGCTTCGGCGGCGGCGGCGGCGGTGGCGGCTTCGGTGGTGGTCGTGGCGGCGGCGGTGGCGGCTTCGGCGGCCCGCGCGGCGGCGGCGGCATGCCGGCCCAGGTGATTGGCGAGGCCAAGGGCACCGTCAAGTTCTTCAACGGTCAGAAGGGCTTTGGCTTCATCGTCCGTGATGATGGCGGCGAAGACGTGTTCGTTCACATCTCGGCGGTCGAGCAGGCCGGCCTCACCGGCCTCGCCGAAGGCCAGCCGCTGGCGTTCACGCTGGTCGATCGTGGTGGTCGCGTTTCGGCGTCCGACCTCAAGATCGAGGGCGATGCGCTCCCGGTCGAGGAAGCGCCCCGCGCCCCGGCCCGCCAGCTGACCGGCGAGAAGTCGTCCGGCACCGTGAAGTTCTTCAACCCGATGAAGGGTTTCGGCTTCATCCAGCGCGACGATGGCCAGCCCGATGCGTTCGTGCATATCTCGGCTGTCGAGCGTGCCGGCATGACCTCGCTCAACGAGGGTGATCGTCTCGAGTTCGAACTCGAAGTCGATCGCCGCGGCAAGTACGCGGCCGTGAATCTGAACTCGATTCACGAATAAGTCTTTCCCGGAGGGGGATGCCGAAGGCCCGGCCCGCGCCAATGAGCGCGGGTCGGGCTTTTTCGATTCCCGGGCCTTTTGATGAGCAGGTCGTCGCGATTCTGGGCTGTCGTGATTCCAGGGCGTGGCGTTTCCCAGCCACGCCGGTTCGCCCGTCGCCCGTCACCCGTTGATCGGCGGCGGGGCGACGGCTTCGCGCGGTCGCCGGCTTGCCCGCTGCCAGCGCGATGGGACGATATGGCCCTTGCCGCGTTGGTGAGTCGAACCGCAAGAGGAGACGACCATGTCCGACCGTAATTACAAGGTGATCGAGGTGGTGGGCACCTCCCACAGTTCGATCGAGGACGCGATCACCGGCGCGGTCGAAAAGACGGCGGAGACGATACGCGATGTCCGCTGGTTCGAGGTGGTCGAGACCCGCGGTCATGTCGTGGACGGCAAGGTCGATCATTATCAGGTGACGTTGAAGATCGGCTTCACGCTCGAATAGCCCGCTCTCCCCACCGCCATCGAAATCGCCTAGTCTCGGAACGGGCGGCCTCGGCCGCGTGGGCGAGGGGCGATGACGATGGTGCCGATGCTGGGGTTTCTGACCTTCCCGATCATCGCGCTGCTGGTGGCGGCGTTGAAGACGTTCGGCATCAATCAGGAATATGAGCGCGCAGTCGTATTCCGGCTCGGCCGGGTCCGGGAGCCCAAGGGGCCGGGCTGGTACTGGCTGATCCCGTTCGTCGATCGCGCGGTCAAGGTCGATACCCGCACCCTCACCGTGGCGCTCGATACCCAGGAGACGGTGACCCGCGATGGCGTCGCGGTGCGGGTGAACGCGGTATTGTGGTTCCGCGCGACCAACCCGACGCGGGTGCTGACCGTGGTCGAGGCCTGGCAACGGGCGGTGCTCCAGGCGGCGGAGACCGGGCTGCGGGACACGATCGGGCAGGCCGATCTCGATCAGCTGCTCAAGGATCGCGTCGTCATCAACGAGCGGCTGATGGGGATGCTGGCCCGGGCGGTCGAGCAATGGGGCGTCGCGGTCGACGCGGTCGAACTCAAGGATCTCGATATCCCCGAGAACATGCAGCGCGCGATCGCGCGCGAGGCCGAGGCGATTCGCGAGAAGCGCGCGCGGATCATCAAGGCCGAGGGCGAGAATGAGGCCGCCGCCAAGCTGGCCGACGCAGCGCGGATGATCGGCTCCAGCCCCGGCGCGCTCGAACTGCGGCGGCTGCAGACGCTGTCCGAAATCGGCGCCGAGCATAACAGCACCGTCATCGCCATGCTGCCGGTGGAACTGCTGGAGGCCGCCAAGGCGCTGGCCGGCCCGAAGCTCTAATGTCCGATTCCGCAGGCGGCGCCGGTGTCGGGCGCCGGAACCTCTCCCGGCCGCCTGTCGGTTGAAGGCGTGGCCGGTGGAAGCCACAAGCTTTCCCATTGCTGACGAACGGGTTCAGCCGCTCGTCAGCAGCGCGGTCGCATAAACGATTTATGGCGGCGCATCTCCGCGCCCGAGAGAGGATAAGGACATGGGCAGGGTAAGACTCACGATATCCGCGCTGCTGCTGGCATCGGCGGCGGCGATGACCGCGCCCGCCCTGGCGCAGGACTGGAACCATGGCGGCGACAATCGCGGGGATCGCGGCGGCGCGCCTCATGACGGCCGTGGCGACGGTGGCGATCATGGCGATGGCCGTCCGCAGGGCCAACAGGGGCCGCAAGGCCAGCAGGGCCAGCGACAGCCCCAGCCGCAGGCCCAGGGCCAGCAGCGCCCCCAGGGGCAGCCGCAATATCAGCAGCAGCAACGCCCCGGCCAGGGCGGGCAGGGCCCATATCGTCCGCAGGGCAATGGCGGCGGCAACGGCGGCTGGCAGCCGCGCCAGGGCGGTGGCCCGGGCGGGGGCCAGGGTGGACCGGGCGGCGACGAAGGCCGTCATGTCTCGGGTCGCCCCGACAATGGCGTGCAGGTCTGGCGCAACAATGATCGCGGTCAGGCGCAGCGCCAGGATTGGCAGCATGGTGGCGATCGCGGCAACTGGGATCGCGGCCAGGGCCGGCCCGGCGGCTGGGATCAGGGCCATGGCGGCGGCGGCGGCAACTGGAATCGC
Organism: Sphingomonas abietis; assembly: GCF_027625475.1. Classification (NCBI taxonomy): domain Bacteria; kingdom Pseudomonadati; phylum Pseudomonadota; class Alphaproteobacteria; order Sphingomonadales; family Sphingomonadaceae; genus Sphingomonas; species Sphingomonas abietis. The sequence goes on from NZ_CP115174.1 coordinate 188,979, forward strand.
GGCTGGCGCCAGGATAATCGCTATGACTGGCAGGGCTGGCGCAACAGCCATCGCAGCTATTACCGCGCCGGCCAGTATCGCGCGCCTTATGGCTATGGCGGCGGCTACCGTCGCTGGGGCATCGGCGTCCGCATCGATCCGATCTTCTTCGGCCAGAATTACTGGATCGATAATCCGGGCTATTACCGCCTGCCGCCGGCCTACGGCAATTATCGCTGGGTGCGCTATTATAACGATGCGCTGCTGATCGATGTCTATTCCGGCACCGTGATCGACGAGATTCCCAGCTTCTTCTGGTAATCGCCGCGACATTGCGAAGGCCCGGCGTGGAAAATTCCGCGCCGGGCCTTTTTTCGTCCAGCGCTCGTCGGCTGCTGGGTCGTCGGCTGCTGGTTCGCTGACCCTCGGGGCGCCAATATCGCGAAGATGAACGAAGGATAAAGTCTTCGTTCGATGATGGTTCAGTTCGAATCCTTCAAATAGTCGTCAGGCGGTGTGGTCCGGTTCCTGTCATCCGCCCGAAAAGAAGAGGAGTGTTCTCATGCGCAAGTTCATCCTGGCCTCGGCCCTGGCCGCGACCCTGATCCCCGCCGCAGCGATGGCGCAATCCTATGGCGAGGTCCGCCACGACAACCGTGAAATCCAGCAGGATCGTCGCGATCTGCGTGACGCCCAGTGGCGTGGCGATCGCCACGATGCGCGCGATGCCCGCCGCGACATTCGCGACGATCGGCAGGAGCGTCGCGAGGATTGGCGCGACTATCGCCGCGCCCATCCCGATATCTATCGCGGCGGTGCCTATCGCGGCCCGCGCGCCGATTGGCGCTATCGCCCGGTCGCCATCGGCTATCGTTTCGATCCGGTCTTCTACGGCCGCAACTATTGGATCGATGCCGGCCGCTATCATCTTCGCCCGGTCGGCGCGGACACCCGCTGGGTGCGCTACGGCAATGACGTGCTGCTCGTGAACGTGCGCACCGGCCGCGTGCTCGAGGTCAATAACGGCTTCTTCTACTGATGTGATCCGGCTCACGGCCGGCCTGTCGCCACCCCGCTCCCCCGCGAGCGGGGTGGTTGACCCGTATAAGACACTGCTTGCCCCGCCTTTCCCCGGCTCCTAGCATGGCGCATCCCACCCCTTCGGAGGTTCCATGCGCCCGTTCGCGATGCTGCTCGCCGCTACCCTGCTGACCACGCCCGTTTTCACCCAGCCCGTCTTCGCGCAGGCTGCCGCTCCCGCCGCCACGCCCGAAGCGACGTCGCCCGAGGATGCCAAGCTGCGCCAGCTCTTCCATGACAGCGACGAGGCGATGCTGAAGCGCAATCCGCTGAGCGCGCTGTTCCGCGGCGATCTGCGCTATGCGGATCGACTGGGCGATTTCTTCAGCGACGAAGCCGTCGCCGAGGCCAAGGCGGCCGACGAGAGCGACCTCAAGAACCTCGCCGCGATCGACCGGACGAAGCTGAACCCTGTCGACCAGATCGCCTATGACGTGTTCCGGTGGCAGACCGATCTCGATCTGCGCAGCTACGCGCCGGATATCCTGAAAGAGACGATCGTGCGGCCGATCGACCATTTCAACGGCGTCCACATTTTCTACCCCGATATCGCCTCGGGTACGGGCGCGGCGCCGTTCAACACGCTCGCCGACTATGAGAATAACCTCAAGCGCCATCGCGACTATGTCCACATGCTCGACGAGGCGATCGCGCGCTTCCGCGAGGGGATGAAGACCGGCGTCGTCCAGCCCAAGCTGGTCGTCAACAACGTGATCGACCAGCTCGACCAGCAGATCGCGCAGGGAGTCGAGGGTTCGACCTATTATGGCCCGGTGAACAAATTCCCGGCGAGCATCTCGGCCGCCGATCAGGCACGGCTGACCAAGGAGTATGCGGACATCATCCGCACCGGCATCATCCCGGCCGAAACCCGGCTGCGCGATTTCCTCAAGACCGACTATCTGCCGGTCGCGCGCGACAGCGTCGGGCTGTCGCAGATGCCGGGCGGGGCCAAGCTCTACCAATATCTGATCGAGAGCAACACGACGCTGCCGCTCACCGCCGAGACCGTCCACAAGCTCGGCCTGTCCGAAGTGGCGCGGATCACCAGGGAAATGGAGGCACAGAAGCAGGCGGTCGGCTTCAAGGGATCGCTCGCCGATTTCTTCACCTTCCTGCGCACCGATCCGCGCTTCCAGCCGAGCAGCAAGGAGCAGCTGCACCAGAATTTCCTCGCGATCCGCGAGCGGGTGATGAAGCGCATCCCCGAACAGTTCAGCCTCGTGCCCAAATCCCCGCTCGAGATCCGCGCCACCCCGGCCTATCGCGAGAAGACCTCGGCCGGCGGCGACTATATGCAGGGCACGCCGGATGGATCGCGGCCGGGCGTCTTTTATTACGACACCTACGATCTCCCCTCGCGCTACATGTGGGAGGACGAGACCCTGTTCCTGCACGAGGCGATCCCCGGCCACCATTTCCAGATCAGCATCGCGCAGGAGGATCCGTCGCTGCCGGCGTTCATGCGCTTCGGCGGCAACACCGCCTATGTCGAGGGCTGGGCGCTCTATTCGGAAAGCCTGTGGAAGCCGCTCGGCATGGAGACCGATCCCTATCAGCGCATGGGCGGCCTGTCCGACGAGATGCTGCGTGCGATGCGGCTGGTGGTCGATACCGGCATCCATGCGATGGGCTGGACCCGCGATCAGTCGATCGCCTACATGCTCGCCAACTCGCCGATGGCGAAGACCGACGCCACCGCCGAGGTCGAGCGCTATATCGCGATGCCGGGGCAGGCGCTGGCCTACAAGATCGGCCAGCTGACCATCCAGAAGGAAAAGGACAAGGCGATGCAGGCGCTGGGGGCCAAATTCGATCCGCGCGCCTTCCATGCGCAGGTGCTCGATACCGGCGCGCTGCCGATGGGCGTCCTGGAGAAGAAGATCGACGACTGGATCGCCGAACAGCAGAAGGCCGGATAAGCCGATGAGCAGCGATCCGCGTGCCGTCCGCCTCGCCGTCCTGATCGATGCGGACAATGCCAGTCCGCGGATCGCGCCCGGCCTGTTCGAGCAGATTGCCGAGCTGGGCGAGGCCAGCGTGCGGCGCATCTATGGCGATTTCTCGCAGGGACGGCTGAAAGGCTGGGCGGAGATCCTGTCCAACCATGCGATCCTCGCGCACCAGAATTTCGCGACGACGAGCGGCAAGAACGCCTCCGACATCGCGCTGGTGATCGACGCGATGGACCTGCTCCACGCCGGCCGCGTCGATGGCTTCTGCATCGTCTCGTCGGACGGCGACTTCACGCGGTTGGCGGCGCGGATGCGCGAGCAGGGCCTGCTGGCCTATGGCTTCGGCGAGAAGAAGACGCCTGAGGCCTTCCGCCAGGCCTGCCACCGCTTCATCTACACCGAAAACCTGCTGCCCGAAGCGCCGACCGCGGCCGAGCCCGACAAGCCCGATGCAAGGCCGGCCTCGACGACGCGGCCGCCGGCGATCGCGGTGGCGCTGATCCGCCGCGCCATCGCGCAGATGGAGGACGAGGAGGGCTGGGTGCCGCTCGGCGGCGTCGGCCAGCGGCTGCTGGCGCTGTCGCCGGATTTCGATCCGCGCACCTTCGGGCAGCCCAAGCTGGTCACGCTGGTCGAGAAGACCGATGCCTTCGACGTCGATCGCAAGGCGGGCCGCAGCGTGCGGATCCGGGCACGGCCCAAGCCCGGCGCGCCGAAAGGCTGAGCGGGGGGAAGCCTAACTCAGCGCGCCGAACGGCAGCAGCTGCTTCGCCAGGTCGGACGCCGCCTTGCCGTTGCCGGCCTGGAGCAGCGGCACGATCCGCTCGGCGGCGCGCTGCATGACGCGGTCGATCGGGCTGGACGCCTGGGCGGCGGCGGCACGCTGCGCGAGGCGGAGCGGGGTGGCGGTGTCCGAGCTGTCGAGCTTGATCCGGATCAGAGCGGCATAGCCCGGGAAGAAGGCGTGGTTCCCGCCCAGCGCCACCGCCTTGTCGAGTGCCGCGAAGCCGGTGTCGCGGCTGGCGCCCAGCAGGGTGCGGGCGAGGAAATTGCCGAGATCGCCCACCGCCGTCAGATGCCAGCCGGCCACCGCCACCTGGGCTTCGGGATCGCGCGGATCGGCAGCGGCGAGTGCCTCCAGCAGGCTATGGGCGGTCTTGGCGTCGGATGGCGAGCGCTTGAGCTGCCCGCGATAGCCGATGCCGAGCGCCTGTTGCAGCTTCGCCTCGCGATCGTTCGGGGTCTGCGCCAGCGTCGCCTGGCTGTCCGCGATCGCCTGGTTGACCAGCGCCTGCGCCTGGGTCTTGTCGCGCGTCGCGAAGGCGGCGCGGATCAGATCGTCGCGCGGCGAGGCCGCCATTGCGGGGGCGGCGCTGGCGATCAGCGCCATGAGGACGATAGGTGCTTGAAAACGCATGATCTCTCCTAGGGGGCCTCTCCTAGGGGCCGGGCGATGAAGCGGAGCTGAAGCCATCGGCTCGGCCGCCGACGCATGACGAGGCGTCCCACCCCGCCCCGGTGGCCGCGCCGTGCGGAAGCGTCGACGCGGCCGGCGCGGTGCGCCGTTGAGCGCACACGACACCAGTCCGAAAGGGGGAGGACCGTGCGCATGAACGCCCGATGAAGCAGTTGGTTCAGTTCTGCCGTGCCAAAGCGTCGGAAATAAGCGCGCGCGTTTCTGCCAGGCCGTATAGCGCGGCGAAGCTGCCCATCCGCGGACCCTGCGAAGAGCCGAGCAACGTCTCGTACAAAGCCTTGAACCAATCGCGCAGCGGCTCGAAGCCGGCGGCCTTGCCGGCTTCGTAGACCTCGTTCTGGATCGTCTCGGCGTCGGCATCGCCGGGCAGCGCGGCGAAGCGGGCATCGAGATCGGCCAGTGCCGCGCGCTCCTGATCGGTCGGGGCGCGGCGGTGGAGCGTGGCGGCGACGAAATCGCGGAAATAGGCCACCGCATAGCCGAGCAGGCGATCGACCGCCGGGTGCGTCTCGGGGCTGAGCGCGGGGGCGTAGCGCTGGACGTAGCGCCACAGCAACGCCTTGTCCTCGGTCATCGCGACGCTGACCAGGTTGAGCATCAGCCCGAAGGTGATCGGCATGTCCGGCGCCGGCACCCGGCCGAGATGGACGTGGTGAACCGGATTGCCGAGCTGCTGCTCGATCGGCTGGGTGGGGTAGGCGGCGAGGAACTGGTAATATTCGTCCACCGCGCGCGGGATCACGCTGAAGCTCAGCGCGCGCGCCTTCCGGGGCTCGCGATAGATATAGAAAGCGAGGCTCTCGATCGGCGCATAGGTCAGCCATTCCTCGATGGTCAGGCCGTTGCCCTTGGTCTTGCTGATCTTGGCGCCATGCTCGTCGAGGAACATCTCGTAGTTGAAGCCGTCGGGCGGGGTGGCGCCGAGCGCGCGCGCGATCTTGCCGGACTGGGTGACCGAATCGATCAGATCCTTGCCGGCCATCTCGTAATCGACCGAGAAGGCGACCCAGCGCAGCGCCCAATCGACCTTCCACTGGGCCTTGGCGAGGCCGCCGAGTACGGACTGCTCGCGGTGCGCGCCGGTCTCCGGATCGGCATAGGCGATGGTGCCGGCCTCAGCATCGATCACCGTGATCGGCACCTGCAGCACCTTGCCGGTCTCGGGGTGGATCGGGAAGATCGGCGAATAGGTCTTGCGGCGCTCTTCGCCGAGCGTCGGCAGCATGATCGCCATGATCTTGTCGTAATGGCGCAGGATGCTCTTCAGCGTCTCGTCGAAGCGGCCTTCGACATAGGCCTGGCTGGCGGCGATGAACTCGTAGTCGAAGCCGAACTGGTCGAGGAAGCTGCGCAGCCGGGCATTGTTGTGCGCGGCGAAGCTCTCATGGGTGCCGAACGGATCGGGCACGCGGGACAGCGGCAGATCGAGATGGGCGAGCAGCATGTCCTGCTCGGGCAGGTTGCCGGGCACCTTGCGCATGCCGTCCATGTCGTCGGAGAAGGCGACCAGCCGGGTGGCGTGGCCGGTCATCTCGGCATAGGCGTTGCGCACCATCGAGGTGCGGGCGACCTCGGTGAAGGTGCCGATGTGCGGCAGGCCCGAGGGGCCGTAGCCGGTCTGGAACAGCACCGGCTCGCTTTTGCCGTCCGGCCAGCGCTTGATCAGCTTGCGCGCCTCCTCATAAGGCCAGGCCTTGGACGCGAGGGCGGCGGTGCGGAGGGTGTCGGTATCGCTCATGATGCCGCGCTCCTAGCCGAGGCGGCGCGGTTTCGCCACCGTCCCGGCCGATCCGGCGCGCTGAATCCGAGGTCCGCCCGTCGCGGCCTATTTACCGAACGAACTCAGCGCCATCGCCATATGCGCCTCGCTGGTGCTGACCACGCCGTCATGGTTCATGTCGGCCATGTCGAACAGCTGGAGCGGATGCGCTTCGGCCATCGCCAGGGTCACGCGGCCGGTGCCGTCGGGATCGGCATGGTCGAACCAGTGACCGCCGACATGGCTGAACGGGCTTTCGCCGCCGCCGCCCTGATTCGCCTGCTTCGCGCGATAGGCCTGGAACTCGGCCGGGGTGACCACGCCGTCATGGTTGGCATCGATCTTCTGGAACTGGGCCTTCACCGCGGCGATCACCTCGGCACGCTGGATCGGGCGATCGGGCAGCGCTTGCGCGGTCGCGCCCGTGGCGGCCAGGGGCGCGAGCAGGGTGGCAGTCAGCAGGGCGAGCGGTGTTTTGATCATCATCGGCAACCTTCCAAACGATGGCGGCGCTGTAGAGCGTGCGGCCTGTATGCGGGTTGAACGCGGTTGAGCCGTTTCCCTTCCGTTCACGCCTCCCTATAGTCGGGGCGTGACCTTCCCGCTGCCGCCCCTCGCTTTGCACGCCACCCATGGCGGCATCTGGCTCGCCGAGCGCGGCGGCGAAGCGGGCGGCGGAGTGCGCGGACTCGCGCGGGGCGAGGCGATCGCACTCGCCGCAGAACGCCCACTGGTGATGCTCAACGCGCCCTTGGTCGGCCAGCGGCTGGGCTATGCCGAGATCGTCGGGCTGGATCTGCTAGAGCTGTTCGCCTTCGTCCACCCGGCGCGCTTCGCGGTGCCGACCCCGGCCGGCATGGCGCGCGCGCTCGGGATCGATCCGCCCGAGGACGATGCCAACGCCGCTGCCACCCTGCTCGCCATCGCCGACGCGCTGCTCGGCGTGGCCGAGGCGGACTGGCCGGAGAAGCATGGCGCCTGGGATGTCGCCCATGCGCTCGCCCGGCTGCGCTGGCCCTGGGCGCAGGCGCTGATCCAGCGGATGCGCGAGCCGGAACGCACCGAGCGCGGCCTGTTTGCCAAGCTGCCCGAATGGGAGGAGGCCGCGCCCCGCCCGCAGCCCCGTGCGGTGACGATAGCCGAGGCCGATGCGGTCGAACGGCTGGCGATGCTGACCGGCCAGGGCGCCGAGACGCGCGAGGGCCAGCGCGCCTATGCCGCCGCCGCGTCCCACGCCTTCGCCCCGCGCATGGCCGAGGGGCGGCCGCGGGTGATGCTGGCCGAGGCCGGCACCGGCATCGGCAAGACGCTCGGCTATCTGGCGCCCGCCGGCCTGTGGTCCGAACGCGCCGAGGGGACGGTGTGGATCTCCACCTACACGCGCGCGCTGCAACGCCAGCTCGATCGCGAGACCGAGCGGCTGTTCCCCGATCCCGTGGAACGGCGCGCCAAGGTGGCGGTGCGCAAGGGGCGGGAGAATTATCTCTGCCTGCTCAATCTGGAGGATGCGCTGTTCGGCGGCTTTCAGGGGCGGGCGGCGGTGCTGGCGCAGCTGGTCGCGCGCTGGGCGGCCTATACCCGCGATGGCGACATGGTCGGCGGCGATCTGCCCGGCTGGCTGACCACCCTGTTCCGCCGTGCCGGATCGACCGCGCTGACCGATCGGCGCGGTGAATGCGTCTACGCCGGCTGCCCGCATTATCGCCGCTGCTTCATCGAGCGATCGATTCGCCGGGCGGAGGAGGCGGATATCGTCATCGCCAACCATGCGCTGGTCATGCTGCTCGCCGAACGGCGGCGGGACGAGGCCGCGCAGGGCAAGGCGCGGGCACTGGGGCGGATCGTGTTCGACGAGGGCCATCATCTCCACGATGCCGCCGACACCACCTTCTCGGCCGGGCTGACCGGGCAGGAATCGATCGAGCTGCGCCGCTGGATCGCCGGGCCGGAGCGAGCCTCGCGCGGGCGCCGCCGGGGCCTTGCGGCACGGCTTGCCGATGTCGTCTCCTATGACGAGGCCGGGGCGATCGCGCTCGACGGCGTGATCCAGGGATCGCAGGCGCTGGTCGCGACCGACTGGCTGTCGCGGATCGCCGAGGACATGCCGCTCGGCCCGATCGAGAAGCTGCTCGCCGCGGTGCGCGGCGTGGTGATGGCGCGCGCCACCGCCGCCGACGCCGGCTATGGTATCGAGACCGAGGCGGCGGCGCTCGACGGCCCGATCGTCGAGGCGGCGGGCGAAGCCTCGGTGGCGCTCGAAGGGTTGATGCGGCCGATGGTCGCGCTCGGCGGGCGGCTGGTGGCGGTGCTGGAGGAGGCGCCGGACTGGCTCGACGGGCCGGCGCGCGCGCGCATCGAGGGGGCCGCCGCCGGGCTGCATCTGCGCGCGCGGATGATCTCGGCATGGCAGGCGCTGCTCGGCCGGATCGGCGGCGCGCCGGACCCGGACTTCGTCGACTGGCTGGCGGTCGATCGCGTCGAGGGGCGCGAGTTCGATATCGGCATCCGCCGCCACTGGCTCGATCCCGGCCGTCCGCTCGCCTCGGTCGTGCTGGCGCCGGCGCAGGGCGTGCTGGTGACGTCGGCCACGCTCACCGGGCCGCAGGGCGACTGGAACCGGGCCGAGGCGCGCACCGGCACCCGCCATCTCGATACCGCGGTCGAGCGGTTCGCGGCGAAGAGCCCGTTCGATTACGCCGCCCAGTCCGAGGTGCTGATCGTCACCGACGTCAAGCGCGGCGACATGCCGGGCCTCGCCCATGCCTATGCGCGGCTGATCGAGGCCAGCAAGGGCGGCACGCTCGGCCTGTTCACCGCGATCGCGCGGCTGAAGGCGGTCTATGCACGCATCGCCGATCGGCTGGCCCGCGAAGGCCTGCCGCTCTACGCGCAGCATGTCGATCCGATCGACACCGGCACATTGGTCGATATCTTCCGCGACGACCCCCACGCCTCGCTGCTCGGCACCGACGCGCTGCGCGACGGCATCGACGTGCCGGGTCATTCGCTCCGGCTCGTCATCATGGAGCAGGTGCCGTGGCCGCGCCCGACCGTGCTGCACGCGGCCAGGCGGGCGGCGGGCGGCGGCACCGCCTATGACGACGAGGTGGTGCGGGCGCGGCTGGCGCAGGCGTTCGGGCGACTGATCCGGCGCGCCGACGATCATGGCCGATTCGTGCTGCTGTCGTCGGCCACGCCGTCGCGGTTGCTCGATGCCTTCCCGGCCGGCGTGCCGATCCGACGGGTCTCGCTGGACGAAGCGGTGCGCGCGGTCGCCTCCGGCCTTCCCTCCGGGGATCAGATCGGGCATCACGCCACCGAGACGGCCAGCGGCGGAGAAGCATGAAGAGGCTCATCACCTTCCGCCACGCCAAGTCCGGCTGGGATCAGCCGGCGCTGCGCGATTTCGATCGCGCGCTCAACGACAAGGGCAAGCGCGCGGCGGTCACCATGGGGCGGCACATGCGCCAGATCGGGCTCGGCTTCGATGCGGTGGTCGCGTCGCCGGCTGTGCGGGTGGTCGAGACGCTGGATGCGATGTTCGACGGCTATGGCCGGCGGCCGGCGGTGAACTGGGATCGCCGCATCTATCTCGCCTCGGCGCCGACCCTGCTCGAAGTGGTGCAGGAAACCGCCGACGCGATCGGCACGGTGATGCTCGCCGGCCATAATCCGGGGATCGAGGAGCTGGTGCTGCGCCTCTCCACCGATACCGGCGAGGAAGAGATCCGCGCGCGGGGAGAGATCGGCGAGAAATATCCGACCGCCAGCGTCGCCGAGCTGACCTTCGACGTGCAGCGCTGGGAGGATGTCGGCGATGGCGGCGGCCATCTCGTCCGCTTCGTGCGGCCGCGCGATGTCGATCCGGCGCTGGGGCCGGATCGGCTTTCCTAACGTTCCGCCCGGCGAGAATCAGGCGGCGGCCAGCGCCTCGGCCAGCAGCGCGCGAATCGCCTTCAGTTCATCGATCGGCAACGCCATGGGCGCCGTGGCGGGTGTGGATACGGGCACTTCGGCCGCCGCATCCGCCGGCGCGCCGCCGCCCTTGGCCGCCAGCAGCTTCTGCACGCCCTTCACCGTATAGCCCTGCCCGTTGAGCAGACCATGGATGCGCCGCACCAGCGCGACGTCCTCGGGGCGGTAATAACGGCGATTGCCGGCGCGGGTGATCGGCTTGAGCTGGGGGAAACGGGTTTCCCAATAACGCAGGACATGCTGCGGCACGCCGATCTCGCCCGAAACCTCTCCGATCGTGCGGAAGGCGGTGTCGGACTTGTCGGCCATGGCGATCAATCCGCCTCGGCGATGCGATCGCGCAGCATGTTGGAAGCGCGGAAGGTCAGCACCCGGCGCGGCGCGATCGGCACCTCGATGCCGGTCTTGGGATTGCGGCCGACCCGCTCGCCCTTGTCGCGCAGCACGAAGGTGCCGAAACCGGAAATCTTGACGTTCTCGCCGTTCGACATCGCCTCGCACATCAGGCCGAGCACTTTTTCGACCATCGCCGAGGAATCGGCACGCGAAAGCCCGATCTCGCGATGAACCTCGTCGCTGAGGTCGGCACGGGTCAAGGTCTGAAGGTCGGCCAATGTCGTGTCCCTGGGTTCTGTTTGCTGGCAACAGCATAGACCTGCCCGGACGTCACGCAAAGGATCGTTACGCACCCCGTCGCATGTTAGAATCGGATGACCGCAGCGCCCCATGTGAAGCCGCCGCCCATTGCCTCCAGCACGAGCAGATCGCCGCGCTTGATCCGCCCGTCCTTCACCGCGACGTCGAGCGCCAGCGGCACCGAGGCGGCGGACGTGTTGGCGTGCTGGTCGACGGTCACGACGACGCGATCGGGCGACAGGTCGAGCTTGCGGGCGGTCGCATCGAGGATGCGGGCATTGGCCTGGTGCGGCACCAGCCAGTCGATATCGGCGGCGGTAAGGTTCAGCTCGGACAGCACTTCGCCGAGCACATTGGCGAGGTTGACGACGGCGTGGCGGAACACCTCGCGCCCCTTCATGCGGAGCTTGCCGACGGTCTGCGTGGTCGAGGGGCCGCCATCGACATAGAGCAGCTCGTTATGGCGCCCGTCGGCATGGAGCTTGGCGGCGAGCACGCCGCGCGCCTCGGCGGGATTTTCGGGGCCGTCCTCGGCCTTCAGCACCACGGCGCCGGCGCCGTCGCCGAACAGCACGCAGGTGGCGCGATCTTCCCAGTCGAGGATGCGGCTGAAGGTCTCGGCGCCGATCACGATCGCGGCCTTGGCGGTGCCGCCCCGGATCATGCTCTCGGCGACCGACAGCGCGTAGAGGAAGCCCGAGCACACGGCTTGCACGTCGAAGGCGACGCAGTCGGCGATGCCCAGCATCGCCTGCACCTTGGTGGCGGACGAGGGAAAGGTCTGGTCCGGCGTCGCGGTGGCGAGCACGATCAGGCCGATCTCGGCGGCGTCGATGCCGGCGTCCGCCAATGCCTTGCGCGCGGCGTCGGCGGCGAGGCTCGCGGTGGTCTCGTCGTCGCCCGCAATGTAGCGCGCGCGGATGCCGGTGCGCTCGACGATCCACGCGTCCGAGGTGTCGACGGTTTCGGTCAGCTCCGCGTTGGTGACGCGGCGTCTGGGCAGGGCGGAGCCGGTGCCGGCGATGAAGGCGCGGATGGTCATTGGGCGGCGATCGGCTGGGGGGCGGGCGGCTGCGAGGCGGCGCGATAATCGGCCAGATCCTCGGCGATCAGGCGATTGAGATCGTCGCGCACCAGCTTGGCGGCGACGCCGATCGCATTGGCGACCCCCTTGGCGTCAGCGCTGCCGTGACTCTTCACGACGATGCCGTTGAGGCCCAGGAAGACGGCGCCATTGTGATTATTGGGATCGAGATGGACGCGCAGCAGGTGCAGCGCCGGCTTCGACAGCAGGAAACCCATCTTCGAGCGGAAGCTCGACAGGAAGGACCGGCGCAGCAGATCGGTGACGAAGCGGGCGGTGCCCTCGATCGCCTTCAGCGCGATGTTGCCGGAGAAGCCATCGGACACCACGACATCGACGCCGCCGCGATTGATCCGATCCGCCTCGACATTGCCGATGAAGTCCAACGGCAGGGTCGGATGCGCGCGCAGCTTGGCGGCCGCCTCCTTGAGCGCGTCCGTCCCCTTCATCTCCTCGGTGCCGATGTTGAGCAGGGCCGTCTTGGGCCGCTCGATATCCAGCGCGACGCGCGAATAGGCGGCACCCATCAGGGCGAACTGCACGAGATTGTCGGCATCGCATTCGGTGTTGGCGCCGAGATCGAGCATGACCACGTCATTGTCGCCGAGCGACGGCATGATCGCGGCCAGTGCCGGCCTGTCGATGCCCGGCAGCGTGCGCAGCGAAAGCTTCGCCATCGCCATCAGCGCGCCGGTGTTGCCGGCCGACACCGCGCCGCCCGCCGCGCCGTCCTTCACGGCGGCGATGGCGAGGCCCATCGATGTCGTCTTGGCGCGCCGAATCGCCTGCGACGGCTTGTCGTCGCCGGTGATCCGGTCGGGCGCGTGACGAATCTCGCTGACTGCCGCCAGCTTGGGCAGGCGTGCAAGCTCGGCCCGGATCGTGGCCTCGTCGCCGACGATCAGGAAGGTCAGGTCAGGAAAGCTGGTGAGTGCCAGCGCGGCACCTGCCAGCATGGTGGCCGCACCTGCGTCTCCTCCCATCGCATCGATGGCGATTCGCGGCGCGTCCACTCTGTCTGTCCGTTGCGTGAGGCTCAGGCCTCGACCGAGACGATCTCGCGGCCATTATAGTGGCCGCAGGCGTTGCACAGATTGTGCGGACGCTTGAGTTCGCCGCAGTTCGGGCATTCCTGGAAGGACTGCACGGTCAACGCATCGTGGCTGCGGCGCATGTTGCGCTTGGAAGGCGAGGTCTTTCGCTTGGGGACGGCCATCTCGGCACCTTGATCCTGTATTCAATGGATGCGACGCCGCATACCATCCAATGCACCACAGCCCTGGGAGCCGCGGACCATCAGCGGCCGGCCTCGTCGTGAGTGGGGGCCTATAGCGGATTTCCGCGCTGTTGCAACCCGGGGCGTGGCGTGCGAGCGATGCCGGCATAGCGGCCGATACCAGGCCCCTTACCTCCGGGGGAGACCACGCGACCATGCTGCCCGTCACTCTTACTTTCGCGGGCGCCGCCGCGCTGATCAACATCTGGCTGGCGATTCGCGTCGTACAGATTCGCCGCTCGGGCAAGGTGCTCCATGGCGATGGCGAGAATCGGCTGCTGCTCTGCCGGATGCGGGCGCAGGCCAATTTCATCGAATATACCCCGTTCGTGCTGATCCTGATGGGACTGCTCGAGCTGGCGGGCGAGCCGAAGCCGTGGCTGCGTGCGATCGGCTATCTTTATATCGCGGCGCGGCTGGCGCATCCGTTCGGCATGGACAGCGCCAAGCCGCACCCGCTGCGGCTGGTCGGCGCGCTCGTCACCTGGCTCGTTCTGGTGGTGCTGGCGCTGTGGGCGATCTGGGTCGGCGCCCATCCGCCGGCCGAGACCATCCATTATCTGTGAGGCCGGTGCCCGCTTCGGCGGGCGTGCCCTTCGTTCAGCCGCTCCCTCGTTCAGCCGACCCCTCGCTCAGCCGAATCGGGTGTCGGCGACGAAGGGATTGCTCGCTCGCTCGTGGCCGAAGGTGGAGGTCGGGCCGTGGCCCGGCACGAACGCGACATCGTCGCCCATCGGCCACAGCCGCTCGGTGATCGAGGCGATCAGCGTGTCGTGATCGCCGAGCGGGAAATCGGTGCGCCCGATCGAGCCGCGGAACAGCACGTCGCCGACGATCGCGAATCGCGACGGGGCATGGTGGAAGACGACATGGCCGGGCGTGTGGCCCGGCGTGTGGCGGACGGACAGGGTGAGTTCGCCGACGGTCACCTCGTCGCCATCCTCCAGCCAGCGGGTCGGCTCGAACGGTCTGCCCTGGAGTCCGAAGCTGGCCCGATCGTCGTCCAGCCGGGCGATCCAGAAGCGATCCGCCTCCTGCGGGCCTTCGATCGGCACGCCGAGCTTCTCGGCCAGGATGCCGGCCTGCCCGCAATGATCGATATGGCCGTGGGTGATCAGCAATTTCTCGATGGTCACGCCATGCTGGGCGGCGGCGGCCTCCAGCTTGTCGAGATCGCCCCCGGGATCGACGAAGGCGCCGCGCATCGTCTTCGTACACCATAGCAGGGTGCAATTCTGCTGGAGGGGCGTGACCGGCACGATGGCGGCGCGAAGCGGGGGCAGCGGGGGGACGGGGGGCTTGTCGGTCATGCCCTCCAGATGCGCATCATGGGGTGTGCGTGCAAGCGAAGGGTTGCGGGACGGGCGCTCGGGGGGGCAGGGAGAGAGCAATGACGCTCGACCGATCCCGCCCCTTCGTGCTGCTCGACGATGCCCGCCGCGAGGGCGCTGCCCCGGCGCGGCTCTATCGCGATCCGATCGAGGCGGTGGCGACCGACGATCCGGCCAGGCTCGCCAATTGTCTGGCGGCGCTCCGTTATGCGACCAAGCACGGCCTGCACGCCGCCGGCTGGATCGCCTATGATGCCGGGGCGCTGGCCGAGGCGCCGGTAGCGGCCGATGGCGCCGCGCCGCGCACGCCGCTGCTCTGGTTCGGTCTGTTCGAGCGGTTCGAGGAGATCGGCCCGGCGGATATCGCCGCATTGCTGCCCGATCCTGCCGGCGCATGGGCGGGATCGCCCCGGCCGGCGATCGATCGCGCGGCCTATCTCTCCGCCTTCGCGCGGGTGAAGGACTATATCGCGGCCGGCGACATCTATCAGGCCAACCTCACATTCCGGGCGACGGTGCCGGTCGCGGGCGACCCGCTCGCGCTTTACGCCCGCATCCGCAACCGGGCCGCGGCGGGCTGGGGCGGCATCGTCCATGACGGCCGGACCACGATGCTGAGCTTTTCGCCGGAGATGTTCTTCCGGCTCGACGGCCGGCGGCTGGAGGCGCGGCCGATGAAGGGCACGGCGGCGCGGGACACCGATCCGGCGAGCCTCGCCGCCGATCCCAAGCAACGCGCCGAAAATCTGATGATCGTCGATCTGATCCGCAACGATCTCGCGCGGATCGCGGTGCCCGGCAGCGTGTGCGTGCCCGAGCTGTTCACCGTCGAGACCTATCCGACGCTCCACCAGATGACCTCCACCGTCGTTGCCGATCTGGCCGAGGGCGCCGACGCGCTGTCCGTGCTGGAGGCCGCCTTCCCATGCGGATCGATCACCGGCGCGCCCAAGCTGCGGGCGATGGAGGTGGCAGCAGAGGTCGAATCGGATCGGCGCGGCCTCTACACCGGCGCGATCGGGCGGCTCGATGCGGGCGGCGGCGCGGCGTTCAACGTCGCGATCCGGACCCTGACGATCGGCGAGGACGGCGCCGCGTCGATCGGCCTGGGTTCCGGCATCGTCGCCGATTCGGAAGGCGACGACGAGTGGCGCGAATGCCTGGCCAAGGGCGCGTTCGTGGCGGCCGCCTGCCCGCGGTTCGATCTGATCGAGACGATGGCGTTCGATCCGCACGAGGGCTTTCCCGATCTCGAGCGCCATGTCGCCCGCGCCTGGCGCTCGGCCGATGCGCTCGGCTTCACCTTCGATCGCCACGATCTGCGCAATGAATTGCAGGCGGCGACGTTCAGGCTGCGCGATCCGGCACGGGTCCGCATCCTGCTGTCGCCCGCTGGCCGGATCGCGATCGAGGTGAGGACCGCCCCCGCTCCGGTGGACGGCGTGGTGGTGGCGCCGGTGGTGCCCTTGCCCGTTGCGGCGGACGACTTCCGGCTCGCACACAAGACGAGCGATCGCGGCTTCTACGATGCGGCGCGCGGCGATCATTTCGAGGTGGTGTTCGTGCGTCCCGACGGCCTGCTGACCGAAGGCAGCTTCACCAGCCTGTTCGTGGCGCGGGACGGGGTTCTGCTGACCCCGCCGCTCGCCCGTGGCCTGCTGCCCGGCATCCTGCGCCAGCGCCTGATCGAGCAGGGCGAGGCGATCGAGGCCGATCTGCGGATCGCGGACCTGCGCGACGAATTCTTGCTCGGCAACGCGCTGCGGGGACTGATTCGCGCACGATTGCCCTGATTGACACCTGAGCGGCGTTGCCCTGCATCGCGACATCCGGCATAGGCGCGCCGCCCCTTCCTCAGTCGGAAAGCCAGATTCCCATGCGATACACGTCGGAAGCGCTCGACCGCATCCAGCCGTCCGCCACGCTCGCCATGACCAGCCGGGTGCTGGACCTGAAGCGTCAGGGGATCGACATCATCGGCCTCGCTGCCGGCGAACCCGATTTCGACACGCCCGACTATGTGAAGGACGCCGCGATCGAGGCGATCCGCGCCGGCAAGACCAAATACACCAATGTCGACGGCACCGCCGAGCTGAAGGAGGCGATCGCCGCCAAGTTCCAGCGCGACAACGGCCTCGTCTATGCGGCCAACGAGATCAGCGTGAACGTCGGCGGCAAGCACACTTTGTTCAACGCGCTCGTCGCCACCATCGACAAGGGCGACGAGGTGATCATCCCGGCGCCCTATTGGGTGAGCTATCCGGACATCGTCGCTTATGCCGGCGGCACCCCGGTGGTGATCGCGGCCGGTGCGAACCAGAATTACAAGATCCTGCCCGAGCAGCTGGAGGCGGCGATCACGCCGAAGACGCGCTGGGTGATCCTCAACTCGCCGTCCAACCCGACCGGCGCGGCTTACTCGGCCGCCGAGCTGAAGGCGCTGGGCGAGGTGCTGGAGCGCCACCCGCAAGTCTTCGTGCTGACCGACGACATGTATGAGCACATCCTCTACGACGATTTCCAGTTCGCCACGATCGCGCAGGTCTGCCCATCGCTTTACGAGCGCACGCTGACCGTCAACGGCACCTCCAAGGCCTATGCGATGACCGGCTGGCGGATCGGCTTCGCGGGTGGCCCGGCGTGGCTGATCAAGGCGATGGCCAAGCTCCAGTCGCAATCGACCTCCAACCCCTGCTCGATCGCCCAGTCGGCGGCGACGGCGGCGCTGAACGGCGATCATGGCTTCCTCAAGGAGCGCACCGTCGCCTTCCAGCGCCGTCGCGATCTGGTGGTGGCCGGGCTGAACGCGGTGCCGGGCATCCACTGCCCGACGCCTGAAGGCGCCTTCTATGTCTATCCGGACGTCTCCGGCCTGATCGGCAAGACGACGCCCAAGGGCGTGACGATCGAGAATGACACGGCACTGGTCGGCTATCTGCTCGACGAGGCGAGGGTCGCCCCGGTGCAGGGCGCGGCCTTCGGCCTCTCGCCGGCGTTCCGCATCAGCTACGCGACATCCGATGCGATCCTGACCGAGGCGTGCCACCGCATCGCGGAGGCGGTGTCGGCGCTGCGCTGAGCTGAGCGGAGCAATATGTAACCCGAAGGCGGGGAGCGAACGTATCTAGGGCATGATCCTTCGGAGACATGCCATGAAGACGTCGCTTCCCGTCATCGCCGCCACCGGCATCGTCGCCGGCCTGCTGTGGGCCGCCGCGCCCAGCTTTGCCGCGGAGCAGGCGGTGAAGGCGCCGGCGCCTGCGCTTGTCGAACCCGTCACGGGCCATCGCGAGACCGCGATCTTCGCGGGCGGCTGCTTCTGGGGGGTGGCGGGCGTGTTCAACCATGTGAAGGGCGTGGTCGGCACCACGTCCGGCTATACCGGCGGCAAGGCCTCGACCGCGCAATATGAGGATGTGGCGACCGGCACCACGGGCCACGCCGAATCGGTGAAGGTCGTGTTCGATCCGACCAAGGTGAATTACGCCGATCTGCTGCGCATCTATTTCTCGGTGGTCGCCGATCCGACGCTGGTCAACCGTCAGGGGCCGGACCATGGTCCGCAATATCGCAGCGCGCTGTTCCCGCAATCGCCGGGGCAGGCCAAGGTGGCGCAGGCCTATATCGCGCAGCTGACCGCCGCCCATGTCTATGCCGCCCCGATCGCGACGAAGCTGGAGACGGCGCCCGGCTTCTTCCCGGCCGAGGGCTATCATCAGGATTTCATGGCTCGCAATCCGGACTATCCTTATATCGTGATCAACGATCGCCCGAAGGTCGAAGCGCTCAAGCGCATCTTTCCGCAGAGCTGGAAGGCCTGAGGGAGCGGACACCGGGCATGCGCGTTGGTGGGGGATGGATGACCCCGCCGATCGCCCGATCCCCGCCACCAGCCTGATCTTCGGCTATGGCGCGGTGTTGCCGTTGCCGATCGCGGCCGTGCTCGCCTGGCTGATGTCGTCGCCGTGGCCGACGGTGGTGACATGGCTGGCGGTCTGGTGGGGGGCGTCGATCCTGATCTTCCTCGCCGGCGTGCGGCGCGGGCTCGGCTTCCGGGGCGACGCCGAAACGCCGGCATCCGTGCTGGTGCCGATGCTCTGGCTGTTCGCGCTGGGCGCCGGGGCGCTGGCCAGCCCGACCCCGCTGATGTCGCTGGTGCTGCTCGCGATCGGCTATGCCAGCGTCGCGATCCTCGATCCGATCGCCGCGCGCCGCGGCGAGGCGCCCCCGCATTTCGCCCGGATGCGCCCGCTCCAGATGGGGGTTGCCCTGCTCGGGCTGATCGGCCTCATCCTCCATCGCGGCGCCGTCGCCATTCCGATCTAGATCTGGTCAGGCCGCGAGCGGGAAGCGCAGCAGCCGGTCGGCGAGCGGCACCAATGCCTGGGCGGCCCGCCCGCCCAGCGCCTTGCGGATCACCGGATCGCCGGCATCCATTCCCCCGGTGAGCGCGCCGAACGCCGGCAGGATCAGCTTGTCGGCGGTGGCGACGAAGCAGCGCCGCGCGACGTGGCGGCCCTTGATCGTCAGCCGCAGCTTGGGATGGAAATGGCCGGACAGTTCGGGGCGGCTCTCCTGCGGCTCGGCTTCGTGGCGGAGCAGCAAGCCGTCGACCTCCGCCTCGCCGAGCACCCGCCCGCCGCAATGATCGGCCAGCGTCACCGCCGCGATGTCGTGATTGCCGGCGATCCATGTCCAGCGCGTGCTGCCGGTGAGGGCGCGGAGCAGGTCGCGGGTTTCGTCGGCCAGTCGCTCGCAGCCCTCGGCATCGTGGAAGCTGTCGCCCAGACACCATATCTCCTCGGCGCCGGTCTGGCGGACCAGCAGTTCCAGTTCGCGCAGGGTCGCGTGCGAATCATAGGGCGGCAGCATCTGCCCGCCGCGAGCGTAGAAGCTTGCTTTCTCGAGATGCAGATCGGCGAACAGCAGCGCGCGGCGCGCCGGCCAGGCCAACGCCCCGGGGACCATCGCGACCAGCTCCGCGCCTGCGAACGAAAAGGGAACCATGGCAATCCGAATAGCAGGACCGGCGACCCGCGCAAGCCGGCTTGCCGCGGTGGCCGCACCGGGCCTAGCATCGCGCGGGGGAAGAGCGGGGAGTTACAGCTATGCAGTCACATCCGATCCAGGGGCCCTGGATGCAATATGTCGTTCCGGCGGTCATCATCCTGCTGGTGGTCGGGATCAGGCTGTGGCGGATGCGCGGCGCGCGCCGGCTGCGGCTGGAGACGTTGTGGATCCTGCCGGCGCTCTATGCCGTGTTCGTGATCGGCATGTTCGCGACCCATCCGCCGACGCCGATCGGCTTTGCCGCGGCCGCGGCGGCGCTGGTCATCGGGGGTGGGATCGGCTGGTATCGCGGCACGATGATGCGGATCAGCGTCGATCCCGAAACCCATGCGCTCAGCCAGCAGGCGTCACCGCTCGCGGTGCTGCTGCTCGTCGGCCTGCTGCTCGTGCGGCGGGTGGCGATGGAGGAGATGGGCGGCACCGGCCTCAACGCGCAGATCGCGATCGACGTGCTGATGGCGTTCGCGCTCGGCCTGATCGCGACCACCCGGATCGAGATGCTGCTGAGGGCGCGCCGGCTGCTGCGCGAGGCGCGGGCGAGCGGATTGTCGCAGACCTTCCGCTGAGGACGGCCGATCAGCTCGCCGGGGCGGCGCCCAGCGAATCGATCACCGCGCCGACGATATCGGGCGAGGCGCTGGCGAGATCCTTGCTGACATGGGCGATCTGCTCGCCCGAATTGGCGTCGCGTCCGTAGATGAAGCCATAGACCGGGTAGCGGGTGGTGCCGAGGCCGTGATTGTCGCGCCACCACACGCGCACCTCGCTCCAGTCGTTGCCGGCCGAGACGTCGACCAGGGTCACGTCCTTCTCGATCTGGCCGCGCACGCCGCCGATTCGCGACCAGTTGGCATGACTGATCATCAGGATCCGGCTGGACACGATCTTGCTGACGACCGCGACATGGCCGAGCTTCATCACGCCCTTGGGGCGGAAGACCAGCACCGCGCCGACCTTGGGGGCGGCGCCTTCCTGATAGCGGGCGGACGCCTGATCCCACCAGGTCCAAGCATTGCCGTAAATCTGGATGCCGGACATCTGGCGTGCATAGGGCACGCATTCGAGCCCCGCGCCGATCCGGCCGTCATAGCTGTCCTGCGCCACCGCGGGCGTGGCCACTGCCGTCACCGCGGCGATCACGCCAAGCACATAACCCTTCACATGCCACCTCAGGTCGTCGCTCCCCCGAGCGAGGACCAGCGCTAGCGGGATTCCTTAATTCGTGGGTAAAGGATCATGGTTAAAATCGGCGTCTCCACACATTGCTTCGGCGACGAGGGCCTCGGCCTCGATGAGCAGCGCATCGTCGACGCTGCCCGCCGCCACCCGCTCGCGCCCGATCAGCACCAGCACCGGCACCGCGAGCGGCGAGACTCGCTCGAGATCGACATGCTCGATCCGTTCCGCTGCCGTATCGAGCAGGCGGCCGAGCCGGCCGACGTCGGTCATCCGCGCCTTGGCGTCATCCCAAGCCGCTTGAAGTAAAAGATGTTCCGGCTCGTAGCGGCGCAGCACGTCGTAGATCAGGTCGGTCGAGAAGCTCACCTGGCGCCCGGTCTTGCGCTGGCCGGGATGCTGGCGCTCGACCAGCCCGCCGATCACCGCGACCTCGCGGAAGGCGCGCTTGAGCAAGGCCGATTCCTGTACCCAGTCGACGAACTCATGCTCAAGAATGTCGGGCGAGAAGAGCGGCCGGGGGTCGATCACCGGCTTTAACGAATAGGTCGCGATGGCATAGTCGCTGGCAACGAATCCTATCGGCTGGAGACCCGCGGTTTCCATCCGCCTTGTGACCAGCATCCCGAGCGACTGGTTCGCGTTCCAGCCCTCGAAACTGTAGACCACCATGTAGTGCCGCCCCTCGCGCGGGAAGGTCTCGATCAGCAGCCGGTCGGGCGCGGGCAGGACCGAGCGGCGGCGCTGCATCTCCAGCCATTCGCGCACGTCGGCCGGGAAACGCGGCCATTGCGCCGGCTCGTGAAGGAAGTGGCGGACGCGATCGGCGAGGTTGGTCGAGATCGGCATCCGCGCGCCGCCATAGGTCGGGATGCGGGCCGGCCGCGCGGTGGCGCGGACGAACAGATCCTCGCCCTTGACGCCCTCGACCTCCAGGCTGAGGCCCGAGAAGAAGAAGGTGTCGTGCGGGCTGAGCGACGAGGCGAAGCCCTCCTCGACGCGGCCGAGCGAGCGGCCGTTGCGGAACCGCACATTGAGCATCGGCGCCTCGACGATGATCCCGGCGTTGAGGCGGTGCTGGGTGACGAAGCGCGGGTGCGAGACCCGCCACAGCCCGTCCGCGCCTTCGGTGAGCCGCTTATATTTGTCGTAGGCGCGCAAGGCATAGCCGCCGGTCGCGACGAAGCCGAGCACGCGATCGAAGGTCTCGGCGGGCAGGGTGGCATAGGGCGCCGCTTCATGCACCTCGGCGAGCAGATCGTCGCGGGCGAACGGGGCGGAGGCGGCGACGCCCATGATATGCTGGGCCAGCACGTCGAGCGCGCCGGGGCGGAAGACGTCGGGATCGCGCTCGCCCGCCTCCACCGCATCGACGGCGGCGCGCGCCTCCAGATATTCGAAGCGGTTGCCGGGTACGATCAGGGCTTTGCTGGGCTCGTCCAGCCGGTGGTTGGCGCGGCCGATGCGCTGGAGCAGGCGCGACGAGCCCTTGGGCGCGCCCATCTGGATGACCAGATCGACATCCCCCCAGTCGACCCCGAGATCGAGGCTGGCGGTGGCGACCAGCGCGCGCAGCCGCCCGTCCGCCATCGCCTGCTCGACCTTGCGCCGCGCCGCGATGTCGAGGCTGCCATGGTGGATGCCGATCGGCAGATGCTGCTCGTTGGCTGCCCACAGATCCTGGAAGATCAGTTCGGCGAGGCTGCGGGTGTTGCAGAAGATGATCGTGATCCGGTGTGCGGCGATCTGCGCCATCACCTGCTCGGCGGCATAGCGGCCCGAATGGCCCGACCAGGGGATGCGCTCCTGCGGCAGCAGGATGGCGATGTCGGGCTCGGCGCCGGGATCGCCCTGCACCAGCGCCACGGTATCGAGATCGCCGTCGCCGGACAGCCAGGCGCGATAGACATCGGGCTCGGCGACGGTGGCGGACAGCGCGACGCGCCGCATCGCGGGCGCCAGCCGCTGGAGCCGGGCCATGCACAGGGACAGCAGGTCGCCGCGCTTGGAGGGCGCGAAGGCGTGGACCTCGTCGATCACGATCGTGCGCAGATTGGCGAACATCTCCGCCGCCTCCGGATAGGAGAGCAGCAGGCTGAGCGACTCGGGCGTGGTCAGCAGCATCTGCGGCGGGCGGACGCGCTGGCGGGCCTTGCGATCGGAGGGCGTGTCGCCGGTGCGGGTCTCGACCCGGATCGCCAGCCCCATCTCCTCGATCGGGCCGAGCAGGTTGCGCTGGATGTCCACCGCCAGCGCCTTCAGCGGCGAGACGTAGAGGGTGTGGAGGCCGTCGCTCGGCTGCTCGATCAGTTCGACGAGGCTGGGCAGGAAGCCGGCCAGCGTCTTGCCCGCCCCGGTCGGCGCGACGAGCAGCGCGCTCTTCCCCGCCCGCGCGGCGTCCAGCATCGCCAGCTGGTGGCGGCGCGGCTGCCAGCCCCGGCCGGCGAACCATTGGGCGAGAATCGGGGGGAGATCGGACATTCGCCATCGAATATCGGGGCTCGTCGCCCGGTTCGCCAGCCCTCGCCACACACGCCCGGCCGAGCTAGAAGGATGGCTCCTCCAGGAGACATGCGATGGCCAAGGGTCAGGTGAAGAGCAACAAGGAAGCCAAGAAGCCCAAGAAGGAGGTCAAGAAGACGATCGCCGCCAACCCCTCCACCAAGGGCAAGGTGATCACGGAGTAGGCGCATGGCCGAGGGTTTCGTCCGTCACAAGCAACCCTGGACCACCGACGAGGTCCAGAAGCTGCACCGCCTCGCCGCCAAGGGCATGGCGCTGAAGGCGATCGGCAAGGCGCTCACCCGCTCCGAGGAATCGGTGCAGGCGCGGGCCAAGCAGGACGGGCTGAAGATATCCAAGCTGCGCTGACCGGCGGAACTTAGCGGCGCGCCAGCGATATAGCTGGGATGGCGCGCCTCGGCTCCTGGATCGAACCGCATCCCCACGGCATCTACGTGCCCGCCGCGGATGCCTGGATCGATCCCTCGCAGCCGGTGCCGCGCGCGCTCGTCACCCATGGCCATGCCGATCATGCCCGTGGCGGCCATGGCGCGGTCCTCGCCACGCCCGAGACGCTGGCGATCATGGCGACGCGCTACGGCCCGCAGTCCGGCCAGAGCGTGGCCTATGGCGAGACGGTGACGGTCGGCGACGTCACCGCGCGGTTCGTGCCGGCGGGGCATGTGCTGGGATCGGCGCAGATCGTGCTGGAGCATCGCGGCGAGCGCATCGTCGTGTCGGGCGATTACAAGCGCCGCGCCGACCCGACCTGCGCGCCGTTCGAGCCGGTGCCGTGCGACATCTTCGTCACCGAGGCGACGTTCGGCCTGCCGGTGTTCCGCCATCCCGATACCGGCGCCGAGATCGACCGGCTGCTGGAAGCGCTCCACGCCAACCCCGATCGCTGCGTGCTGGTCGGCGCCTATGCGCTGGGCAAGGCGCAGCGCCTGATCGCCGAGCTGCGGCTGCGCGGCCATGACGCGCCGATCTACATCCATGGTGCGATGGAACGGCTGTGCGCGCTCTATCAGGAGCTGGGCGTCGATCTCGGCGAACTGGTGCCCGCCACCGCCGCCGCGAAGGAGCAGTTGCGCGGCAAGATCGTGATGTGCCCACCCGGCGCGCTCAACGATCGCTGGTCGCGCCGTCTGCCCGATCCGATCACCGCCATGGCGTCGGGCTGGATGGGGGTGCGGCAGCGGGCACGGCAGCGCAATGTCGAGCTGCCGCTGATCGTCTCCGACCATGCCGACTGGGACGAGCTCACCGCGACGGTGAAGGAACTGGCGCCCCAGGAGTTGTGGGTGACGCACGGCCGGGAAGAGGCGCTGGTCCACTGGTGCATGACCCGTCAGATCAAGGCGCGGGCGCTGGCGCTGGTCGGCTACGAGGACGAGGACGATTGAACCGTCTGCCGCGCATGCTGCCCGGCGCACCGCCGATAGGGTGCGCGATCAAGGTTCTACGGCAACGTGTGCGTCTTCCTTCATGGATCGTTCAGCCCGTTTTGGGCCTGCACGGGCGCGGGTGACGACGCTCGCGTGTGAGGAAGAAGATATGTCGATAGGCGTCGCGGTGCCGGCCAAGAATGTCCGGCCGATCATGGTGGCGAAGGCCGGCGGATTCGATCTGGCGGTGATCGTGCCGACCTTCAACGAGGCCGATAATGTCGCGAAGATCGTCGCCGGGCTCGATGCGGCGCTGGCCGGCATCCGCTACGAGATCCTGTTCGTGGACGATTGGTCGCAGGACGGCACCGCCGAGCGGATCGCCGCGCTGGCGTCCGGGCGCGCCGACATCCGGGTGGTGCGCCGCTTCGGCCGGCGCGGGCTGTCGTCGGCGGTGATCGAGGGCATGATGGCGACGATGGCGCCGGTCGTCGCGGTGATCGACGGCGATGGCCAGCATGACGAGCGGCTGCTGCCCCGCCTGTTCGCGCTGGTGAACGGCGGCGCGGCCGATGTCGCGATCGGATCGCGCTATTGCGAAAATGGCTCGACCGGGGACTGGGACAGCTTTCGCCTGAAGTGCAGCCGGGCCGCCACCAAGCTGTCGCAACTGGTCCTTCAGGCGCCGGTGACCGATCCGATGAGCGGCTTTTTCGCGGTGCGCCGCACCAAGGTGGAGGCGCTGCTGCCGCGTCTTTCAGGGCGTGGCTTCAAGATCCTGTTCGACCTGCTGACGTCCAGCCCCCAGCCGCTGCGCGTGGTCGAACTGCCCTTCCGCTTCCGCACCCGCGTCGCCGGAGACAGCAAATTGGGCGCCGGGGTGGCGATCGATTATGCGGTGACGATCGCGGATCGGCTGATCCGCCGCTTCGCGCCGCCCCGTCCGGTCATGTTCGCCGCGGTCGGCACGCTCGGGCTCGGCGTTCATGTCGCCGTGCTCAGGGGGATGATGGCGTTCGATGGCGCATCCTTCGCGAGGGCGCAGATCATGGCCGTGCTGGTCGCGATCGCGTTCAACTTCCTGTTCAACAACAGCCTGACCTTCCGCGATCGTCGCCTGACGGGCCTGCGGATGGTGGCCGGTCTCGCGAGCTTCTATCTGCTGTGTGGAATCGGCGCGCTGGCGAATGTCGGCACGGGCGTGGTCCTGTTCAGCGAACATCATCGCTGGTGGGTGTCCGGCGTCGCCGGCGCGGTGATCGGCTCGGTGTGGAATTTCGGTGCCTCCGCATTGGTGACGTGGCGCAAGCGCTGAATCCCTGACAATAGCTTCCATGACGATAATGCATCTGGGGCAACAGTTTTCATGATCGCGCTGACATCCAGCCGGCGCCCTCGGCAGGTGCGGGCCGAGGGTTTCGAATCCCGGCCCCACGCCGCCGAGGCCAGGCTGTTCCGGATATTGGCGTGGCTGTGCCTGATCATTCTGGTGCTGTCGCTGCTCCCGCCCCTGGCCGGCATGTTCATCCATGTGTCCAACGATTATGGCGAGGGATGGAGTGCCTATTGGTCGCGTGCCGCGGTCGGCGGCGGTGTGCTCTATCCGGTCTCCAACACGCTGATCGCCAATAATTACCCGCCTCTATTCTTCTATGCGGACGGCTATCTGGGCAGCCTGGTCGGCGATAATATCTTCGCGGGGCGGATCATCGCGTTCCTGTCGCTGCTCGCCGTCGCCGCGATCATCGGCCGTATCGTCCATATGCTGGGATCGCCCGTCCGCTGGGCGTGGATGTCCGCGCTCCTCTTCCTGCTGTTCGCCACCGTGGATTTCCGGGAGTTCGTCGGTGTCAGCAACCCGCAATGGCCCGGCCAGGCAGTGGCGCTGTCGAGCCTGCTGCTGCTGCTGCGCGTCGAACCTCGCCGACTGGGTGCCCGCGATATCGTGCCGGCGGCGGCGATCATGGTGGTGGCGGGCCTGATCAAGCACAACCAGATCGCGCTTCCGCTGTCGGTGACGGCATGGCTGCTCCTGTACAACCGCCGGGCGTTGTTGATCTGGTGCCTGTCCGGTGCGCTCTTCGCGGGTGCGGCGGTCGCGCTTCTCGCGGCCTGCTTTGGGAATGCCATCTTCCTGGAGCTTTTCGGCTTCAAGCGGACGACCGATTTCCAGAATTTTCTCGATGGGTTCGTGACGGTGGCCGACCTGGCCGGGCTGATCGTCGTCGCGCTGGTCGCTTCCCGATCGCTGCGCCGTGATCCGCGCGCCATGCTGCTGCTCATCTTCGCGGCGCTCGGCACCGTCTCCGGGCTGGGGCAGCGCATGGGGGCGGGCGTGTTCCTGAACGCCCATTTCGACGGGTTGATCGGCCTTGTCCTGGTGTGCGGCGCCTTTCTGGGGCTGGCGGCAGAAAAAGCGACGCCCGGCGGCCCGGATATCAGGGCGCGGAGCCGCTGGCTGCTGTTGGCGCTGGCACCGCTGCTGCTGTTCGCGCCGCTCAACGTGACCCGCACCATCGGCCGCCTGATCGCCATTCCGAAACAGCAACGGGCCTGGGCCGGGATGATCGACGGGGTGCGCAGCGCGCAGGGGCCCGTGCTCTGCGAGATGCTGGCGGTCTGTTATTGGGCGGATCGACCGGTCGGCATCGATTTCTTCGCATATGGCCAGCGGCTCAGGACCGGGACCGATCCGCGGCCGTTGGAACGCGCCATTGGCGAGCGGAGGCTCGCAGCGATGGTGATCGATCGGAACCAGCATTATTTCCGCGGCAGCGGCCGGCTGCCCGAGCCGCTGCCGCGCCTGATCGAACGGAATTATGCGGTCGTTCTGACCGCCAAGCGCGATCTCGCGCTGATGGTCCCGCGGCATTAGCCCCGCCGCTAGTCGGCCATCAG
Organism: Sphingomonas abietis; assembly: GCF_027625475.1. Lineage (NCBI taxonomy): Bacteria > Pseudomonadati > Pseudomonadota > Alphaproteobacteria > Sphingomonadales > Sphingomonadaceae > Sphingomonas > Sphingomonas abietis. Next base: position 216,565 of record NZ_CP115174.1, read on the forward strand.
CCTTTTCTCGATCCGCTGATCGGGCACCAGCCAGACCCCCGAGATGATGACATACAGCGCCACGGCGATCCACGGCGTCACGAAGGCCAGCGGGATGGCGATGAGATAGCCGAGCACCGACATTTTCCCCTTCCAGTCCTGCCCCAGCGCATCGGCGAGGCGCGAGGTGCGGCCGCCGTTGATCCGGATCATCTCATGTTGCAGCCAGCGATAGCCGATCGCGGCCATGCCCAGCACGAAGCCGTAGGCGGCGACCGGCATCGAGCCGAACCCGGCCTCGTCCATCCAGCGGATCACGAAGGGGACGAGGCTCAGCCAGAACAGCAGGAACAGGTTCGCCCACAGGCCCCGCCCATCGACCCGGCTGGCGGCCTGGAGCAGATGATGGTGGTTGTTCCAGTACAGCCCGACATTGATGTAGCTGAGGATATAGGCGCCGAGGATGGGGGCGGCGGCCAGCAGAGCCCGCGGCTCGGTGCTTTCGGGCACCTTGAGCTCCAGCACCATGATGGTGATGATGATGGCGACCACGCCATCGGTGAACGCGGTCATCCGCTCGGTCTTCATGCGTGTCCCCCTGTGCAGCGCCCAGCTTAACGGCGGCGCCGCGGCGTGGCGAGAGGGCCTTGAAGCCGGGGCCGCCCCATCCCGGCGATCGCCGGAATGGGGCGGGGAACAGGATCAATGGCCGGCGGACAGCACCGGCTCGACGCCCGACTGGGCGAGCTGATCGTTGATCTGGGCCATCAGCCGCTCGAGGCCGGCCTCGTCCTTGGCTTCGGCGCGGGCGACCAGCACGTCCTGCGTGTTGGACGCGCGCAGCAGCCACCAGCCGTCGTCGGTGTTGACGCGGGCGCCGTCGGTCTTGTCGACCTCCGCGCCCGACGCCGCGAGCCGCTCCAGCACCTCGTCCACGACCTTGAACTTGCGGTCTTCGGACGACTGGAAGCGCATCTCGGGCGTGTTGATCATCACCGGCATCGCCGACTTGATCGCGGTCAGCGATCCGCCGAGCACGCGCACCGCCTGGATCAGGCGGATCGCGGCGTAGAGCGCATCGTCGAAGCCGTAATAGTCGTGCGCGAAGAAGATGTGGCCGCTCATCTCGCCGGCGAGCGGAGAGTTGGTCTCCTTCATCTTGGTCTTGATCAGCGAGTGGCCGGTCTTCCACATCAGCGGCGTGCCACCGAGCTCGGCGATGCGATCATAGAGCGCCTGGCTGGCCTTTACGTCGGCGATGATGGTGGCGCCGGGCAGTTCGCGCAGCACCGGCTCGGCGAGGATGCCGAGCAGCTGGTCGCCCCAGATCACCCGGCCTTCGCCGTCGATCGCGCCGATGCGATCACCGTCGCCGTCGAAGGCGATGCCGAAATCGAGGCCCTTGTCCTTCACCAGCGCCTTGAGGTCGGCGAGGTTCTTCTCCTCGGTGGGATCGGGGTGGTGATTGGGGAAGGTGCCGTCGATCTCGGTGTAGAGGGTGTGATGCTCGCCCGGCAGCAGCTTGACGAGGCGATCGACGATCGGGCCGGCGGCGCCATTGCCCGCATCCCAGCCGATCTTGAACGCGCCGCCGGCATAGGCGGTCATCAGCCGGGCGACATAATCCTCCATGATCTCGTAGTTGGAGATCGTGCCCTGGCCCTCTTCCCAGTCGCCCGCTTCGGCCAGCGTGCCGATATCCTGGATGTCGGCGCCGAAGAACGGCTTGTGCTGGAGCACCATCTTGAAGCCGTTGTAATCGCCCGGATTGTGGCTGCCGGTGATCATGATGCCGCCATCGACCTCGAGCGTGGCCTCGGCATAATAGAGCATCGGCGTGGGGCCGAGGCCGATGCGGACGACGTCGACGCCGGCGCTGGTCAGCCCTTCGACCAGCGCGGCTTCGAGCAGCGGCGAGTGGGTGCGGCCGTCATAGCCGACGGCGACGCGGGTGCCGCCGGCGCGGCGCACGCGCGTGGCAAAGCCCCGCCCGATCGCGGTCGCATCCGCCGGCCCCAGTGCCTTGCCGACGATCCCGCGGATGTCATATTCGCGCAGCGACGTGGGATCGAAACGATGGGCCATGTGGTAGGTCTCCCTTGGAAAGTATGCGGTTGAGACGCTTAGGCGCTCTTCCGGTTCAATTCGGCGACAAGAAGATCGCGGGCAGCGTTCACCCGGCTGGCCAGCGCCTGCGATCCGCCCGCATCGGGGTGGACGCGGCCGATCAGCCGGCGATGCGCGGAGCGTACCTCGTCCTCGCTGGCGCGCGCGGACACGCCGAGCAGCTCGCGCGCCTCGCTGATCGACAGCAGGGTCGTCTTGCGGCGCTGCCCCAGCCACCAGATGGCAGCCATGATCGCGAGCGCGACGAGAATCTTTTCGGACATGATCCCGCGCCTCAGGCCGTCGCGCTGGCCTGGGGGCGGCTGAACAGGTCGGGCGCTTCGGGCAGCTGGAGGCCGGAAACCATCTCGCGCAGTTCCTGGCGCGCGGCGACGTGGGAGAGCCCCACCTCCTTGATCGCGCCGAGATCGAGCAGGGTCAGCCCCTTGGGGAACAGCTCGCGATAGATGACGCGCTCGCCGAGGCCGGGGATCACGCGGAAGCCGACCCGCTTGGACAGTTCGTCCACCGCCTGGCCGACGCGGCGCATATTCTTGGCCTCGAGATGCTGGAGGCGATTGCGCAATACCACCCAGTCGACGGTGCCGCCATCGGCCTTGGCGCGGACCTTGCGCGCATCCCACACGATCTCGGCATAGAAGCTCGGGCGCTTGATCCGGTAGGTATCGGGATCGACCTGCCCGATCAGGTCGAGGTCGATGAAGCTGTCGTTGATCGGCGTCACCAGCGTGTCGGCGCGCGTCACCGCCTTCATCGCATAGGGGTCGTCGCGGCCCGGCGTATCGATGACGACGAATTCGGCATCGGTGGACAGCGCATCGATGCGGGCGAGGATGTTGGCGTCCTTGTTCGGGTCGAACACCTCGAAGCGGGGCGTGGCGAGCTCGACCTGTTCGCGCGTGGCGGTGGCGACACGGTTCTCCAGATAGCGCACCATCGTGCGCTGGCGGGTATCCAGATCGAGCACGGCGACCCGGCGGCCCTGCGCGGCGAGCGCCACGGCGACATGCACGGCGGTGGTCGATTTGCCGGTGCCGCCCTTCTCGTTGGCGAAAACAATCAAGTGCGCGCGGTCGGTCATATGTCTCGAAAACTTCCCCATTCGGCTTGCGGCGGTCCTTGATTTGGCCCCAATGCCGCCGCACAGAGCCAGCCCCAAGCCATATCGGAGGCCCGTCGCCCGTGCAAATCATCCGTGAACTGGCCGCCTTGCGCGGCGCCGTCGCGGACCTTCGTGCAGAAGGCAAGCGAATCGCACTGGTGCCCACCATGGGCGCCCTGCACGAGGGTCATATGGCGCTGGTGGCAGAAGGCCTGCGTCGCGCCGACGCGGTGGTCGCATCGATCTTCGTCAATCCGAAGCAGTTCGCGCCGAGCGAGGATTTCGGCCATTATCCCCGCCGCGAACGGGCCGATGCGCAGCTGCTGGAGAAAGCCGGCTGCACGATCCTGTGGGCGCCGGCGGTCGAGACCATGTATCCGGAAGGCTTCGAGACCAACATTTCGATCTCCGGCGTGTCCGAGGTGCTGGATGGCGCGGCGCGGCCGGGCCATTTCGACGGCGTCGCGACGGTGGTGCTCAAGCTGATCAACCAGGTGGCCCCCGATGTCGCGCTGTTCGGCGAGAAGGACTGGCAGCAGCTCGCCATCCTCCGGCGGCTGGCGACGGACCTGGATCTCGGGCTGGAGATTGTCGGCGTGCCGACCGTTCGCGACGATCAGGGCCTCGCCCTCTCGTCGCGCAACGCCTATCTGATGGAGGACGAACTCGCCCGTGCCCGCGCTTTGCCGCGCGCGCTGGGCGAGGCGGCGGCGGCGATCGGGCGGGGCGAGCCGATCGAGGGCGCGCTGGCCACCGCGATCGCCCGGCTGGCCGAGGCCGGCTTCGATCCGATCGATTATGTCACGCTCCGCGATGCCGAGACCCTCGCCTCGATCGACCAGCTGGGCGACCGCCCGGCGCGGTTGCTGGCGGCGGCCCGGATGGGCGCGGCACGACTGATCGACAATCTTCCGGTCGTCGCCGCCTGAACATGGTTCGACAAGTGCGAGCAAGAAATCGCAAGTAACGGAAATAATTTAGACCATAGTCTAGATCGTGCCGATTGGGCCGTTAACCATTTGTTGGATGTCTGACGGCAAAACCAGCTGCGTGGAAAAGGACCAACGCAGATGGCCAGCAGTTTCAAATCCGCCGCCTTCCTGATCGAGAGCCGCCTCGCCGAGGCGGCGTTCGATCCGGAGACCCTCTATCAACTCGGCATCGCCTATTCGAGCGGCAGCCGGGGCGTGGAGGTCGATCTGATCGAGGCGCACAAATGGTTCAACCTGGCGTCCGCCGCCGGTTCGATCGAGGCGCAGGACATGCGCGCCGAGATCGCCGACGAGATGACCGCGCGCGAGATCGTCGAGGCGCAGAAGCTGGCCCGCGCCTGGCTCGCCACGCACCAGCGCCGCGCCGCCTGATGCCGGGGCCTGATCCTGCGGGATCGATCCCGACAGGCTGACGCTTCACCCGTCCTTGCGGAAGGGTGCCATCTGATCGAGCATCTCGATCTGCTCCTCCATCGCCCGGCGTTCGCGGGCGAGGAAATCCTCCACCGCCCGCCGGAATCCGGGGTGCGGGATATAATGGGCCGACCAGGTCGGCACCGGCCGATAGCCGCGCGCGAGCTTGTGCTCGCCCTGCGCGCCCGCCTCGACCCGCTGGAGGCCGCGCGCGATCGCCGCGTCGATCGCCTGATAATAACAAAGCTCGAAATGGAGGAAGGGAATGTCCTCCGTGCAGCCCCAATAGCGCCCGTAGAGCGCGTCGCCGCCGATCAGGTTGAGCGCGCCCGCCACCGGCTGGCCGTGCCGATAGGCGAGCATCAGCAGCACCTTGTCGCCCATCCGCTCGCCGAGCAGCGTGAAGAAGGCGCGGGTGAGATAGGGGGTGCCCCATTTGCGGCTCCCGGTATCCTGGTAGAAGCCCCAGAAGGCATCCCACTCGGCCTTGCCGATCTCGGCGCCGGTCAGCGTGCGGATCTCGACCGCGGCTTGGGCTCCCTCGCGCTCCTTGCGGATCGCCTTGCGCTTGCGCGACGACAGCGCGGCGAGGAAATCGCCGAAATCGCCATAGCCGTCATTGTGCCAGTGGAACTGGCTGCCGGCGCGGATCATCCAGCCGGCCGCTTCGAACAGCGGCAATTGCTCCTCGGTCAGGAAGGTGGCGTGGGCGGAGGAGAGCTGGTGTTCGCCGACGACCAGCTCGGCCGCCGCGATCAGCGTCGGCGCGGCGGCGGGATCGCGCAGCAGCAGGCGCGGGCCGGGAACGGGCGTGAACGGCACCGCGATCTGGAGCTTGGGGTAATAGTCCCCGCCGGCCTGCTGCCAGGCATCGGCCCAGGCATGATCGAAGACATATTCGCCCTGGCTGTGGCTCTTGGCATAGGCCGGCAGGATGCCGGCGGGCCGTCCGTCGGCGCCGTCGACGACGATCGGCACCGGCTGCCAGCCGGTACGCGCCACCGCGCTGCCCGAATCCTCCAGTGCCGAGAGGAAGGCGTGGGAGACGAAGGGGTTGTCGTCGCCCGCGCAGGCATCCCAGTCGGCCGCGGGGATCGCGCCGATGCCGGGGGCGATGCGGGCGGTGACGTCGTCCATGCCGCCTGTGTCCATGTCGCTCCTGTCCATGCCGTCCCCGCTCATGCCGCGTGGGGCCGCTCGAAGATCGGGCGATCGGCGTGCTCCGCCACGATCGCGCGCTGTTCGGGGGTGCGCACCGTCCAGCTCAGCACCGGCAGGCCCGTCGTCTGGAGCGCGGACGGTAAAGGGGAGGGCAGATGGCGCACGTCATAAGCGAGGAAATCGGGTCTCGCCCGCTTCACCGCAAGGCGTCGGGCGATCGCGTCGCGCAATGTGCGGAAGCGCCCGTCGCGATGCTCGGTCATGACGAGGCCGCGCACGATCTTCGGGGCATGGCTGGCGAACCAGTGGCCGACCTCCGGATTGAAGCCCATCACCGCGACCGGGCCGCGATAGCCCTCCAGCACGCGGCGCACCGCCAGGCAGAGCGGCGCGGTCTGGGCCAGCGTGTCGGTCTTGATCTCGATCAGCAGCGGCACCCGGCCGGCGATCAGCCCGATGAGCTGCGCCAAGGTGGGGACGCGCTCCTCGCCGCCGCCCAGCCGCAAGGCGGCGAACGCGTTCGCCGTCGTTCCGGCGACGCTGCCGGGCACGCCGGTCAGCCGCTCGGTATCGGCATCGTGGAACACCATGACAGTGCCGTCCCGCGAGAGGCGGACGTCGCATTCGATGCCGAAGCCGCCGGCGATGGCGCCGCGCGCCGCCGCCAGGCTGTTCTCGGGAACCGGGCCGCCCCACAGGCCGCGATGCGCGAAATCCTGCGCGCGCAGAAAGGCGATGCGGCCCGCGTCCGGCGCGGCCGCAAGCCTGCGATCAAGCCTCGCGAAGGGCGACGATCGCATCCACTTCCACCGACGCGCCGAGCGGGAGCACCGGCACGCCGACCGCCGAGCGGGCATGCTTGCCGGCCTCGCCGAACAGCGCGACCATCAGTTCGGAGGCGCCGTTGATGACCTTGGGCTGATCGGTGAAATCGGCGCCCGACGACACGAAGCCGCCGAGCTTGACGATCCGCTCGACCCGATCGAGCGATCCGCCCAGCGCCGCCTTGATCTGCGCCACCAGCATCAGGCCGCAGCGCTTGGCGGCTTCCTGGCCCTTGGCGACGTCATCGGCGCCGTCGAGGCGGCCGGTGATGAGGGCGCCGGCTTCGGTGAAGGGCAGCTGGCCCGAGACATGGAGCAGGCCCCCCACCTCGACGGCGGGCACATAGGCCGCCACCGGAGCGGCGGCCTGGGGAAGGGTGAGGCCGAGCTCGGCCAGCTTCGCGTCGATATCCATGATCCGAGCGCTAGGCTTCGTCGGCAGTCGCGGTCAAGGGGGCCGGTTCGCCGTCCGCGAATCGCGCGAGAATCCAGTCGGCCGCCTCGGCCCAGTCGTCGATGCGGGCATGGGCGTCGGCCGCCTGCGGGCGATGCACCGCGACCAGCGGCTCGGCGACCATGTGCAGCCGCCAGACCTGCGGGGCCGCCTTGGCGACCGAATGAAGCTGGTAGGACAGGTCGTCGACGAACAGCGCGACGCTGGGCTTGTGCTCGGCGAGGATGGCGTTCAGCGCCGCGCCCTTGCCGCCTTGGTTGGTATAGACCTCGTGGACGATGCCGTGGCGGCTGAGCTGATCGATGCGCGGCTGGCGGCGGTGATCGGGCAGGTTGGTCAGCACCACGATGTCGGCGTGCGCGGTGATCCGGTCGAGCGCCTCGATCACGCCCTTCACCGGCGTCTGCCGCTCCATCTCGCTATCGAAGAAGCCGTCCACATAGGGCCATACCTCGTCCAGCGCGACCTTCTCGCCAGTGTCGCGGCGGACCAGCGCGTCGCCCCAATTCTCATGCTCGACGGCGAAGTCGATGCCGTGCGCCTCGGCCAGCCAGTCGCGGAAATGCGCGACCATGTGCAACAGCACCTCGTCGCAATCGGTGATCAGCAGGGGGCGGGTCATGCTTCAAGCTCCTGATGGGCGCGAACGAGCGCCGCGGGCGTGACGTCGAGCGCGTCGGCGCAGGACATCAGATCGGGTTCGTAGGATTCGAGGAAGGCCAGCACCGCGGCGAGCAGCGTCGGGTCGGTGGCGCGGGCGCGCAGCTCGTCGGCATCGAGCCCGGTCAGCGCCAGCAACCGTTCGGCGCGCGGGCCATCGGAGAGCGTCCAGGCCAATGCGGACAAAGCGAGGGTCGCGCTGTCGGGATGATTTGTGTCGGCCGCGCGCATCGCCTATCTCCGTCTCTCTCTTCTGGAGGATAGGTCGCTTTGCCGGGCAAGGTGCTCGTTGTCGAGGACAACGAACTCAATCTCAAGCTGTTCTGCGATCTGCTCGAAGTCCATGACTATGAGCCGACCCCCGTGCGCGACGGGCTGGAGGCGATCGAGACGGCGCGGGCGGTGATGCCCGACCTGATCATCATGGACATCCAGCTGCCGCACATCAGCGGCCTCGAGCTGATCGCCGGGCTGAAGGCGGACCCGGAGCTGGCCTCGATCCCGATCCTCGCCGTCACGGCCTATGCGTCACCAGCGGACGAGGACAAGGCGCGCGAGGCCGGTGCCTCGGCCTATGTCTCCAAGCCGATCTCGCTGCTGCGCTTCATCGAGGCGGTCGAGGCGCTGGCGCCTCCAGCCTGACGATTCGGGATATCCCCGTTCGTCCCGAACGGGGGATCATGGGCGAACGAGGCTCGCCGCGACCGCTTCCGCCGCCTTGATTCCGTCGACGCCGGCCGAGAGGATGCCGCCGGCATAGCCCGCGCCTTCGCCCGCCGGGAACAGGCCGGCGAGGTTGAGGCTCTGGCCGTCCTGGCCCCGCGTGATCCGGATCGGCGAGGAGGTGCGCGTCTCCACCCCGGTCATGACCGCATCGGGATGATCGTAGCCGGCGATCTGGCGGCCGAACATCGGCAGCGCCTCACGCAACGAATCGATCACGAAGGGCGGCAGGCACTGGGCGAGATCGGTGAGATGCACGCCCGGCTTGTAGGAGGGCGTCACCTCGCCCAGCGCGGTGGACGGCCGCCCGGCGAGGAAATCCCCGACCGTCTGGCCGGGCGCGGCGTAGCTCGATCCGCCCGCCACATAGGCCAGCGATTCGAGCTTCCGTTGCAGTTCGATGCCGGCGAGCGGATGGCCGGGATAATCCTGCTCCGGATCGATGCCGACGACGAGGCCCGAATTGGCGTTGAACTCGGCGCGCGAATATTGGCTCATGCCGTTGGTGACGACGCGGCCCTCTTCCGATGTCGCGGCGACCACGCGCCCGCCGGGGCACATGCAGAAGCTGTAGACCGTGCGCCCGTTGGTGCAGTGGTGGGAGAGGCTGTAGGCGGCGGCGCCGAGGATCGGGTTGCCCGCGCAGGCGCCGAAGCGGGCCTTGTCCATCCAGCTCTGCGGATGCTCGATGCGCACCCCGATCGAGAAGGGCTTGGCCTCGATATGGACGCCGCGAGCGTGGAGCATTTCGAAAGTGTCGCGCGCCGAATGGCCGACCGCGAGCACGACATGCTCGGCGGCCAGCACCTCGCCGGTCTGGAAGCGCAGGCCGGTCAGGCGGCGCGTGCCGTCGGGCCGCTCCTCGATCTCGATATCCTCGACGCGATGCTGCCAGCGATATTCGCCGCCGAGCGCCTCGATCGTCTTCCTCATGCTCTCGACCATGGTGACGAGGCGGAAGGTGCCGATATGCGGATGCGCCTCGGTGAGAATCTCGGCGGGCGCGCCGGCCTGCACGAACTCCTCCAGCACCTTGCGGCCGAGGAAGCGCGGATCCTTGATCTGGCTGTAGAGCTTGCCGTCCGAGAAGGTGCCGGCGCCGCCCTCGCCGAACTGGACGTTGCTTTCGGGATCGAGCACGCCGCGCCGCCACAGGCCCCAGGTGTCCTTGGTCCGCTCGCGCACCAGCTTGCCGCGATCGACGATGATCGGCCGGAACCCCATCTGGGCGAGGATCAGCCCGGCGAACAGCCCGCAGGGGCCGGCCCCGATCACGACCGGGCGGGGGCCGTCCCAGCCGGCCGGCGCGGTAACGGGTGGACGATAGGCGGTATCGGGGGTCTGGCGCAGGCGATGGTCGCCGGCGAAGCGCGCCAGCACCGCCGCCTCGTCGGCGAGCGCCACGTCGACCGAATAGATCAGCAGGATCGCCGATTTCTTGCGGGCATCATTGGCGCGGCGCGCGACCCGCCAGTCGAGCAGGTCTGCGGGCGCGATGCCCAGCCGCTCGACGATGGCGGCGGGCAGCGCCTCGGGCGGATGATCGAGCGGGAGCTTGAGTTCGGTGAGGCGGAGCATGATGCGGGCCTTAGCCCGGATCGCGCCCCGCCCCAATGCCGTTCGCCGATCCGGTTGGCGGATCAGCGCGCCATGCGATCCAGCGCGCGGTTGAGCGCCAGCACATTGACATGGGGATCGCCGAGAAAAGGCAGCCACGGCCGCTCGATCGCGTGCGTCACGAGGGTTTCGACGGTGGCGGGCGAAAGGCCGCGCGCATGGGCGACGCGATCCACTTGATACAAAGCCGCCTCGGGACTGAGATCGGGGTCGAGCCCCGAGGCGGAGGCCGTGAGCAGGTCGGGTGGAATATTGGTCCCCGCCACGGAATTCTTGGAGATGTCGCCCTTCAGCCGATCGACCAACGCCTGCGACGTCGGGCCGAGATTGGAGCCGGACGAGGCCATCGCGTCATAGCCCTTGCCGGCCGCCGAGGGGCGCGGGTGGAAATAGCGATTGCTGGCGAAGGCCTGCCCGATCAGCGCCGAGCCGACCGGCTGGCCCTTCTCCATGACGAGGCTGCCATTGGCCTGGTGCGGGAACAGCGCCTGGGCGATGCCGGTCATCGCCAGCGGATAAGCGAGACCGAGCAGCAGGGCGAACAGTCCGGTCATCACCAGCGACGGGCGAAGCGAAGAGAGGAGATCCTTGTTCATATCCATATTCCTCAGGCGGGTTTGCTCAGGCGAGGCCGATGCCGGTGACGAAGAGATCGATCAGCTTGATGCCCACGAACGGCGCGACGAGGCCGCCCAGCCCGTAGATGGCGAGGTTACGCCGCAGCAGCGGCCCGGCGCCGATCGGCCGGTATGTCACGCCCTTGAGCGCCAGCGGCACCAGCAGCGGGATGATCAGCGCGTTGAAGATGATCGCCGAGAGGATCGCCGATTGGGGCGTCTTCAGCCCCATCACGTTGAGCACCGCCAGCGTCGGATAGATCGCCACGAACATCGCCGGGATGATCGCGAAATATTTGGCGACGTCGTTGGCGACCGAGAAGGTGGTGAGCGCCCCGCGCGTCATCAGCAGCTGCTTGCCCAGGCCGACGATCTCGATCAGCTTGGTCGGGTCACTGTCGAGATCGACCATGTTGCCGGCCTCGCGCGCGGCCTGCGTGCCGGTATTCATCGCCACGCCGACATCGGCCTGGGCCAGCGCGGGGGCGTCGTTGGTGCCGTCGCCGCACATCGCCACCAGCTTGCCGCCGGCCTGTTCCTGGCGGATCAGCGCCAGCTTGTCCTCGGGCGTCGCCTGCGCGAGGAAATCGTCCACCCCGGCCTCGGCGGCGATGGCGGCGGCGGTCAGAGGATTGTCGCCGGTGATCATCACGGTGCGGATGCCCATCTTGCGCAGCTCGCCGAAGCGCTCGCGGATGCCTGCCTTGACGATGTCCTTGAGCGCGATCGAGCCGAGCAGGCGGCCGTTCCGCGCGACCGCCAGCGGGGTCATGCCGGCCCGCGCAATCTCCTCGGTGGCGCGGCGCAGGTCGGTTGCCGCCGCGCTCTCGCCGACGCCGGGATTGGCCTTGAGGATCGAATCGACCGCGCCCTTCTGGATCAGCAGGTCGCCGATCTTGACGCCGGAGATGCGGGTCTGCGCGGTGAACGGGATCACCTCCGCAGCCTCGGGCAGTGCGCGGGTCGCGATGCCGAACGCCTCGCGGGCGAGGGTCACGATCGAGCGGCCTTCCGGCGTCTCGTCGGCGAGGCTGGCGAGCAGCGCGGCCTCCGCCAGATCGGCGCGGGTGACGCCATGGACCGGCCGGAACTCGGTCGCGGCGCGGTCGCCGATGGTGATGGTGCCGGTCTTGTCGAGCAGCAGCGTATCGATGTCGCCGGCGGCTTCCACCGCGCGGCCGGACTTGGCGAGCACGTTGAAGCGCACCAGCCGGTCCATCCCCGCGATGCCGATCGCCGACAGCAGCGCCGCGATCGTCGTCGGGATCAGCGTGATCAGCAGCGCGGCGAGGATCGCCACCGGCACCTGGCCGCCCGCATAATGGGTGAAGCCGGGAATGGTGCCGACCGCGATCAGGAAGATGATGGTCAGGCCGACCAGCAGGATGGTCAGCGCGATCTCGTTGGGGGTCTTCTGGCGTTCGGCGCCTTCGACCAGCGCGATCATGCGATCGAGGAAGCCCTGGCCGGGATCGATCGTCACCCGCACCGTGATCCGATCCGAGATGACGCGGGTGCCGGCGGTGACGGCGGAGCGATCGCCGCCGGCCTCGCGGATCACCGGCGCGCTCTCGCCGGTGATCGCCGCCTCGTTGACCGAGGCGACGCCTTCCACGACCTCGCCGTCGGAGGGGATGAGGTCGCCGGTCTCGACCAGCACGACGTCGCCCTTGCGCAGCGCGCTGGCCGGCACGGCCTCGGTGCCGTTGCCCCTGATGCGCTTGGCGGTCAGTTCCGCCTTGGTGGCGCGCAGCGAGGCGGCCTGCGCCTTGCCGCGGCCTTCGGCGAGCGCCTCGGCGAAGGTGCCGAACAGCACGGTCAGCCACAGCCACAGCACGAGCTGGAGCTTGAAGCCGGCGGCGAGACTGTCGTGGCCGACGACGAGCAGGATGGTGAGCAAGGCCGCCACGACGGCGGCGGTGAACATCACCGGGTTGCGGATCAGCTGGCGCGGATCGAGCTTGCGGAAGGAATCCCCCACCGCAGGCAGGATCAGCTCGAGAGTGAAGAGGGTCGCATCACGGGCCATGTCGATAGACCTTAGAAAAGCTGGCCGCGGATCATCGCGAGATGATCGGCGATGGGGCCGAGCGCGAGGCTGGGCAGGAAGGTGAGGCCGCCGAGGATCAGCACGATGCCGATCAGCAGGCCGATCCACAGCGGGCCGGTGGTCGGGAAGGAGCCCGCCGTTGCCGGCGTCACCTTCTTGGCGGCGAGCGATCCGGCGATGGCGAGCATCGGCACGATCACGAAGAAGCGGCCGAGCCACATCGCGATCATCAGCATGCCGTCATAATAAGGCGTGCTGGCGGTGAGGCCGGCGAAGGCCGAGCCGTTATTGCCCACCGCGCTGGTGAAGGCGTAGAGGATCTCCGAGAAGCCATGCGGCCCCTTGTTGAGCGGGCCGGCAAGCCCCGGCGCCACCACCGCACTGATCGCGGTCATGCCGAGGATGACGAGCGGCAGCACCGCGATCGCGAGCACCGCGAGCTTCACCTCGCGCCCCTCGATCTTCTTGCCGACATATTCCGGCGTGCGACCGACCATCAGCCCGGCGACGAACACCGCGAGGATGGCGAACAGCAGGAAGCCGTAGATGCCCGAGCCGACGCCGCCGACCACCACTTCGCCGAGCTGGATGTTGAACAGCGGGATCAGCCCGCCGAGCGCGGTGAAGCTGTCGTGCATCGCGTTGACCGCGCCGCAGGAGGCGGCGGTGGTGACGACCGCGAACAGCGCCGAGGCGGCGGTGCCGAAGCGGACCTCCTTGCCCTCCATATTGGCGCCGGCGATGCCGAGATGGTGGACGATCGGGTTGCCGGCGGCCTCCTGCGCATAGGTGACGAGCACGCCCGCCAGCACGATCAGGATCATCGCCGAGAGGATCGCCCAGCCCTGCCGGGTATTGCCGACCGCCTTGCCGAAGCACCAGGTCAGCCCGAAGCCGATCAGGAAGATCGACAGCATCTGGACGAAGTTGGTGGCGGCGCTGGGATTCTCGAACGGGTGCGCGGAGTTGGCGTTGAAGAAGCCGCCACCATTGGTGCCGAGCATCTTGATCGCCTCCTGGCTGGCGACCGGCCCGATCGCGAGGGTCTGCTTGATCCCTTCCAGCGTGGTGACGTCCACCGAGGCGGCCATGGTTTGCGGCACGCCGGACGCCACCAGGTAGAGCGCGTAGACGATCGAGAGCGGCAGCAGCAGATAGAGGGTGATGCGGGTCGCATCGGCCCAGAAATTGCCGACCGTCTTACTCTCGCGCCGCGCGAAGCCGCGGAACAGCGCGAAGGCCAGCGCGATGCCGGTCGCGGCCGACAGGAAGTTGTGGATGGTGAGCGCGAGCATCTGGCTGAGGTTCGACATGGTCGATTCGCCGGCATAGCTCTGCCAGTTGGTGTTGGTGGTGAAGCTCACCGCGGTGTTGGCGGCGAGATGCTCGGGCAGCCCGGCCAGGCCGCCGGGGTTGAACGGCAGCAGCGCCTGCGCGCGCAGGATCGCATAGCTGAACAGCGCCAGCACCGCGTTGAACACCAGCATGTGGACGGCGTAGCGGCGCCAGCCCTGCTCCGCGGTCGGCTCGATGCCGGACAGACGGTAGAAACCGCGCTCGACGGGGCCGAGCACGGCATGGAGCGGGGTGCGGCGGCCTTCGTAGAGCGCGTGGAGCCACAGCCCCACAGGCTTGGTGAGGGCCAGCAGCACGGCGAAGAAGGCGAGGATGAGCATCCATCCGGAAACGGTCATGGTGTCGGCCCCCGATCAGAATCGTTCGGGGCGCAGCAGCGCCGCGACCAGATAGACGAGCAGGCCGAGCGCGGTGATCGCGGCGAGCCAGAGGTCGATCGTCATCGCCGCCTCACGCCTGATCGCACAGGCGAACATAGGCGAGCGTCGCCGCCAGCAGCCCCAATATCGCCGCGACCCAGAATATGTCCTGCATGATGCACGTCCCTCGCAACGGGCGCGCGACGAGGATCGCCGCGCGGCGTCAGGAGGGCGGATTAGGCGCCTCACCCGTCAGCTTTCGAGACGGGGTTCGCGGGTGCCGCATAAGATCGGCATAGTATCGGCGCGATCGGAGACGTCGCCGAATGCCGTAATGCCGAGTATTCGCCTACTCGTTGCCGAATATCCCGCCGAGGATGCCGCCGACCACGGCGCCTGCCGCGCCGGTGCCAACGATCGGCGCGACGCTGCCGCCGCGTTCGCCGCTGCTCGGCAAATAGCGCGCAATCTCTTCGGCGAGGTTGAGGATCGGCATCGATTGCAGCCAGATCTTGCCCGGCCCGGTCAATGTCGCGAGGAACAGGCCTTCGCCGCCGAACAGGATGTTGCGGAATCCGCGCATCATCCGGATGTCGGTGGCGACGCTCGGCTCCTGGAGGCCGATATGCCCGGCATGGACGAGCAGTCGCTCGCCGGGGCTGAGCTGCTTCTCGATCACTTCGCCGGAAAGATCGAGGAACACCGTGCCCGGCCCGGTGACACGCTGGAGGATGAAGCCTTCGCCGGCGAAGAAGCCCGCCCCCAGCCGCTGCTGGAAGGCGATGTCCAGCGTCACCGATTGCTCGGCGCACAGGAAGGTCTCCTTGCGGCAGACCAGCGACTGGCCGGCGGCGAGCCTGAACGGCAATATCTGGCCCGGAAAGCGGGGCGCGAAGGCGATGTGCCCGGCGCGTTCGGCGGTGAACTCGGTGATGAACAGGCCGCCGCCGCTCATCGCGCGCCGCAGCCCCGCGAACAGGCCGCCGCCGGTGTGGGTCTGCATGGCGATGGTCTCGCTCATCCACGCCATGCTGTGAGGCTGGCTGTAGAGCCGTTCGCCGGCCTCCAGATCGATCGAGACGGTCTGCATCGTCGTGCCGGAAACTTCGTAGCGCATATCGTCCTCCGTCGACTCCCGAAGACGATCCTATCACGATGGCGCACATGCAAAAGGCCCGGCCGATGGCTCGGCCGGGCCTTCGCCTCATGGGTGCGTCACGCGCCCATCAGTACCATCAGTAGGTGCCGGAGAAGCTCCGGTTGAGGTCGGTCGATCCACGATCGCCGTCGCGATCGCGATCGCTGCCGAACAGGCCCTGATTCTGCTCCTCGTCGCGCCAGGCCTGCTGGGCCTGTTCCGCGGTCTTGGAGAGATGGACCTTGTCGTCGACCGACTGGATCCACGAGGACGGGATCGAGTGGTGATGGCCGCCGGCGTCGCGATCGGTCTTGGTCAGCAGGATGCGGTCGCCGCGGACATGATCGACCTTGCCGACATGCACGCCGTCGGAGCCCAGCACCTCCATATGCTCCTGCGCCTGCTGGAGCGAGGATCGCTGGGTCTGGCGATTCTGGCGCCATGCCGAGAATTCGCTGGCAAAGCGCGTCTGGTTCTCGCGGCGATACTCGTCATAATCGCGATCGAGTTCGCTGATCTGGCGATGGCGCCAGCCATGATAGCCATGCTCGTCGTCGCGGGCGGCATCGCGACCGGATGAGCCGGCGCCATAGCCCGTACCATAGGATGCGCGATAGGCGTCGTAGCGCTGGTCGCGATCGCTGCCAAAGCCGGTATCGGCATAGCTGCGGGTGCGGGTGCCGTCGGGATAACCGGTCTCGAACTGGCGGTCCTCGCCGGTCGCCGGATAATGATAGGCGGTCGGCGCATAGCCGCGCGAGAAGCCGCGATCATCGTCGCTCTGGTTGGAGCGACGCCAGTTCGGATAGCGATCGGGGCCAGCATAGCCGCCCGGCGCCGAGCGGGCGAAGCGACCGCCTTCGTAGCGACCCTCGTAGCGGCTGGCGGGATGGTCGCGATCGTAGCGCTGATCGAAGCGTTCGTCGCGGCGCCGGCGGCGCTCCGCCTCTTCATCGCCGAACCAGGATCGGATCTCGTCACCGGCGCGGTCGAAGAAGCCGCGGTCGTCGGGGCTGCCATAACCCGGCTCGCGGCGATAATCGTCGCGGCCATAGCCATAGGGGCGATCGTTGCGTTCGTAACCCATGATAAGTCGTCCTTTCTCCTGGGAAAAACCTGCCGAACGGTATCGGCCGCAGAGTGCGGCGCCCGCTCGATCAGCCTTCAAAACGGAAGAAAAGCGTGGGCGTTCCTGTCGTTACGGGTGCGCCCTGGCGCGGTTCGCCCAGCCGCCGCGCTGTTGCGACGAGCAGTGGCGGGCGACCGATGCATGATCGGAATTTGCGCGTTGCCAGCGGCGGAAAGCGCCGCTAAATGCAGCGCTCCGGCGGTGCGGGGCTGTAGCTCAGATGGGAGAGCGCTGCAATCGCACTGCAGAGGCCAGCGGTTCGATTCCGCTCAGCTCCACCACGCCGCCGGTCCTTTTCCCCTGTCGATCCGGACAGCGTCCCGCGCCGCGATTTCGCGCGCGTGCCGCATTTCGGCGATGGCCGGAAATGTGCGACGATCATGATATGACTGATTCACGATCGGGGCGCGGCCTTGGCGTCCACTGACCCCGCCGCGCCGGTATCGGATGCCGCATCGCTGATCCTGATGCAGGATCGGGCGGGCGAGGCGCCGCGCATCCTGATCGTCCAGCGCGGCGCGGCGCTCGTCTTCGCGGCCGGCGCCTATGTCTTTCCGGGCGGGCGGGTGGACCCCGAGGACCGGGCGGCGGCGGCATCGGCCCATCCGCAACTGGCGCCGGACGAGGCGGCGGCGCGGATCGCGGCGATTCGCGAGACTCGCGAGGAGACCGGCATCGCCCTCGATCCCGCCATCGGCGCGGCGCTGATCCCGTTCGCACGCTGGCTGCCGCGGCATGAGGCGGTGAAGCGGCGATTCGATACGCGCTTCTATCTGGCCCGCGCCACCGGAGAGGACATCCCCGTGGCCGACGGCGAAGAGACCAGCCAGGCCTTCTGGGCGACGGCGGCGGATGTGCTGGCGCGCTGCGAAGCGGGCGACGGGCGGGCGATCTTCCCGACTCGGCGATTGCTGGAGCGGATCGCCCGGTTCGGCAGCTTCGCCGACGCCTGTGCCGATGCGGCGCGGTGGCCGCAGCGGATCATCTCGCCCTGGATCGAGTCGCGCGAGGATGGCGACTGGCTCCGTATCCCGAACGATGCCGGCTATCCGGTTACCGGCGAGCCGATCGCGACCGCCTTCCGCTACTGAGCGCGGGCTCGTCGCCCAGGCTCGTCGTTCAGGCCTTTTCGATCGTGCATTGCAGCGGATGCTGCTGCTGGCGGGCGAAATCGACCACCTGGGTCGCCTTGGTCTCGGCGACCTCGTGGCTGAACACGCCGCACACGCCGACGCCCTTCTGGTGGACGTGGAGCATCACCCGCGTCGCATCCTCGATGTTCATCCGGAAGAAGCGCTGCAGGCACAGCACCACGAACTCCATCGGGGTGTAGTCGTCGTTGAGCATCAGCACCTTGTAGAGCGACGGCTTCTTGGTGCGGCTCCGCGTGCGGGTGGCGACGCCGACGCCGTTGCCGGTGTCCTCGCCATCCTTGTTCGCCATGGCGCGGATCGGTTCATGAACCGGATCGACGCTGGCGAGGAGATTATGGGGCTGCTGCATGGTCATCGGCCACGATATGGCATCGCGCGGGGGGAGGGCAAGAGCCGGCTGCGGACAAGCGTGCGGCATTGGTCCAAAAGGTGCCGTCGCCGATGCGAAAAGGCCGCCCCGCGAGGGACGGCCTTTCCTGGCACGATGTTCGATCGCGGATCAGAAAGCGCTGGTGGTCTTCGCCTTTTCGACCGCGACGGCAACCCGGTTCGAGATCGGCTGGACGACGTCGCCGGCCAGCTTCAGCCAGGCTTCGGTCACCTTGGTGCTCTCGGCGACGGCCGACTCGAAATAGGACTTCATATAGTCGCTCTGGAGCTTGAACAGCTCGGTCGGCGATTTGGCCGACGCGAAGGTCTTGAAGGCGGCGGTGCCGCTCTCGAACGACTTGCGCGCATAGTCGGCCGCTTCCTGGCCGAGCGACTCGGCGGCCTTGGCGGCGAGCTTGCCCGACTCGACGATCGCCTCGACATTGCCCTTCTGGAATTCGGTGAACTCCTCGGACAGCTTGACGCTCTTTTCGTAGGCGCCCTTGGCGCGCTCGCTGGCATCGCCGAACAGCGCCTGCATCTTCTGGCCGGCATCGGCGGTGAACTTCTTGGCGGTTTCCTGGACCTTGGTCACGGTGTCGTTCATGATTGTGCTTCCCTCGGTGATGACGGCGATGGGCGCCGCCGCCTGTTTCGTCATGGCCTTCGCAATCGGGGTCTTCGCAACGGGCTGGGGCGCGGGCACCCCAACCTTGTCTTCCACCTTCACAGCAGCCACTTCGACCGGCTTCGGCGCAGGCGCCGGAGCCACGGGGGCCGACTTGATCTTGGGCGCCACCGGCACCGGCTTGGCAGCCACCGGCGCGGGTTTCGCGACAGTGGGTGTTTCGGTCTTCGCCGCCGCCGCCGCCGGCTTCGGCGCAGGGGCCGCAGCGGCGGACTGGATGGCGGGTGCAGCGGGGGGCGGCCCGGCCGCGGCGGTCACGGGTTTCGCCGTTCCGGCTGGCGTCGGCGCCGCGGCGGTCGCTGGGACGGGTTTCGCGGTGGGAGCGGCGGCCTTCGCCTCGGGCGTCCTGGCGACGGTGGCGGCTTTCGCACGTTCCGAACTCACCCGCTTGGGCGGGGTGGCACGCGTCGGCTGGCCGGTCTTCTCTACCATAGGTCCGCTCCAAGCGAGACTTGTTACGTTTATATTGCGGCGCACAATACACCTGCTGCGAACGCCACGCAAGTGGATTTTGTGCGGTGCAGCATGGCTGTTGAGGTGAAGCGATAACGGCGTGCGCCGAACCGCCTCAGCGCTGGCTGACGTAGCGTCCCGGCGCGTCCTCGATCGCCTTGCGCCGGCCCTTGCCCGGCAGGCGCGCACCCTTGGCGGCGACCATCTCCGCATCATGACCGGCCAGCCAGGCGCGCCAGTCCGGCCACCAGCTGCCCTTGGTCTCGATCGCCTGACCGAGGAAGTCGGCCAGCGTCGCGGCGGGATGGTCGCTCGTCCAATATTGATATTTGCCGGAGGCGGGCGGGTTGACCACGCCGGCGATATGGCCGGACCCGGCCAGCACGAAACGGAGCGGCCCGCTGAGATGTTCGGTGAGCTTCCACACGCTGTCGGCCGGCGCGATATGGTCTTCGCGCCCGGCCTGGACATAGGCCGGGGTGGTGATGGCGGTCAGGTCGATCGGCGTGCCGGCGACGGCGATGGCGCCGGGCTGCACCAGCAGATTGTCGCGGTAGAAATCACGCAGATAGGCCTGGTGCCACAGCGCCGGCAGATTGGTGACGTCGCCGTTCCAGTGGAGCAGATCGAAGGCGGGGTGCTCTTCGCCCATCAGGTAATTCTGGACGACATAGTTCCAGATCAGATCCTTGCCGCGCAGCAGGTTGAAGGTCGCGGCCATGTAGCGCCCGTCGAGATAGCCCTTGTCGCCGGCGAGGCCGGCGGCGAGATCGAGCTGGGCGTCGTCGATGAACAAAGCGAGATCGCCGGCGGCCGCGAAATCCACCTGCGCGGTGAAGAAGGTGGCGGTGGCGACCTTCGCCGCCTCGCCTTGTGCGGCGAGCAGCGCCAGCGTCGCGGCGAGCGTGGTGCCGGCGACGCAATAGCCGATCGTGTGGGTGCTCTCGACCCCCAACAGGTCGCGCACCGTATCGATGGCGTCGATCTGCGCGGCGACATAATCGTCGAGCATGACATGGGCGATGCTGGCGTCGGCCGATTTCCACGAGACCATGAACACGCTGATGCCCTGCTCCACCGCCCAGCGCACGAAGCTCTTCTGCGGGTTGAGATCGAGGATGTAGAAGCGGTTGATCCACGGCGGGAAGATCAGCAGCGGGATCTTCGCCACCCTGTCGGTGGTCGGGCTATATTGGATCAGCTGGTAGAGCGGTGTCTCGTGGATCACCTTGCCGGGGGTGGAGGCGATGTCGCGGCCGAGCTGGAAGGCGTCGCGATGCGAATGGGTGAGCTGGCCGCGATCGAGATCGGCGAGCAGATTCTCCATGCCCCTGAGCAGGCTCTCGCCGCGTGTCGTGAGGATCTTCTCCAGCGCCTGCGGATTGGTGGCGACGAAATTGGCGGGCGACATCGCCTCGGTGAAGGACCGGGTGGCGAAGCGGAGCTGCTCGCGCTGCTTGTCCGACAGGCCGCCGATCGCCTCGACCGAGCGGACCATATGATCCGAGACGATCTGGTAGGATTGGCGGATCAGATCGAACATCGGCAGGTCGCGCCATTGCGGCGCGGCGAAGCGGCGATCGGCATCCGGTTTGGGTGCCGGGGCGGCGGCGGGATCGAGGAAGCGCTGCCAGAGCGTCAGGCTGTCCTTCCAGAAATCGGCCTGCGCATCGGCGAGCGTATCAGTATCGAAGCGGATCGCGGCCGGATTGGTCCACATCTTCGAGAAATCGGGCAGAGCGGGCGGTGTCGGCGGCGCCAGCAGCGCCTGGCGGGAGGCATATTCGAGCAGCATCTGCTGCGCGCGACCGATCACGCCGGTCCAGTGCTGGATCTCCTCGAGCGTCGGCTGGAACGCATCGCGTGCATCGGTCTGCTCGGCCAATCGACCACTCCCACAGAAACGCGCCTGTGCCGTTGCGCGCGATTCCGCTATAGCGCGGCTGCCGCCACCGTGGCGAGCCATCCAGAAGGTCTTTGAGAATGTCCGAGGATTTCTACCGTATTCGTCGCCTGCCCCCTTATGTGTTCGCCGAAGTGAACGCGATGAAGGCAGCGGCGCGCGCGGCGGGAGAGGACATCATCGATCTCGGCATGGGCAATCCGGACGGCGCGCCGGCGCAGCATGTCATCGACAAATTGTGCGAGGTCGCGCGCGATCCCGGCGCACATGGCTATTCGGCATCGAAGGGCATTCCGGGGCTGCGCAAGGCGCAGGCCGGCTATTATGCGCGCCGCTTCGGCGTCGATGTCGATCCCGATAGCGAGGTGGTGGTGACGCTGGGGTCCAAGGAGGGCCTCGCCAACCTCGCCCAGGCTATCACCGCGCCCGGCGACGTCGTGCTGGCGCCGAACCCGAGCTACCCGATCCACACCTTCGGCTTCATCATCGCGGGTGCCGCGATCCGCTCGATCCCGGCGGCGCCGGGGCCGGACTTCTTCACGCGGCTGGAGCATGCGATCGCCTACACGGTGCCGAAGCCCTCGGTGCTGGTGATGGGCTATCCGTCCAATCCCACCGCCTATGTGGCAGATCTCGCTTTCTACGAGCAGGTCGTCGCCTTCGCCAAAGAGCACAAGCTCTGGGTGCTGTCCGATCTGGCCTATTCGGAGATTTATTTCGGCGACAAGCCGACGCCCTCGATCCTCCAGGTGCCGGATGCCAAGGATGTCGCGATCGAGTTCACCTCGGTCTCCAAGACCTATTCAATGGCGGGCTGGCGGATCGGCTTCGCGGTCGGCAACAAGACGCTGATCGGCGCGCTGACGCGGGTGAAATCCTATCTCGATTATGGCGCCTTCACGCCGATCCAGGCGGCGGCGGTGGCGGCGATCAACGGCCCGCAGGATATCGTCGAGCAGAACCGCCAGCTCTACAAGCGCCGCCGCGACGTGATGGTGGAGAGCTTCGGCCGCGCCGGCTGGGAGCTGCCGTCGCCGGAAGCCTCCATGTTCTGCTGGGCGCCGATCCCGCCGGCGCTGAAGCATCTCGGCGCGCTCGAATTCTCCAAGCAGCTGCTCCAGCACGCGCAGGTCGCCGTCGCGCCCGGCGTCGGCTTCGGCGAGGAGGGGGAGGGGCATGTCCGCCTCGCGCTGGTCGAGAACGAGCATCGCATCCGCCAGGCCGCGCGCAATCTGAAGCGCTATCTCCAGTCGATGGGCGTCAATGCGCCGGCGGACCAGCCGCGCAAGGCGGGCTGACACGGCAGGCGGGCTGACACGGCAGGCGGCCTGACCAGGCGGGGCGGCGGCGCGAATCTTTCGTTTCGCTGTCGAACCGGTTCATGACGGCGTCATGGTTGGCGAGGCACAATCTCGATCAAGGTCGGGCGGGCAACCTTATGCCGTCCGGTCGGTTTGGGGATCACCCAAGAGGAGTGTAGCATGAAGAAGATATTGTTCGGCGCCATCGCCCTATCCGCTTTGGCCACCCCGATGGCGATGCCGCTTCCCGCGCTGGCGCAGGATTGGCACCATGATGATCGCGGCGGCAACGGTGGCGATAATGGCTGGCACGGCGGCAATGACGGCAATGGCGGCGATCATGGCTGGCGCGGCGGCGACCATAATTGGGATCCCGCCAATTCCTATCATGGCGGTGGCCGTGGCGATCGCCGGCTCGGCCGCAACGATCAGGTCTATCGTGGCCATGACGGCCGCTATTACTGCAAGCGCAACGACGGCACGACGGGCCTCGTGATC
This sequence comes from Sphingomonas abietis, assembly GCF_027625475.1. Lineage (NCBI taxonomy): Bacteria > Pseudomonadati > Pseudomonadota > Alphaproteobacteria > Sphingomonadales > Sphingomonadaceae > Sphingomonas > Sphingomonas abietis. The sequence goes on from NZ_CP115174.1 coordinate 239,633, forward strand.
GGTGCGCTCGGCGGCGGTGTCGCCGGCAACCGGCTTGGCGGCGGCACGCTGGGCACCCTGCTCGGTGCCGGTGGCGGCGCGCTGCTCGGCCGTTCGATCGATCGCGGCAATGTGAAGTGCCGTTGATCCTACTCGGCTGACCCAAGCCTGAGTAGCTTTCGGCCAAGCCTTACTGGCTTGCCCTGACCCTCCCGACGTGCCAGCGCATCGCTGTCACTCGGGAGGGTTTTTTGATGTCCAAGGCTTTGCGTGTCGCTCTGGCTGGTCTCGGCACCGTGGGTGCGGGCGTGATCAAGCTGATCGACACCAACCGCGAGATCGTCGAGCGTCGTGCCGGCCGCGCGATCGAGATCGTCGCGGTGTCCGCGCGCGATCGCACGCGGGATCGCGGCGTCGATCTTGCCCGGTTCCAATGGGTCGACGATGCGACCGCACTCGCCGCACGCGACGATATCGATGTCGTGGTCGAGCTGATCGGGGGTGCCGATGGCCCCGCGTTGACGCTTGCGCGCCGCACCATCGAGGCCGGGCGCCACTTCGTCACCGCCAACAAGGCGATGATCGCGCATCATGGCCTGGGGCTGGCCGGCGATGCCGAGGCCAAGGGCGTCGCGCTGAAATATGAAGCTGCGGTCGCCGGCGGTATTCCGGTGATCAAGGGGCTGCGCGAAGGCGCCGCGGCCAATGCGATCGGCCGCGTCTATGGCATCCTCAACGGCACCTGCAACTACATCCTGACCACCATGGAAGCGGAAGGCCGCGACTTTGCCGAGGTGCTCGGCGAGGCCCAGCGGCTGGGTTATGCCGAGGCCGATCCGAGCTTCGACATTGACGGCGTCGACGCCGCCCACAAGCTCTCGATCCTCGCCTCGCTGGCGTTCGGGACCAAGATCGATTTCGGCGCCGCCGCGATCTCGGGCATCCGCCACGTCATCGCCGCCGACATCGCGCAGGCGCAGGCGCTCGGCTATCGCGTCCGCCTCGTCGGTCTCGCCGAGGCGCAGCCGGAGGGCAGCTCGACCGCCGGCCTGTTCCAGCGCGTCCATGCCTGTCTCGTCCCCAACAACCATCCGCTCGCGCATGTCGCGGGCTCGCTCAACGCGGTGGTGGCGGAGGGCAATTTCGTCGGCCGCCTGTTGTTCGAGGGCCGGGGCGCCGGCGAGGGGCCGACCGCCTCCGCGGTGGTCGCCGATCTCATCGACATCGCGCGCGGCGAATATGGCCCGGCCTTCGCGATGCCGGTGGAGAGCCTCGCCGAGATGGCGCCGGCCGTCACCGGAGAGCGCCGCGGCCGCGCCTATCTGCGCTTCTCGGTCGCCGATCGGCCGGGCGTGCTCGCCGAAATCGCGGCGGCGATGCGCGATGCCGGCGTCTCGATCGAAAGCCTGATCCAGCGCGGCGCGACCCCGGAAGGCGGCGTGCTGGTCGCGATGGTGACGCATGAGGGGCCGGAGCGCGCGGTCAGCGACGCACTGGCGCGGCTCGAAGGATCGTCCAGCCTGCTCGGCCGGCCGATGCTGATGCACATCCTCGACGTGTGAGGCTGGATATATGACGGCCGGGGCGCGGATCAGTCGTCGGGATCTTCGCCCTTCAATATCCTGAACAGCCGCCCCCAAGTCTCCTTCGCCGGGCTCGGCCCGCAATTATACTGACATTGCGGCTTGTCGTTCAGGGCGCCGGCCGCTCGCGGCGGTTCGGCCGGGTGCCGCACGACCTCGCCCGGTTCGGCTCGTTCGTCGCGCAAGGGCAGGCGCTGCGGCTTGTCCGGGCGATGGGCGCAGACCAGAATATCGGTGCCGGTTCCGAGCGGGCAGTCCTGAGAGGCGCCGTGCGGCGCGGGGGCTGCCGCGTCGATCATCGCGTGATAATGCGCCATCGCCTGTTCGGCGGTCATCGTCGATGCGGGCGGTGCATTGGCCGGTGCATCGGGCGGCGCGCTCGCAACGGCGAGCAGCGCCAGCGCGGCGCTGATTCCCATCGTCATCCGCGCCGTCCCCGGATCGGCCATTCAATCGCCGCTGTCTTCGCCGGTGACCGCACCCTTCAGTAGGCCGAACAGCTTTCCCAGGGTCTGCATCTGCCTGCTGGGCGGGCCGGTCGGCGGCCCGGGATCGCCGCCGCCCGGCTCGCCGCGATGATGGACCACCTCGCCGGCCTCCGCCCGCTCGTCCGGCATCGGCAGGCGGGGGGCGGGGCGGATATTGCGGCGGCAGACGACGATCTCGGCCGGGGTGCCGGTCGCGCATTGCGCCGCCGGCCCGCCGGGAGCCGGGACGATCACGCCGCCGAGCTTCGCGCGATAATTGGCCATCGCCTGCTCGGCGGTGATGCCGGTGGTGGATGGCGCCGGCGGCCCATAAACCGCGATCAAGACCAACGCTGCCATGCTCGACATCGTAACACGCCTTCCCTATCGCTCGACGCATTGAGGGTTTGAAGGAAGCATCATGCCGGATAGTCAGGTCGCCGCAAGTCAGGTTCTCGATCGTGTTCTCGTGCTGGAAATGGTGCGTGTCACCGAGGCGGCGGCCATTTCCGCGGCGAAGCTGATCGGGCGTGGCGACGAGAAGGCCGCCGATGCCGCCGCCGTCGAGGCGATGCGCGCCGCGTTCAACGAGCTGGATTTCGATGGCACCGTGGTGATCGGCGAGGGCGAGCGCGACGAGGCGCCGATGCTCTACATCGGCGAGAAGGTCGGCACCGGCAAAGGCCCCAAGATCGACATCGCGCTCGATCCGCTGGAAGGCACGACGATCACCGCGACCGGCGGACCCAATGCGCTCGCGGTACTCGCCATCGCCGAAGAGGGCGGCCTGCTCAACGCGCCCGACGTCTATATGGACAAGCTCGCGATCGGGCCGGGCTACGAGCGCGGCGTCGTCTCGCTCGACATGACGCCGACCGAGCGCGTCGAGGCCTTCGCCAAAGCCAAGGGCGTCTCGCCCTCCGAGATCACCGTGCTGGTGCTCGATCGTCCCCGCCACGAGAAGATGATCGCCGAGCTGCGCGCGCTCGGCACCGGCATCTATCTCATCCCCGATGGCGACGTCGCAGGCGTGATCTCGGTGGCCAGCCCCGAAACCACAATCGACATGTATATGGGCTCCGGCGGCGCACCCGAGGGCGTGCTGGCCGCGGCTGCCCTGTCGTGCGTCGGCGGGCAGTTCCAGGGCCGCCTGCTGTTCCGCAACGACGACGAGAAGAGCCGCGCCGCCAAATGGGGCGTGACCGATCTCAACCGCATCTACGAGCTCGAGGATCTGGTGAAGGGCGATGCGATCTTCGCCGCCACCGGCGTCACCGACGGTTCGCTGCTCGGCGGGGTGAAGCGCCGCCGCGATGGCGTGATGACCACCGAGAGCGTGGTGATGCGTGCGTCGTCCCGCACCATCCGCTGGGTCAAGGGCGAGCATCGCCGCTGACGGTCGGTGCCGTTCGGAACGGCACCGGCACTATTGACGGCGATGGCGGCCGGCCTATCCTCGCTCCCATAAGAAAAAGGGAGTGGGGCATGGCGTCAGTGCATGCGAACGAGCAATTGCTGTTCTCGATCCTGTTGCAGCTGATCGTGATGATCGGCGCGGCGCGGATGATGAATGCGGCGTTCCGCGCGATGGGCCAGCCCGGGGTGATCGGCGAGATCGTCGCCGGGCTGCTGCTGGGGCCGTCGCTGTTCGGCCATTTCTTTCCGGGCGTGTCGCTGGCCGTGTTCGGCGCCAAGCCGAGCCCGGCGATCACGATGCTGAGCCAGATCGGCCTGATCCTGCTGATGTTCCAGATCGGCGCCGATTTCGATTTCGGCCATCTCCGATCGGCGAAGATGAAGCGCGCGGTGCTGCTGATCGCGGTGGGATCGATCGTCGTGCCGTTCGGGCTGGGCCTGTGGCTGGGCTTCGCCTCGCAGCCGAGCATCGCGCCGGGCATCGATCCGGTCATCTATGCCCTGTTCTGCGGCGTCGCGCTGGCGATCACCGCGGTGCCGATCCTCGGCCGCATCCTGCGCGAATTCCGGCTGACCCGTACCCCGATCGGGGTGGTCGCGATTTCGGCGGCAGCGATCAACGATGTGGTCGGCTGGGTGATGCTCGCCTGCATCTCCGCCTATGCGACCGCCGTCTTTTCGGGCGCCTTCCTGCTGTGGCGCCTGGTCGCGATCGCAGTGCTGCTGTGCGCGTTGCGCTTCGTGCTCGCGCCGCTGGTGGACTGGCTGCTGCGCCGCTGGCCGGTGGTGGACGGGCGGCTGCCCGCCAATCTGATGGCGGTGACGCTCTGCATCATGTTCGGGCTCGGCATCGCCACCTATCAGATCGGCATCTTCGCGATCTTCGGCGGCTTCGCGGCGGGGCTGCTGTTCCACCGCCACACCGATTTCGTGGAGGCCTGGAGCAGCCAGGTCGGGCATTTCACATTGGTCTTCTTCCTGCCGGTCTTCTTCACCTTCACCGGACTGCGGACCAATTTGCTGGGCCTTTCGCCGGCCGATCTCGGCTGGCTGGTGCTGGTGCTGGCCGCGGCCGTCGGCGGCAAGATCGTGCCGGTGTTCTTCGCCAGCCGCGCGGCGGGCTTCGACACCAACGAATCGAGCATCCTCGCCAGCCTGATGAACACGCGCGCCCTGATGGAGCTGATCGTGCTCAACATCGGCTATGATCTGGGCTTCCTGCCCCAGAATATGTTCACCATGCTGGTGGTGATGGCGGTGGTGACGACGCTGATGACCGGGCCGCTGCTCCGTCTGCTGCTGCCGCGAACGGGGCATGTCGTGCTGCGGGCGGCGGAGGCCTGATTCGCCGCCTCGCGTTCACAGGCGGGCCGCGATGGTCTAGGCGCAGCGCATGACCCTTGCCGCACCCTGTGGAGTGACCCGTTCGATCCTCGGCCAGCCGTGGCGCTGGCGGGGCCTGGCCAGCGACGATGGCGATGCCGGCTTCCGGCCCGATGCGCTGGTCGATCAGCTGCTGATGGCGCGGGGTTGCCCGCGGGAGGCGCTCGACAGCCATCGCGTGCCGACCATCCGCGGCTTCATGCCCGATCCGTCGATCTTCCGCGACATGGACAAGGCCGCCGATCGTCTGGCCGATGCCGTGGAGCGCCAGGAGCGGGTGACGATCTTCGGCGACTATGACGTCGATGGGGCGACCTCGGCGGCGCTGATGATCCGCCTGCTGCGCGACCTCGGCCTCCATGCCGGCGCCTACATCCCCGATCGCCTGCTCGAAGGCTATGGCCCGTCGGCGGACGCGCTGGTGATGCTGGCCGAACAGGGCGCGAGCCTGGTCGTCACCGTCGATTGCGGTGCGATGGCGTTCGAGGCGCTGCAGGCCGCGCACGACGCCGGGCTCGACGTGATCGTGGTCGATCATCACAAATGCGCGACGGTGCTTCCCGTCGCCCACGCGCTGGTCAACCCGAACCGGCTCGACGAGGGCGAGGGCGCGGCGCATGGCCATCTCGCCGCCGTCGGCGTCGCCTTCCTGCTCGGCGCCGCGCTGATCCGCACCCTGCGCGCGCGGGGATGGTTTGCAACGCGTGCCGAACCGAAGCTGCTGGAGCTGCTCGATATCGTCGCGCTCGGCACGGTCGCCGACGTGGCGCAGCTGAAGGGACTCAACCGCGCGTTCGTGGCGCAGGGATTGAAGGTGATGGCGGGTCGTCGCAACATCGGCCTCGCCGCGCTGATCGAAGCCTCGCGCCTCACCCGGAACCCGACCGCGACCGATCTCGGTTTCGCGCTCGGCCCCCGGATCAACGCCGGCGGGCGGGTCGGCCGCGCCGATCTCGGCGTCCGCCTGCTGACCACGCAGGACGAGGGCGAGGCGCGCGCGATCGCCGCCGAGCTCAACCAGTTCAACGAGGATCGCCGTGCCATCGAGCAGGCGGTGCGCGAGGAGGCCGAGGCGAAGCTCGCCGGCCAGGGCAACCGCGCCGTTTCGGTGATTTCGGGTGCCGGCTGGCACCCCGGCGTGATCGGCATCGTCGCCAGCCGCATCAAGGAGCGTTCGGGCAAGCCGGCGATCGTCGTCGCGCTCGATGGCGGCATCGGCAAGGGATCGGGGCGCTCGATCTCGGGCGTCGATCTCGGCGCGGCGGTGCTCGCCGCCAAGGATATGGGCCTGCTGGTGGCGGGCGGCGGCCATGCGATGGCGGCGGGGCTGACCATCGACGAGGCCAAGCTCGATGCCTTCGCCGAATTTCTCGACGAGCGCCTCGCCGCCGATGTCGCGATCGCATCGGACAAGCGCGCGCTGTTGCTGGATGCGGTGGTCGGTCCGGGCGGCGTCACTCCAGCGCTGGTCGAGGCGCTGGAGGCGGGCGGCCCTTACGGCGCCGGCTGGCCCGGCCCGCGCGTCGCGGCGGGCCGGGTGCGGGTGGTGAAGGCCGATGTCGTCGGCACCGGCGGCCATGTCCGCGCGATCGTGGCCGGAGACGATGGCCGCTCGATCAAGGCGATGGCCTTTGGGTCGGCCGATACCGCGCTCGGCCAGGCGCTGCTCGGGGCGGGTTCGACGCGCAAGCTGTGGCTGGCCGGCCGGGCGCGGATCGATGACTGGGCGCAGCGTCCGTCGGCCGAACTGCATGTCGATGACGCCGCCTGGGCCGATTGATGCGCTTGACCCGGCGGGATGCGTGCCCTAAGCGCCCGCAACCGAGACGGCCCCATCGTCTAGCGGTCTAGGACGTCGCCCTTTCACGGCGAAAACACGGGTTCGATTCCCGTTGGGGTCACCAGTGGCGGAAATCAGCCACTTTTGCCGGATCGGGCCGGCAGATTTGCCACCGGCATCGCCAGCAATTTGCCACCCTTGATGCTCGCGGCGGCCGTCTGGGCGATCATGGGCACGCGCATGACGTAGCGGCGGGCCATCGCGGCCCCATGCCGGGAATCGCGCCTGACTCCCTGTCTGAGATGTCGAACTCGAGAAGATAGCGGCACGCCTTCTTGTGGGAACGCGAAAGGAGCGGGGCGCGGCCATGGCGCTCGTTTGCCGCGCGACCTCCGGCAAGTGGGGCCTGCTCGCGCAGGCCGAGAGCGATCTCGCCCTCGATGACGCGATGGGCGAATGCGGGCTTCACGATGCCGCACGACGCCGCACGATGCCGCAGCGCGGCAAAGATATGTTACAAGGCAGTCGGTGACGGGACATCGGGACATGGAATGACACTCACCGTTCCAACGGAGATTTGCCCATGCCGCCCGCCGACAATTCCGCCCAGGCCAGCGTCGCGACGATGGTGATGGGCCGGCTGCTGCTGGCCGCGTTCGGCCTCGGTAGCCTGGCTTTCCTGATCGCGATCGATCGACCACAATGGTTTCACATCCATCCGGCGAATGGCGTTGCGGCCGCGCCGCCTCATGCCGCACGACCGTTATGAGCATCGCCCCGTCGTCATCGGCGCGTTCCAGCAAGAGGTAGAGCCATGATCGTCACTGCGGTTCCCCGCTTCAAACGGATCGTCACGGAGATCTGGCGGCCGCTCCTCCTGCTGTTCGCATGGGACGTGATCGTCACCGCGACTTATTATATCCTGCCGTTCAAGGCGCCGGACCTGCCGCTGGCGCTGTTCGGTTCGGCATTGGCGCTGTTCCTCGGCTTTCGGAGCAATTCGGCTTATCAGCGCTGGTGGGAGGGGCGCATCCTCTGGGGCCAGATGATCAATGCCAGCCGCAGCCTGGCGCGTGCGGCGCGCAATTTCCTGCCCGATCCGCAGGCGCTCGACATGAAGCGCAGCATCGTGCTGCGCCAGATCGCCTATGTGAACGCCCTGCGCTGCCAGCTGCGACGCCAGCCGCCCGATGCCGAAGTGCTCCGCTTCCTGTCCCGCGGCGAGGCTGATTTCGCGCTGGCGCGGACCAATGTGGCGAACGGCATTGTCGACGGCACCGGGCGACGCATCGACCTCGCGCGGCGCAACGGCTGGATCGACACCATCCAGCAGGTGTCCATGGAACGGGTGCTGATCGACATCGCCAACGCGCAGGGCGGCATGGAGCGTCTCAAGAACACGCCCTTGCCCAACCAATATCGTTTCTTCCCGATGCTGTTCACGCATCTCTTCTGCGTCTTCCTGCCGCTCGGTCTGGTCGATGCCTTGGGGTTCGCGACGCCGCTGGGCTCCACGGTCGCGGGATTCATGTTCCTCACCGTGCTGGCGATCGGCGACGATCTGGTCGATCCGTTCGCCAACACCGTCCACGATGTGCCGCTTCTCGCCATGTGCCGGACGATCGAGATCGATCTGCTCCAGGCGATCGGCGACGATGCGCCCGAGCCGGCACGACCGGACGGCAGCTGCGTTCTGTGGTGATCGATGCGCGAGACGCCCCGGGTCATCGGCGGCCGGCCGGCAATCGGCAGGGCATCCGCGCCTTCTCGCGTCTAGAAAGGCTGGTCGACCGTCTGCGTCCGTGCGCCGATGCCATCGGCGGCGATGCGATGCTGTCGGCCAGTCGGGCCGGGCGTGGCGGCGCCGGCCAGGAAGATATCGCATCCGTCCTTCAAGATTCCGTGCTTTGACGCAGCACCCCGCCGCGGACAACCGTGGCGCCGATGGAAAAGACAGGATGACCCGCGACATGGCGGGCGGCGCACGGCGGATGATCGTGGCTTTGGCGTTCGCGGCGATCATGCTCAACTATGTCGATCGCCAGATGATCGCGCTGCTGAAACCGACCCTGCAAGCGCAGTTCGGCTGGGACGATCGCGACTATAGCCACATGGCCTCCGCCTTCCAGCTCGCCGCCGCCGTGGCGTTCCTAGGCAGCGGCTGGTTCATCGACCGGATCGGGCTGCGGCGCGGCTTCGCGATCGGGGTCGGGGTGTGGAGCCTCGCCGGCATGGCCCATGCGGTCGTCACCAGCGTCGGCGGCTTCATCGGCGTGCGCGCGCTGCTCGGGGCGGCAGAATCGATCGGCACGCCGGCCCAGGTCAAGACCGCGGCGGCCTATTTCCCGCCGGAGCAGCGATCGATCATGATCGGCATCGGCAACATGGCCCCCAATCTCGGCGCGGTGCTCACCCCGCTGATCATCCCGCCGCTCGCGCTGTGGCTGGGATGGCGGGCGACCTTCCTGCTGACCGGCGGTGCCGGGCTGGTCTGGGTGATACTGTGGCTGCTCGCCCCGCGCCCGCCCGCACAGGCTGCGCCGGCCGACGCCACCCCCCGGATATCCTCGGGCGCCATGCTGCGCGATCGCCGGCAATGGGCGCTGATCGCCGCCAAGGCGTTCAGCGACGAGGTGTGGTGGTTCCTGCTGTTCTTCGCGCCCGATCTCTTCCACCGGCTGTTCGGGCTCGATCAGGGCGCGCTCGGCCTGCCCGTCGCCTTCATCTACACGATGGCCGCGCTCGGATCGCTGAGCGGCGGCTGGCTGCCGGGGCGGCTGATGGCCCGCGGGGCCGACGCCAACCGCGCGCGCAAGCGCTCGCTGCTGCTCTATGCGCTGCTGATCCTGCCGGTCCCCGCGCTGCTGCTGACCCACAGCGCCTGGGTGGCGGCGGGGCTGCTCGGGCTGGCGCTGTTCGCGCATCAGGGCTTCTCGACCAACGTGTTCGGCATGGCGACCGACCTGTTCCCCGCGCACCGGGTCGGGACGGCGATCGGGATCGGCGCCTTCGCCGGCAATCTGGCGGGGATGGCGATGATCGAGGGGGCGGGCTGGTCGCTCGACGGCGGCTTCGGCTATGCCCCGCTGCTGCTGATCTGCGGCGGCTCCTATCTGGTCGCGCTGGCGCTGATCCAGTGGCTGGTGCCGCGCATCGAGATGGCGGCGGACTGACGGGGCCGGCCGCGCCGCCGACCCCCGCCGGAGATCAGAAATTCACCCGGCCGGTGACGCCCCAGTAGCGATCGGCGTCGCGCGAAATCTGGTAGCGGTACGAGCCGCCCGGCCCGCCGCTCTGGATCGCTGCCGCGAAGCTCTCGTCGGTGAGGTTGCGGACCTGGAAGGTCAGGCGATAGCGATCATGGGTGTCGCCGATCCCGGCGGACAGGTTGACCAGCGCATAGCCGTGGATGGTGGTCTGCGCGCGCACCACCGGATCGGGCGAGAATTGGGAAAGCTCCTTGCTCTCATAGCTGCCCTGCGCGCCGAGGAAGACGTCGATCGGGCCGCCGGTGCGCCAGCGATAATCGGCCGACAGCGAGCCCTTCCACTTGGGCGCATAGATGAGCGGCGTGCCCGACGGGATGATCGCGGTCGCCGCCGCGCCCGGCGCGACCTTGAAGCGGTCGACATGCGCGTCGGTATAGGCGACGCCGCCATTGATCGCGAGATCGCGCAGCGGGCGCCAGACCAGATCGGCCTCGGCGCCGCGGGTCGAGACGGTGCCGGCATTGGTGAAGCGGGTCGTCACCACGCCCGCCACCAGATCCGGGTTGTTCGCCTGGAAATTGTGATATTTGGTGTAGAAGGCGTCGATGTTGAGCACCAGCGTGCCACCGAACAGCGTGTTCTTGAGCCCCGCCTCGAAGGCGTTGGAGGTTTCCGGCGCGATCACGTTGGTGCCGGTCGCGGTCAGGTTGTAGAAGACGTTGAACGCCGGCCCCTTATAGCCGCGCGTGTAGCTGACATAGGCGGTGGTGCCCCGCGTCACGTCATATTGCAGCGCCGCCTTGCCCGACAGGTTGGTGCTGGTCGCCTTGCCCTGCCACGGCACGCCGTTGGAATAGCTGCCGGGGTTGCTGAGTCCGGCGACGGTGGCGTCATAGACACCCTGATCGAAATTGCTGTTGATCCCCGGCCCGGCCAGCGTCGTGCGGCGGATCGCGAAGACGTTGAGCTGGTCCATCGTGTAGCGCGCGCCGCCGATGAAGCGGAAGCGATCGGTGAGGTTGAGCGTGCCCTGCCCGAACAGTGCGAGATTCTTGAAGCGCGAGCCGAAGTCGGCGGTGCCGGTCGGATAGGTCGAGGCGTTGGCCAGCGGGCTGGTGCAGGGCGTCAGCGTGGTCGGCGCGACACCGCTGGCCGGCGTGCAGACCTGATCGTAGCGGGTGAATTTCCGCTCCGACCAGGCGTTGGAATAATAAGCGCCGACGACATAGGACAGCAGCTGGTGGACCGGCGAGGCCAGCCGGATCTCCTGGCTGAAGGTGTGCGAGGTCTCCGGGCCGAAATCGTGGAGCTGGTTGAACCCGATATAGGCCTGCGGCAGCCAGTCGCCATCGCGGATCTCGGTGTTCTTCCAGTGGCGATAGGCGGTGATCGTCGTGACCGTCTGGGTGCCGAGCGCGAAGTCGCCCTGCAGCGAGAAGCCGTAGCCGGTCTCCCTGGTGCGGGTGACCAAATCCTGATCGACGGTGCGGCTCTTGTCGCCCTTGGGGGTCGGCAGCACCTGGAAGGCGGCGCTGCTGGTCGGCACGCCGGCCGACGTCAGCGCGCCGGTGCCGATGATCTCGGCGCAGCAGTCGTCATTGTTATGGTGATAATCGGCGATGAAGGCGAATTTCGCCTTGTCGGACGGTTCCCACGTCACCTGCTCGCGGCCGCCATAATGCTTGTAGCCATTGACCTTGTGATCGACGTTCGGCGCGACATTGTGGATGTTGCCGTCATAGCTGCCGTAGAAGCCGGTGAAGCGGGTCAGCAGGGTCGGGGTGATCGGCACGTTGAGCACCGCGCGCTCGCGAAACTCGTTGCCGCTATAATAGCTGCTCTCGAACGATCCGCCGAACCGCGCGGTCGGTTGCTGCGAGACGATGTTGATGACGCCGGCGGAGGCGTTCTTGCCGAACAGCGTGCCCTGCGGGCCGCGCAGCACCTCCATCCGATCGATGTCGATCAGATCGCCGAACGCCTCGCCCGAACGGGCATAGACGACGCCGTCCAGCACCGTGGAGACCGACGGCTCGCCCGCGATCGAGAAGGACGAGGTGCCGACTCCGCGCAGGAAGATCGATTGGTTGAGGGTGGTGCCCGACTGGAGCACGTTGAGCGAGGGGACGAGGGCGACCGCGCCCTGGATATTGGGCTTGCCCTGCGCCGACAGCGCGTCGCCCTTCACCACCGAGACCGCCAGCGGCACCTCCTGCAGGCGCTCGCTGCGCTTCTGCGCGGTGACCACGATCTCGCCGGGGCCGTTCGCGCCGGCCGGGGCGGCGGGTGCCGCGGTCTGCGCCCAGGCCGGCATCGCCAGCCCTGCCAACAGTGCCGCAGCACTCGTCATCGTCCTACGCACTATGGCTCGCCCCTTCTGTTCGTCCGCTTTCCGCTCGCTGGGGACGTAGCTGCCTCTATGTTCGGCCATTTGCAGCCCGAGAGCTTCTTGGGGCCGGCAAAGGGAAACTTGAGTGCAAGGCTAGGGATCAGTGCAGACGCCCCCTTTTGCTGGCCGCCACCGCATGGCATGGGCGCGGGGTGACCGATATCAGCCCTCCGCTCAGCAGCCCCGCCCCGCATCGCCCGCTTGGCGGCAGCGGATTGACCGTCAGCGCCCTCGCCTGGGGCATGTGGCGCTTTGCCGGCGATGATGTCGCTGCCGCCCGTGCCCGGATCGAGGCGGCGTTCGACGCCGGCATCACGCTGTTCGACACCGCCGATATCTATGGCCCGGACAATGGCGAGCCGTTCGGTGCGGCGGAAGCGCTGCTCGGCCGGGTGCTCGCCGAGACACCGGCGCTGCGCGACCGGATGGTGCTCGCCACCAAGGGCGGCATCCGCATGGGCGTGCCTTATGATTCGGGTCCGACCGCGCTGGCGGGGGCGATCGACGATTCGCTCGCCCGCCTCGGCACCGATCGCGTCGAGCTCTATCAGATCCACCGGCCCGATCTGCTGACTCATCCGCAGGAGGTCGCTCGCACGCTCGACGATGCGCGGCAGGCCGGTAAGATCGTCGCGATCGGCGTCTCCAACCACACGCCGGCGCAGGCGGCGGCGCTGGCCCATTTCCTGCCGGTGCCGCTGGTCAGCCACCAGCCGGAATTCTCCGCGCTGCACCTCGCGCCGCTGTTCGACGGTATCGTCGATCAGGCGATGGAGCGCGACATGGCGCTGCTCGCCTGGTCGCCGCTCGGCGGCGGCCGGCTGGCGCGGGCCGAGGATGCGCGCAGCCAGGCCGTCGCGGCTTTGCTCGACGCCAAGGCGGCGGACGCCGGCGTCGATCGCGCCGCCGCCGCCTATAGCTGGATCATGGTGCATCCGGCCCGGCCGATCCCGATCGTCGGCACGCAAAACCCGCAGCGTATCCGCGCCGCCGCCGACGCCTACAAACCGCGATGGACGCGCACCGAATGGTATGCCGTGTTGCAGGCTTCGATGGGAGAGTCCCTGCCATGACCGATGGATCGGCGCCCGGCCCCTGCGAAGTCAGCTGGTTCTCGGCCCTGTGTGACGATGATTACGAATTTCTCGGCCAGCCCGATCCCGCGCTGAAATCCAGTTTCGAGCATTGCCGCGACATCGTGCTGCAGGCGGAAAGCGGCGGCTTCGACAATATCCTGCTGCCCTCGGGCTATCAGCTCGGCATCGACACCACCGCCTTCGCCGCCGCGATCGCGCCGATGCTCAAGCGCATCGCGCTGCTGATGGCGGTGCGCGTCGGCGAGAGCTGGCCGCCGCAGCTGGCCCGCCAGATCGCCACGATCGATCGCATTCTGGGCGGCCGGCTCGCCGTCAACATCATCTCCTCCGATCTGCCCGGCGAGACGCTGCCCTCCGCGGCCCGCTACCGCCGCACGATCGAGGCGATGCACATCCTCAAGACGCTGCTGAACGGTCAGTCGCTCGATCATGACGGCGAGTTCTGGACGCTCAAGATCGATCCGCCGCGGATCGGCACCGTGTCCGGCAAGGCCCCGCCGCTCTACTTCGGCGGCCTTTCCGAGGACGCCCGCGAGGCGGCGGCGCAGGGCTGCGACGTCTATCTGATGTGGCCCGACAGGATCGAGGCGGTGCAGGCGATCATCGCCGACATGCGCGGCCGCGCCGCGAAGCATGGCCGCACGCTGCGCTTCGGCTATCGCGCCCATGTCGTGGTGCGCGATACCGAGGCCGAGGCGCGCACCGCCGCCGACCGGCTGCTCTCCAAGCTCGACGCGAGCGAGGGCGCCGCGATCCGCGCGAAATCGCTCGATTCGCAGTCCGTCGGCGTCGCCGCGCAGGCGGCGCTGCGCGAGGGCGCCGCCGATGATGGCTATGCCGAGGCCCATCTGTGGACCGGCATCGGCCGGGCACGATCGGGCGCGGGCGCGGCGATCGTCGGCGATCCCGATCAGGTGTTCGCCAAGCTCCAGGCCTATCGCGCCATGGGGATCGAGGCGTTCATCCTGTCGGGTTATCCCCACGCCGCCGAGGCCGACCTGTTCGCCCGCCATGTCCTCCCCCGGCTCGATCACGCGCCGCTGAGCCGCGATTGAGCCTGCCGGTCATGGATGCGTTGCGCCTCGTCGCGATCGATGGCGGGTTCGACCTGACGCTGGATGGCCGTCTGATCGTCCGTCACCGGCCGGATTCCCCCGCCCTGTTCGTGGGGCGCGGCCGACCCGACATCGCGATGGTGCGCGGCAATTTCGACATATCCGATCGGCTCGACGAGCGCATCGCGCTGCGCCATGCCACCTTCGATGGCGCCCGCATCGCGCTGGCCGCTCATGCTGACGCACCGCCGCTGCTGTATCTCGATCTCGACGGCGCGACGCTGCGCCCCGTCGCCACCGATCCCGCGCTCAACCGTTTCTGGCTGCGGATCGTCGCCGAGCCGGACGAGCAGCTCTGGGGCGCCGGCGAACAGCTTTCCTATTTCGGGCTCCGCGGCCGCCGCTTCCCGCTATGGACCTCGGAGCCGGGCGTCGGCCGCGACAAGGCCAGCGCGATCACCTTCCAGGCCGATGTCGCCGGGCAAGGCGGCGGCGACTATTGGAACACCAATTACCCCCAGCCGACCTGGCTGTCCTCGCGCCGCTACGCGCTGCATGTCGAGACGACCGCCTACAGCGCGTTCGACTTCCGCGATCCGGCCTTCCACGAGATCGAGGCCTGGGCGATTCCCGAGGCGATAGAATGGTTCGCCGCCGATCGCTTCGTCGATCTGGTCGGCCAGCTCTCGACCCGCTTCGGCCGGCCGCCACGGCTGCCCGACTGGGCCTTTTCGGGCGCGATCCTCGGGCTCAAGGACGGTGAGCGCAGCTTTGCGCGGATGGAGGCGATCATCGCCGCCGGCGCCGCCGTCACCGGCCTGTGGTGCGAGGATTGGGTCGGCCTGCGCGTCACCAGCTTCGGCAAGCGGCTGTTCTGGGACTGGACGGCCAATGAGGCCCGCTATCCCGATCTGCGCGCGCGGATCGCCGCACTGGCGACACGCGGCATCCGCTTCCTCGGCTATGTGAACCCCTATCTGGCGATCGACGGCGGTCTCTACCAGGAGGCGCTGGCGGCCGGGCATCTGGCGCTGAAACTCGATGCCGACGAGCCCTATCTGGTCGATTTCGGTGAGTTCGACTGCGGCATCGTCGACTTCACCAGTCCGGCCGCCGCCGACTGGTTCGCCGAGCGGGTGATCGGTCAGGAGATGCTCGATCTCGGTCTGGCCGGCTGGATGGCCGATTTCGGCGAATATCTGCCCACCGACGTGCGCCTCGCCAACGGCCTCGACGGGATGCTCGCCCACAATGCCTGGCCGACGATCTGGGCCGAGATCAACGCGCGGGCCGTCGCCGCGCGCGGGCAGACCGGCGAGGCGGTGTTCTTCATGCGCGCGGGGTTCACCGGGGTCTCGCGATATTGCCCGCTGCTCTGGGCCGGCGACCAGTCGGTCGATTTCTCGCGGCATGACGGGATCGGCACCGTGATCCGCGCGGCGTTGTCGTCGGGGTTGCTCGGCAACGCCTATCACCACAGCGATCTTGGCGGCTACACCAGCCTGTTCGGCAATGTCCGCACGCCCGGGCTGATGATGCGCTGGAGCGAGCTTTCCGCCTTTTCGCCGGTGATGCGCAGCCATGAAGGCAATCGGCCCGACGAGAATCTCCAGCTCGACGGCGATCCGCAGGTGCTCGATCATTTCGCGCGGATGAGCCGCATCCATGCCGCGCTGGCCCCCTATGTGGCGACGCTGTGCGACGAGGCCGTCGCGACGGGCCTGCCCTTGCAGCGGCCGCTGTTCCTGCACCATGAGGCGGATCCGAACGCCTTCGCGGTGGACGACGCTTTTCTCTACGGCCGAGACCTGCTCGTCGCGCCTGTTCTCGAGGCCGATCGCATCGACTGGCCGGTCTATCTGCCGGCCGGCGCTGAGTGGGTGCATCTGTGGTCCGGCGAAGCCTTTGGCGGGGGCACGCGGGTGACGATCGGCGCGACATTGGGGGCGCCGCCTGTCTTCTTCCGTGCTGATTCGGCGATGCGCGGGCTATTCGCGGAAATCTCCGATCTATAGCCATGGTCGCGCCGTAAACCCGGCCCAGGCGATGGGTTACGGGACGGCGCCACCGAGACGATCCAGCACGGTGTCGGGAATATCATAGCATCGGCTGAGCAGCGCGCGATCGATGACGGTGCGCGAAGGCCCGTCGGCGATGACATGACCCTCGTGCAGCGCGATGGCACGGCCGAAGCGGCGCAGCGCCTGATCCGGGTCGTGCGTCGTCGCGAGCACGGCGAAGCCGTCTGCGGACAGTTGCTGGAGCAGCGTCATCAGCCGCTCGCGCTGGCCGAGATCGAGCGCCGCGGTCGGCTCGTCCATCACCAGCGTCCGCGCGCCTTGCGCAAGCGCGCGCGCGATCAGCACCGACTGGCGCTCGCCGCCCGACAGCGCGGTGTAGAGCCGGTCGGCGAGATGCGCGATGCCGACGCGCTCGATCGCCTCGCCGGTGATCGTGTCGGCCGTCCTGCGGCGATCCCAGCCGGTCGCGGGCGCGCGGCCCATCGCGACCATCTCGGCGACGGTGAAGGGGAAGGTCGGCTGGTGGCTCTGCGGCACATAGGCGATGCGGGTGGCGATCTGCCGGCGCGACAGCGACGCGATCGGCTCGCCGTCGAGCAGCACGCGCCCGGCATCGGGCTTGAGCAGCCCGAGCAGCAGCCGCAGCAGCGTCGTCTTGCCCGATCCGTTGGCGCCGAGCAGCGCGACCATCTCGCCCGGCTCCAACGCGAGCGAGACGTCGCGCAGCACCGGCCGCCCATCGCGGCTGAGCGAGAGGGCTTCGGCGCGCAGGCTCATGCCCAGCCCCGGCGGACGCGCGGCAGCACGCACAGGAAGGCGATCACGCCGACCAGATCGGTGACGATCCCGATCGGGATCTCGGAAGGAGTGAGCGTGCGCGCGAGCGTGTCCGCGACCACCAGAAACGCCGCGCCGACGCAGGCGCAGACCGGCATCAGCCGACGATGCGCGGGGCCGGTAAGCAGCCGCACGATATGCGGCACGACGAGCCCGACCCAGCCGATCGTGCCCGCCAGCGTCACGGTCAGCGCGCAGGTCGCGGTGGCGATCGCGATCACGACCAGGCGGAGTTGGCGAACCGGCACACCGAGGCTCAGCGCCTCGTCGTCGGCGAGCACGAGCAGGTCGAGGAAACGTCCGCAGCCGATCAGCAGCGCGATGCCGATCGCCAGCGGCACGCCGGCGATGGCGAGCGCCGGGCCGCCCGCGCCGGTGAGGCTGCCGAGCAGCCAGAAGACGATGTCGGCGAGCGTGTTCTGCGGATCGGCGACATATTTGGCGAGAGACAGCAAGGCGGTGAACAAGGCGCCGCTGACGAGCCCGCCGAACACCAGCAGCAGGATGCCGCCGCCGCCCGCATCGTCGCGATCGCCGAACAGCCGCGCCACCAGCACGCCGAGCGCCACCGCCGCGGCGCCGCCCGCGAAGGTCAGCGCCATCCGCGCTGCGGGCGGAAGATCGAGTAGGATCGCCACCGCCGCGCCGAAGCCGCTGCCCGCGAGCACGCCGAGCAGGTCGGGCGACACCAGCGGGTTGCGGAACACCCCCTGATAGGCGGCGCCGGCGCTGGCGAGACCACCGCCGACGAGCATCGCGCCGAGGATGCGCGGCAGTCGCTCGTGCCACAGCAAAGTCACCGCGATCGGATCGCCGCTGGGACCGCCGATCCCGAACAGGCCGAGCAGCGCGGTGGGTGCGATCGGATAGCGGCCGATGCACGCCGATCCCGCGACGACGAGGACGAGCAGCAGGATCGACAGCGTCAGGCTTTGGCGCATCGCGTGCGGCTCAGGGCGCGGGCGGCAGCGAGGCGAGGATGCGATGCGCATCGGTATCGCTCAGCCGGTAGCCGTAGAAGCGCTGATAAAAGCGCTGGGTCTCGGCGGCCATGTCGCCGATCTTTGCCTGCTTGGGATGGAAGAGCTGCGCCGCCCATTGCAGCTGGAGCGCGAATTCGGGGCCGTAGCGATCCCAGGGGAAGACGCCAGCCGGATTGCGCACGATCCGCCGGCCGGCCATCGCCGGCACGCCCACCCAGGGATGGTCATCGGGGCCCTTGGCGGGGCCGCCGACGATGATGATGTCGGGATTCCACTGGGCGATCTGCTCGATCGAGATCGGCTTCTGGTTGCCGACCAGGCCTTCGGCGGCGTTGCGGCCGCCGGCTTCGCGGATCCAGGTGTCGATCATCGTGCCCGCCCCATCGGCTTTGAGCGGTGACCAGGAGACGAGATGAAGCACACGCGGCTTGCTGCTCTCGGGCAGCGCGCCGACCGTGGCGTGCAGCTTGCGCAACACGCCGGCGGTATAGGCTTCGTAGGCGTCAAGCCGCTGGTGGGCGAGCGGCGTGCCGATCGCGGCGGCGGTTTCGCGCAGACTCCGCGCCATGCCGGGCACGTCGGAGAAGGACATGTCGCGCGCATCGATGCCGAGCGCCTTGAGCCGCGCCGCCTCGGGCGCCTGCGCGGTGAAGACGAGCTTCACGCCATGCCCGGCGAGCGTCTCGGCATTGGCGGAGCCGACCGCGACGATCTGTGCCTGGTTGAGGACTGGGGCGATACGGAACATCCAGGGCTGCGCGGTCGGCGTGTCGACGGTGACGCGGATGCTCGAGGCGGCGCCCATCATCATCGTCATCGCATTGTGCGCGTACCAGAGGTCGGCGATCGGCGGCGGCGCGGTAGGCGCGGCGCCGATCAGCGCCGGCATCGCCAGTGCCAGCAGCGCGGGGAGGGCGATCCGCCTCACAGCGCCACCGCCATCGAGGCGGAGACGGTGCGCGGCTGGCCGAGCGACGCCGAGGCGTTGCCCGCGCCGGTATAGCCGTTGAGCCCGCCCGGCACGATGTTGGTCAGATAATGCTTGTCGGTGATGTTGGCGACATCCACGCGGAAGGTGACTTGATGGCCGTCGAGCGGCACCATCTTCTGCGCGCCGAGATCGACCGTGGTATAGCCCGGGGCGAAGAAACGGTTCTGGTCGTCGGTCGGCCGGTTGCTGGCGTGGCGGACGAAGGCGGTGAGCTGGAAGCCCGGCACATGCGGCACGTCCCAGGTGAACAGCGAGCTCATCACCCAGCGCGACAGGCCGACGATGCGCGTGTCGTCGGTCGCGGCGGAGGCCGTGTTCAGCAGCTTGGGATCGAGATAGGTGATCCCGCCGAACGCGGTGAGCCCCGGCAGGATGCGGCCATTGGCCATCAGCTCGGCGCCGCGGTTGCGCTGCTTGCCGTCCTGCTCGAACGCCAGCGTGCTCGCATTGATGTAGGCGAAGGGGCGGCTGATCTGGAAGACCGCCAGCGTCAGGTCGAGCGCCTTGAGACCGAGCTTGGCGCCGCCTTCATATTGTTTCGATCGGAACGGCGCGAGGATCTGGTTCTGGTTGCTGGCGCCCGCCGGCGCGGTGTCGCCCTGCTGCAGGCTATCGGCATAGGTCGCGTAGAACATCAGCCTGTCGACCGGCTTGTAGACGAGGCTGACCGACGGGCTGAACCCGTTGTTCGACGAGCGGCTCGTCGTCGCGCCCGTCGCCGCCGAATTGACCGAGCCGAGCCAGCTCTCGCTGCCGGTCAGCACCGCGCTCCAATGATCGCCGAGGCTGATCCGGTCGCTCGCCACCAGCACCTGCTGCCACGCGCGCGACGAGCGGTAGCGATCGGTGTAATCGGGCAATGCCGGCCGCGCGAAGGCACGCGGATCGGCGAGCGTCGCCGAGCCGAGCGTGAAGGTCTTGCCGCCAGTGGGATTGAAGTTCTTCCACACGAAGCCGTTGGTGCCGATGGCGAGGCTGTGATGCAACGGCCCCGTGTCGAAGCTGCCGTCGAGATAGGCCTGGTTGGACAGGATGGTGAAGCGGCTGGCGGTCGATGTCTGGATCGTCGCGGTATAGGCGCCGGTGGAGGCGTTGGTGATCGTGTCGGTGATCTGGCTGGTGTCGCGATCGGCGACCTGATCGAGCACGCCGACCACAAGATGCCAGTCGCCGCCGAGATCCTGCTTGAGCTTGGCGCTGCCCGTATAAGTGTGGTTGCGCTGGCCGGCATAGGGTTGCGCGTAGCCGGGCTTCGAGGGATCGATGGTGGCGGGGAAGGCGACGTTCGCCGCCGTCGCGAAGCTCGGTTCGACGCCATCAGTGACGTAGCGATAATAGCTGCCGTTGAGCTCGATCACCGTCGTCGGCGTGGCATGGATGTCGAAGGCGAGGCTGGCGAGCTGGCGGCTGACATGGCTGCTATCCAGATAGCCTTCGCCGGCCTCGTTGAGCAGGTTGGCGCGGACGCCGATCAGGCCGTGCAGCGCGGTGTCGGACGCATCGAGATGCTCGAGCCACAGATCGCCCGAGCCATAGCCGACGCGCGCATAGGCCATCGGCGTCGCGGTCGGGCGCTTGAGCGTATATTCGAAGGTGCCGGCCGGGTTGGTCGGGCCGTAGATCGCGCCGGACAGCCCGTTGAGCACCTGGATGTCCTGGAATTGCTGCGCCGGATAGTCGGTGGTGGAGACGATGTTGAAGCCATCGATCCGGCTGTTCTGGACGACGCTGCCCTGGAAGCCCCGGCTCTGCGGCCGGGCGCCGTCGCCCTGGACCGAGGGCAGATAGCGCAGCGCATCCTGGACGTTGCGGAGCTGCTGCTGCTCGATCAGCGCGGTGGGCACGATGTCGATCGCATTGGGGGTGTCGTGGACGTCGACGGTGCCGAGCGGCCCCAGCGATGCCCTTTGCGTCTGGGCGTGGACGGCGTCGTCGCTGGCGCCGGTGACGATGATGTCCCGGTGCGAGGGGCTGTCCTGCGCCGATACCGGTATGCTGGTGACGAGGCCCATGACCAGAGCCGCTGGAGTGCCGAACCGAAGCTGTCGCAAAAATCGACCTTTCCGCAGGATATATACCGCTGAATATAGCCCTCTAAGGCGGCCATCCGCTTTTTGCATCTGCAAACGCATTGCGGTGCAATATGTCGCGACGGCTGTCCGGCCGGTTGGCGGCCGCCTTCGCGACGCATTCCGCACCGATCATGCGGGCCGGAATCCGGTGTATGGGATCGCCTTGCGGGGCGGCCGATCAGGGCAACATGTGCAATGTGCAATCCCGCCGACCAAGTTCGCATCGGCACCGGTTTGACCTCGCCTGCGATCGGCTTATGTGCGGTGCAGCATAAATTTTCCTATTTTTTGAGCAACGTGATGGCGCCGAACCGACCGAAGATCCTGATCCTGCTCAGCGTCACCTGCACGGCGCTGACCTATTTCGCCGTCGGGTTGCCGCTTGCCGTTCTTCCCGGCTGGGTGCGCGATGATCTTGGTTATAGCGCCGCGCTCGCCGGGCTGGCGATCTCCATCCAATATGTCGCGACGATCGTCAGTCGCGGGATCGTCGGCCCGATGGTCGATCGGTCGGGGCCTAAGCGGGCCATCCTGATCGGCTTTGCGTGCAGCGTGGGCAGCGGCGCCGTCCTCATCGCCGCCGCGCTGCTCGCCGCTCGTCCGGTGCTGGCGCTGGGCACGCTCTTCGCCAGCCGGATCATCCTCGGCTTCGGCGAAAGCCTGGTCGGCACCGGCGCCATCGCATGGGGGATCGGCCGCACCGGGCCGGAGCATACCGCACGGGTCATCTCGTGGAACGGCATTGCCACCTATGCCGCGATCGCGCTCGGCGCGCCGGCCGGCGTGGTGCTGCTCCATCTCTGGGGCCTGGCGGCGGTGGGCGTCGCGTTGCTGAGCGTCGGCGTGGCCGGTTTCGCCTTCGCCTGGCCGCAGGCGAACATCACCACCCATGCCAGCGATCGCCTGCCCTTTGCCGCCGTGTTCAGCCGGGTGCTGCCCTATGGCCTGGCGCTCGGCCTCGGCGCGATCGGCTTCGGCGTGATCACCGCCTTCATCGCTCTCTATTACGGCGCGCATGGCTGGCCGAACGCCTGGATCGCGATCAGCGCTTTCGGCGTCGCATTCATCCTGGCACGCCTGATCTTCGTGAACAGCATCGCCAGACATGGCGGTCTCATCGTCGCCTTCTCATTCCTTTCGGTAGAGGCCGTCGGCCTGCTGATCGTCTGGCTGGCCTTCGTCCCGAGCATGGCGGTGCTCGGCGCGGCGACCGCGGGCTTCGGCTTTGCCCTGCTCTTCCCGGCGCTGGGGATGATCGTCGTCGATCTGGTGCCGCCGCAGAATCGCGGCGCGGCGATCGGCGCCTATTCGATGTTCACCGACGTGGCGTTGTGCGTCACCGGGCCGGTCGCCGGCGTGCTGGCCGGGGCGGCGGGATATCGCGCGCCGTTCCTCTTCGCCGCCGTCGCCGCCGCCATCGCGATCGCGCTGGTCTACGCGCTGATGCGGCGCCGGGCGCCGGTCGTCACCGCCCTGCGCTGAGGCCCCGGCCTGCGGGGCGCGCCGCCCGTCGCGTGATCGCTTGCCCCGGCGCGCCGGTTCGATCATGCCGCGCGGGACGATCGCTCAGCATGGCAGGCGCATGGGACGGCCACGACAAGATTCCAATCGCCTCACGATCGCGGACGTCGCCCGATCGGCGTCGGTCTCGGCGATGACGGTGTCGAACGTCATCAACCAGCGGGGGCGGGTCGGTATGGCGACGCGGGAGCGCGTGCTCGCGGCGATCGCGCGCCTGGGCTATGTCCCCAACCAGTCGGCGCGACGGCTGGTGGGCTCCGCGGTCGCCCATATCGGGCTGATCTACACCGACGTGGAGAGCATCTTCATCGACGCGATGCTTGCGGCGGTGGCGGTGGTCGCCGCCGAACGGGGCATCCAGCTTCATATCCGGCCGCTGGACCATGCGGCGCCCGAACGCATCACCGACGTCGCGCGAGACATGGTGGCGAAAGGCGCGCAGGCCTTGCTGTTGCTGCCGCCCTATGCCGAGATGATGGGCGAGGATGCGCACCGTCTCGATCTCGGCGTCCCCATAGCGGCGATCGCGACCGCTGCGCCGTTGCCGAACATTTCCACCGTTCGGATCGACAACCGCGCGGCAGCGCGCGCCATCACGGACCATCTGATCGCCAAAGGGCGCCGGCAGATCGCGATGGTGACCGGGCCGCGCCGGCATTCCGACAGCGTCGCGCGCGTCGAGGGCTATCGCGATGCGCTGGCGGCGGCCGGCCTGGCCTATGATCCCCGCCTCTGCGTGGACGGCGACTTCACATTCCCGTCCGGCTTGGTGGCGGCCGAAATGCTCCTCGGATCGGCGGTGCGGCCGGACGCCATCGTGGCCGGCAATGACGACATGGCGGCCGCCATCCTGTGGGTGGCGCACCAGCGAGGGCTTGCGCTGCCCCGGGATCTCTCCGTCACCGGCTTTGACGACACGATGATCGCGACGCGCGTGTGGCCACAGCTCACGACGATCAGGCAACCGCTCAAAATGATGGCCACCGAGGCCATGGCCTGTCTGGCGCAGGCGGTCAGGGAGCCGGATCACGATCACGCGCCCCGCGATATCATATTGCCGTTCCTGATGGTCGAACGCGCTTCGGTCCTGTGAAATAGCGGCTTGTGATTTAGCGTTAAATCACTCACCTCCTTGTCCCAATAATAAAGGGAGGATGGATGGAAGTCGCGCGGGCACTGCGCCAATCGGCGAGGAACAGGGATATGGACGCCTCGGCGTCTGCCGCGGCGCCCGACCGAACCGCCACGGGCAAAGAGCATTTCGAGGTGCTCGATGGCCTGCGCGGCACCGCCGCCATGCTGGTCGTCCTGTTTCATATCCAGGGAATCACCGTCTTCTGGGACGGGGCGAAGGTCATCCTCCATCACGCTCCGCTGGCGGTGGATTTCTTCTTCATGCTGTCCGGCTTCGTCATCGCTTATGCCTATGACGATCGCTGGGGGCGGATGGGTATCGGCCACTTCCTGACGCTGCGGCTGATCCGGCTGCACCCGCTCGTCATCCTGGGCGTGCTTCTCGGCCTGGCCAGCTACCTGTTCGATCCGTTGGCCGGCGCGGCCCAGAATGCGCCGCTGCCACGGATATGGCTCGCCTTCGCGCTCGGCCTGCTGCTGCTGCCGGCGCCGTCGCTCGCCAACCGCTGGACAGATACGCATCCGCTGAACGGCCCGTGCTGGAGCCTGCTGCAGGAATATGTCGGCAACATCGCCTATGCGCTCCTGCTGCGGCACCTGTCGGACCGTGCGCTGGGCATCCTTGCATGGGCAAGCGGCGCGCTGCTGGTGGGATGCGCCGTCTATCTCGGCAGCCTCGATCAGGGATCGGACTGGCACAGCCTCTGGATGGCGCCGGTGCGCCTTTGCTTCCCGTTCGTCACGGGGCTGTGGCTGTACCGGGCGAGACAGCGGCTGCCGCGCCTCCGCCTCGGCTGGCTGCCGCTGACCGTCATCATGGTCGCCGCGATGGCGTTCCCGACGCTGCCGCCGGTGGGCGGCATCAGGATCAACGGCCTCTACGAAGCAGCCTGCGTGACGATGCTGTTCCCGTTCATCGTGATGGCCGGCAGCCACTCCGATGCGGGACGCGGCATGACCGGCCTGTGCAGGGCGAGTGGCCGACTGTCCTACCCGCTCTACATGACCCATTTCCCGTTGCTGTACGTGTGGATGAACTATGTGGCGAACGACAGGCCGTCGCAGACCGCACTGATCGGGATCGGCCTCGCGCTCGTGCCGGCGTTGCTCGGGATCGCCTGGATCGCCGCCCGCTGCTGGGACGAACCCCTTCGGGCGTGGCTCCGCCGACGCCTGCGGGCGCGGGGCTAGGCCGCCATGCCCGACCATTTCCGACACCGCATTGCCACGCATCATCATTACGCAAGGGGAATATCCATGAAGGCATCACATACCCGCCGTCGGCTGGCGCTTGCGGGGGGCACCTCGCTCGCCTTGCTCGCCGCAGCATCCGCCTGTGCCGCGCAGGCCGCCGCGCCGTTGAGCGACGCTGCGGTGCGGGCGCGGGCCGACGCGCTGATCGCGCAGATGACGCCCGAGGAGAAAGCGGGGCAGATCACCCAATATTTCGATTTCACCTCCGCGCCCGACGAAGCCAAGCGCGTCACCGGCGAGATGGCGGCGGGGCGCGCCGGTTCGCTGCTGTTCGTCACCGACCCGGCCGAGCTGGACCGTCTGCAGCACATCGCGGTCGAGCAGACCCGGCTCAAAATCCCGCTGCTGTTCGGCTTCGACGTGATCCATGGCCTGCGCACGATCATGCCGGTGCCGATCGCGATGGCGGCCAGCTGGGATCCGAAGCTCGCCGAGGACGGGCAGTCGGTCGCCGCTTCGGAGGCGCGCGCCATCGGCCTGCACTGGGCGTTCGCGCCGATGGTCGACATCGCCCGCGATCCGCGCTGGGGGCGCATCGTCGAAGGCGCCGGCGAGGATCCCTATCTGGGCTCGGCGATGGCCGCCGCGCAGGTTCGCGGTTTCCAGGGCGCCTATATCGG
This sequence comes from Sphingomonas abietis, assembly GCF_027625475.1. NCBI lineage: Bacteria > Pseudomonadati > Pseudomonadota > Alphaproteobacteria > Sphingomonadales > Sphingomonadaceae > Sphingomonas > Sphingomonas abietis. The sequence continues at coordinate 265,424 of NZ_CP115174.1, forward strand.
CAGCCCCGGCCATATCATCGCCGGCCCCAAGCATTTCGCCGGCTATGGCGGCGCGCTGGGCGGTCGCGACTATGACGAGGTCAACCTGTCCGACAGCGAATTGTGGAACGTCTACCTCAAGCCGTTCAAGGCGGCGGTGGACGCCGGCGCCGGCAATATCATGAGCGCCTATATGGGGCTCAACGGCACGCCGGCATCGGGCAACCGCTGGCTGCTGACCGACGTGCTGCGCAAGAGCTGGGGCTTCAAGGGCTTCGTCGTGACCGATGCGGGCGCCGCCCATGATCTGATGACCCATGGCTTCGCGGCCGACAATCAGGATGCCGGCGTCCGCGCGCTGACCGCCGGTGTCGACATGGAGATGGCGCCGCCGTTCGGCGAATCCGCCTTCAAGACGCTTCCCCAGTCGCTGGCGGACGGCAAGATCACGACCGCCCAGCTCGACGAGGCCGTGCGCACCGTGCTGGAGACGAAGATCCGGATGGGACTGTTCGAGCATCCCTATGTCGACGTGAAGGCGGCCCAGCGCGTGCTCGACGATCCCGATCATCGGGTGACGGCCCGTATCGCGGCGGAACGCACCGCCGTGCTGCTGCGCAACGAGGGCGGTCTGCTGCCGCTCGACCGCAAGGGGGTGAAATCGATCGCTGTGCTCGGCCCGCTCGCCGATTCCAAGCGCGATACGTTGGGGCCCTGGGTGTTCGACCAGAATAACGACGAGACGGTGACGGTGCTGGCCGGCATCAAGGCCAAGGTCGGCGCCGGCGTCCGCGTCGACTATTCGGCGGGCGTCAGCATCCCGCCGCGGATGTTCCCGTCGATCTTCGAGACCGGGCCGATGGCCGCGGCCCCGCGCGTGACGGTGGACGACGACACCGAGATCCAGCGCGCCGTCAAGCTGGCGCGGGCCGCCGATATCGCGGTGCTGGTGCTGGGCGAGGGCTGGAGCATGGCCGGCGAGCAGGCCTCGCGCTCGTCCTTCGATCTGCCGGGCCGCCAGCAGGAATTGCTCGACGCCGTGACCGCCACCGGCAAGCCGGTCATCGTGCTGCTGATGAGCGCGCGACCGCTCGAACTGAAGGGCCGCAAGCCCCAGGCGCTGATGGACATCTGGTATCCGGGATCGCAGGGCGGCGCGGCGGTCGCCAACCTGCTCTTCGGTGAGGTCTCGCCGGGCGGCAAGCTGCCCTACACCTGGCCGCGCGATATCGGCCAGGTGCCGCTGCCCTATGCGCATCTGACGTCGTTCCAGCCGAAGACCGCCGAGCAGCGCTATTGGAACGAACCCAACTCGCCGCTTTACCCGTTCGGCTACGGGCTCAGCTACTCGACCTTCGCCTTCTCCAATCTCAGGATCGACAAGGCGCGGGTGGCGCTGAACGAGGCGGTGCCGGTTTCGGTCGACGTGAAGAATATAGGCGCGCGCAAGGCCGACGAGGTCGCGCAGCTTTACATCCACCAGCGATACGGCACTGCCGCCCGGCCGGTGCGGGAACTCAAGGGCTTTCAGCGCATCACCCTCAATCCGGGCGAAAGCCGGACGGTGCATTTCCTGCTGAAGCCGGAGGATCTCAGCTATTGGGCGTCTTCGACCCGCAGCTTCGTGCAGGATCAGACGGTTTTCGACGTGTTCGCCGGCGACGACTCCACCGCGTCGCTGACCGGGTCGTTCGAGGTCAAGCAGCCCTGAGCCGAGCGCGCCTCGCGCGCCATCATGCCGCCGCCGTTCGATCGTCCGAACGGCGGCGGCGACTTTGCCCGGAAGCAGGATTTCGCACGCAGCGGGTCGTCCATTTCATGATAGGCTGGCGTCGCCGTCCACAACGCGATTCTCCATCGTCGGCGACCAGGCTGACGGGCCTGGAGTGTGGTCTTGTGGCGGCCCGTACTCGCTTGAGCCGCTTACAAGGAGACGTGACATGCCGATCCACACCACGCGTGACGGAACCCAGATCTACTATCGCGATTGGGGCAAGGGCCGGCCGGTCGTGTTCAGCCATGGCTGGCCGCTGACGGGCGATGCCTGGGAGGGACAGATGATGTTCCTGCGCGCCCACGGCTTTCGTGCCATCGCGCACGATCGGCGCGGCAATGGCCGCTCCGATCAGCCCGATTTCGGCAATGACGTCGATACATGGGCGGACGATCTCGCCGGCCTGATCGAGCATCTCGATCTCGAGCAGGTCGTCCTCGTCGGCCATTCGACGGGCGGTGGCGAGGTCGCACGCTACATCAGCCGGCACGGCAGCGGCCGCGTCGCCAAGGTCGTGCTGCTGGATTCGATCGTGCCGCGGATGCTGCAGGCCCCCGACAACCCGGCCGGCGTTCCCATCGAGGGGATCGACCAGATCCGGGCCGGTACGCTCGCCAACCGGTCGCAATTCTTCCAGGATGTCGCGATGCCCTTTTTCGGCGCCAACCGAGAAGGCTCGAAGGTCACGCAGGGGATGCGTGACCTGTTCTGGTTCCAGGGCCTGCAGGGTGGGCTGCTCGCGGAATATGAGACATCCTATAGCTGGGAGATCGATTATACCGAGGATGCGCGCCGCATCGACGTGCCGACGCTGGTGATCCATGGCGACGACGATCAGATCGTGCCGATCGACGCCGGCGGCCGGCGCGCGGCCGAGATCATCCCGAATGCCCGCCTGATCGTCTATCCGGGCGGCAATCACGGCATCGCGATCACCGATCCCGATCGGGTCAACGCCGATCTGCTCGCATTTCTGAACGAGGCGGCGCCGACGCCGGCGGCGGAGCAGGCCGCGGAGCCGGCGACGGCATGATGCGGCGGTGACATGCGGCGGGGTGTGCGCTTCGGCGTCGTGCCCCGCCTGTCCGCTCCCGATAGGCCGCATAAGCCGGCGATCGGCGGGCTCATTCTCGGGTCGATCATTCGCGATCGGCCCGGCCACAGGGCGGGTGTGTCCGGAACATTTTTCGCAACAGGCGGTCACGCTCGGCAGGCGTGGCCGAAAACATCCGATCCGCGCCGAGATAAGCCAGTGCGACATGGCGATAGCAGAGCCGGTAGTCGGCGGCGGTGGCGGCGCCGAAGCCATATCGACCGGCGTCGGCGGCCAGCGCCCGATCCGCCCCCGCGATCGCGGCATCGGCAAATATCCAGTTCTGGTCCGACAGGTGATGGATCAGGCATTCGGGCGTGATCGTCACGGGATATAGCCGTGCGTCGACACTGGCCACCAACGCCGCCGCCCCGAGCCATGCGGCCAAAAGGGCGGGATCGACGCCGTGGGCGCAGGCCTGCACCATCACCTGCGATGGAGGAAATCCGCGCCGCATCGCTTCGGCGAGCCCCAGGATGTGATGGGCACCGGTTCCTGCGACAGGGATTTCCGGGGTCAACATGCCGTCGGCCCGCCATTGCAGGGTGAGCGCCTTGGCCCAGTCGTGCCACAGCGCCGCCGTGACGATCTGGTCTTCATCGATGCCGGTTGCGTGGGATTGCCGGGCATATAGCCCGATCTGCGCACGGGCACTGGCGATGTTGAAGGCGACATGGAGGGCGAGGCCGCCCGGCCAGCTGTGATGCGATACGCCATCGCCACCGGCGGCCAGCAGATCCGGCGACGGCAGCCGGGGGCAGGGAGTCCCGGCGTCGCGGAGCGGCGGGAACAGCCCCTGGCTCGCCGCCGCATCGGACAGCGACGCATCGATCCAGCCGTGCGCGCGCAGGCTGTCGATAATGCCGTGCTCGCGCGTCGCATCCATGCCGATCCGGTGCCGGATGCAATCGTCCGGATCGAAGAGGGCGGCGATCGTCGCGCGGCGCAGGGCGGGATCGCGCACATTCTCTGCCGATGCGCGCACCCGGCCGATCGCGTCGCGCACCAGCGGCGAGGAGCGCGCGATCGCGGCCATGCGCTGCTGCGGATCGGGCGGTGTCGCGTGCCCCGCACCGGCCGCCAGCAGAAGAGTGAAGGCGAAACGGAGAAATCGTGTCATCACCAGGCCCGATCGAAGCGCATACCGATGAGCCGGCCGCTCACCACGGTTTCAGGAACGGCATCGCTGGAGCGGCCGAGCGTCGCGCGATAGGCGATGTCGTCGAGCGCGTTGCGGACCATCAGGCGCAGCGTCGTGCGCGCATCGAACGCGTAAGCGATGCTGAGATCGAGACGGCGCGATGGACGCACCCAATCGTCGATCGCGCTCCCGTTGAGCGAGGCGCCGGCGCCCAGGGACGTGCCGTAGAGACCATATTGCTGCACATAGGCGCCGACGAAATCGAGCGCGGCATCCGCCGAGAGCCGATCGCGCGCATAGGCCAGTCGCAAGGTGGCCGCGTGTCCGGGGGCATATTGGGCGCGCTCGACCGGATCGAGAAGCGGGACATCGAGATGGACCCGGCTACGGAGCAGCGTCGCCTCGCCCCCCAGGCTCCAGCCGCGCAGTAGCGGCGTGAGCGATGCGAGCGGCCAATGGACGGTGAACTCCAGCCCGGTGATGTTCGCAGACCCGCCATTATGCGGTTCGGTCACTTCGACGCTGCCTTCGCCTTCGCTCGTGCCGCCGATCAGGCTGGCGCTGCCCATGTCGTAGAGATAATGGTCGAGATGCTTGGCAAAAGCGGAGAAAGAGGCCGACGCGCCGGCAGCGCCGCGCCACTCCACGGCCCAATCCGCATTATCGGCGTCGACCGCCTTGAGCCGGGGATTGCCCTGCTCGACGATCCGGTCGCCATCCGTCTCCAGGGTGACGCTGGTTCCGCCGGACAGCTGGTAGTCGGCGGGTTGCGACTGGCTGCGCCACAGCCCGGCACGTAGCGTGAATCCCGGCAACGGGCGCCAGCGGGCGAGGATGCTGGGTAGGATCGCCCGATAGCTGCGGGCGCTCCGATTCCAGCCATAGTCGATCCCGTCGAGGGCGACGCCGTTATTGCCGGATATCCAATAGATATTCGCGATATGGACCAGTTGCATCCGGATGCCGGGTTCGACCTCCAGCGCCTGGTTTCCCAGCCGCGCCATGCCGTGGATCGCGATACGCCGCTCATGCCCGAAGATGGTGGCGCCGTTGATGTCGTCGGCGCTGAGCGGCGCCGCCGTCGCCCCGGCAAACGCCGTCGCCAGCCGGTCGTCGTCGATCAGCGGCACGGGATAATCGTAGGTTCCGGGCAGCAAGGTACGGATGCTGCCGCTGGTCAGGCCGGTTTGGCCCAGCGTGGTGTCGGCCGGATAGGTATTGGGATAGCTCAGATTGACCAGCGATTGCGAACGGCGGGATCGCACGAACTCGATGCCGCCATCCAGCGATCGCAAGGGGCCGAGATCGAGCGTGCGGCTGAGCGCGATGTCACCGCCCAGTCGCCTGTCCTGGCTATGCTGGACCTGCCTCTCCCCTTCGTCGTGAACCGGGAAGGTGAGGGCCCTGCCCAGCAGCGCTTCATCCTGGGGGGTGAGGACAGGCATCGGGAAGCGGCCGTTCGGCGCGACCGAAAGCCCGCCGGAGAGGCCGCTGGCCTGAGGACTCCAGAAGGAGATTTCGAGATGGTCCGGCCGCCCGGTGTCGCCGGATGCCGCGAATGCCCTGGCGACGATATCGGTGCGATCGCCGCGCCAGTGCGCACCGATTTGGCCAAGCGCGAGACGCGACGATTCCGGATTCGTCTCGAACCAGTAATGCAGTTCGGATTTCACGCTCTGCGTGCGGTAGAGGCCACCGCCGATCGGGATATGCGCGAGATAGCTCGCATCGCGTCCGCCCTGAAAGCCGATCTGGAAGACATCCTGTCGGGTATGCTCGTCCGCATAGCTGAACTTCGCGAACAGGCTGAGCCGATCGGTCGCCCGGACATCGACGGCGCCATGCAGCGTGATGTCCCGGCTCGCCCCCCGCGTGATCTGCGCGTTGACCGAGGTCAGCATCAGGTTGCGGGCCGGGTCGAGGCCGGGGGCGCTGTTCCCCGCCGCATCGGTGACGGCATATTCGAGATTGCCGGATTGATAGGTCTGCTCGGCATTCGTAAAGGCCCGGCGGGCATAATCGGCCCCGATCGTCACCGCCAGCTGGTCGTCGGCGAAGAGCCCGGCGAAGGTGAACCCCGCGCCGATGCTGGCGGCATCCTGCCGATAGTAGAGCGCGCGCTGATCGAGCGCGGCCAGGCCGTGGACGTGAAGCCCCCGTATCGCCGGATCACGCGGATCCGGCCCGCTGATGTCGATCACCCCGGCATCGGCATCGCCGGCATGATCGGGGCCGAGCATCTTGACCACCGATATGCGGGTGAACCCGTCCGCCGGCAGCAGGCCCAATTCGGTGCCACGACTGTAAGGAAGGCTCTGGGGCAGGGCGATGCCGTCGATGCGGGTTTCGATATAGCCGCCGTTCAGGCCGCGCAGCGCGATGAAGTCGCCTTCGGCGCGGGCGGCGTGATCGATGCCGCCCATGCTGCCCTCCAGCGAGGTAGAGAGGGTGAGCACCCCCGGCAGCCGTCCCAGCGCCTCGGCCGCGGTGCGATCGGGCAGGCGACGGATATCGGCGGCACTGAGCGTCGATTGCAACGACAGGCTGCTTGCCGCCGCCAGCGGCGGATCGGCATCGGGCGTCGCCGAGACGAGGATCGGCTGGTCGCTATGCGTCGCGCCCGGAAGCGGCCGCAATGCCCCGCGGATCGCGAGGTGGGGAGCCCCGGAAGCGTGCGGAACGAGCATCAGCGCGCCGCCCGGCGCCTGCACGATCCGCAGCGGCGTTCCCTGCGTCATCTGCCGCAGGGCGGACGCGAAATCGTCGGCATCGACGGCGTGGGTGCGCAGGCCGGCGACGTTGCCGGGTGCGAACAGGATGTTGCGCCCGGTCTGGCGCGCGAGCGTCAGCAGCGCATCGGGCATCGCCATCGGCGGCAGGTGGATGGCCCGCGCCGTCGCTGATCCTGCAAGGCCGAACAGCATCGCCGTGGCGAGCATGGATCGACCGGCGCGACGGGCGGGATCAGCGATGCCGCCGTACCGCGTAGCCAGCGCCATCGGCCGTCCAGCTGACAGGGTAGAGCGTGGCCAGCGCGGTCAGGAAGCCTTCGACATCGTCGCCGGCGTAGCTCCCGCTCACCGGCAGCCTGCCAAGCTCCGGTTCGGCGAGCCTGATCCGGGGTGCCCCCAGGGACGCAAAGCGCGACACCACCTCCGCAAGGGGGATATCCCTGGCGACGATACGGCCATCGCGCCAGGCCAAGGCATCGTCGGCGTCGACGGTGCTGACGGTCGCATGGTCGCCATGGACATCGATCCGCTGCCCGGGCGACGGCGTGGCGATGAGGGCGCCGGTGGCGGCATCCTCGACCGCGATGCTGCCGCGCGCCAGCAGCACGGACACGCCCTGTCGATCCGAAACCGAAAAGAGCGTGCCGTGGTCCACGGTTCGCACGCCGCCGGCATCGACCACGAACGGGCGCCACGCGTGACGCACGTCGAACGCCACCTCGCCTTGGATCGAGACGGTGCGCGCCAGCGGCGTCGTCCGTATCGCCAGGCGACTGCCCGGCGCGAGCCACGCACGGGTGCCATCGGCGAGCGCGACCATGCGGCGTTCATGCGGCCCGGTCGCGATCGTGGCGCTGTGGATCGACCCGAACCAGAGCAAGGCGGCGGCGACCCCGGCGAGGGCCATGCCGCCGACAGGCATGAGCCGGCCGACGCTCGCCCCGAACGCCCGAGCGCGCCCGGCATCGCGGGTTCGCCCCCGGGCACCGGCGAGCCGGGCGGCGTCCGGCGCCATCGCCCAGGCGCGCTGGACGAGGTCCATCGCGGCGACATGGTCTGGCGCTTCCGACAGCCAGAGACGGAAGGCGGCACGATCGGCGTCGCTGCCGGAGCGGGCACGCTCCATCCATTGCGCGGCCTCGGCGAGCAGGCGGTCGCCGTCGGGGAACCAGCCGCCTTCAGTCATGCCGGGAGCCCAATTGGCGGGCGAGGCGCGCCAGCGATCGTTCGACATGATGGGATACGGCCTTGGGCGTGATGCCGAGCCGCAACGCGGCCTCCTTGTGACTCAGTCCCTCGACCCGGACGAGCAGGAAAGCATCGCGCGCGACCGGGCCCAGTTCCTGGATGGCCTTCGCGACATGCGCGAGTTCCTGCCGCCCGCTCAGGGTGCGTTCGGGATCGGCGCCTTCGTCACGGATCAGCATATCATCGACCGTGACATGCTCTTCGGCCATGCGGACATTTTTCCTGCGATGATGGTCTATCAGGAGGTTAGACGCGATCCTGACGAGAAATCCCCGCCAGCTGCGGACATCCTCCTGCGGCGGCGCGGACAGGACGCGCAGATAGACGTCCTGAACGAAATCCTCGACGTCCTCGGACGGGCCGATCCGGCGCCGGAGATAGGCGCGCAAGGCGGGCTCATGATCGGTAACGTCGGGCGGAGCATGATCGGATGCGCGCCCGGGCACATCGGCACCCGCGCGTGTGCGCCTGCCATCGCTATCCATTTCAAGCTCCAGCAAACCCACGAATGTCCGCCCGCTAGAGGCCAGCGATTGCATGATTGTGACGATATCCGTCGCGCCCTGAAAGGCGCGCCAATTAGCCGCGCATCCGTGTCACTTCCGTGACGAAAACGACGGAATCTTTTTGCGGGGAAACGCCGAAATCGCCGCGTCTGATCCTGCGAGGGGCGGCCAATCCGGCCGGCTTCGCGAAGACAAGGGACTGACGATGCGTATCGCAACATCGAGGGGACTGCTGCTGGCCGGCACCATGGTCGGCGGCATGATGATGGGAGCGCCGGGTCGGGCCGCGCAGGCGACCGATGCACCTGCCATCGACGCGACCGCGGTGGCCGATCCGGCGCTGGCCAAGCCGGCAGCCGCCGCAGCGCCGTCCGAGTCCGCCAACGCTGCCGTGGTCGGTGCGGATGCCATCGTGGTGGTCGGCACGCAGGCAGGCGCCCGCGATCTGCAATTCTCGTCGAACCAGCCGATCGCGGTGCTGTCCGAGGACGATCTGCGCCACACCGCCGTCCACAACGTCGCCGAGGCGCTCGGCCTGCTGCCCGGCGTCAACGTGATGAACACCGGCAACAGCTTCATCGGCGGCGTCGACGGCGCATCGCGTGGCGAGGGCCAATATGTCTCGATCCGCGGCCTCAACGCCGAATATAACGTCAACATGATCAATGGCGTCGAAGTGGCGCAGGGCGAGCCCTATAGCCGCCAGGTCCAGCTCAGCCTGCTGCCGCCGAGCGGCCTCAACACCATCGTCCTCAACAAATCCTCGACCGCCGCGATGGACGGCGATGCGATCGGCGGCACCGTCGATTTCCGCACGCCCAACGCCTTCGACTATCACCAGCCTTTCTATGCGAGCGTCACCGCGACCGGCCGGCTGGAATCGCGCGCCCGCGATTATGGCGACAGCGGCCTCGGCGGCGGGGCGGCAGCGGAACTGGCCAAGCGTTTCGGCGGCGACGGCCAGTTCGGCGTCTATGTCAGCGGCTATTATGACGAGCGTCACTATGCCAACAGCGAATTGCGCGGCGCGGTTTCGGCATTGAACGACGGCGGCTGGGGCTATCTGGTCGAAGACGCCAACGGCAACAGCTATCCCGGCATCGACCCTGAGAAGAATGCCACCCAGACCGGCATCGACGTCGGCATCTCGGATGGCTCCAGCAAGCGCTACGGCGGCAACATCTCGCTCGACTGGCACCCGGACGACGACACCAAAATCTATCTGCGCGGCACCTATGCCCGCGACAAGACCCAGCAGAATTCGACGCTCAGCCAATATAGCAGCTCGGGCAAGAGCTATGACCAGATCGCCGGCACCGATCGCTATGCGCTGGATGTCACCGGCATCTCGACCCGCCTCTATTATGAGACCAACCCGGAAGACGACGAGCTCGATACCGCGTCGTTCGGCGGCAGCAAGAAGATCGGCCAGTGGACGATCGCGCCCGAGGCCTTCTTCAGCTATGGGCGCAACTCGCGGCCGAACCACATCGAGGCCTCGGCCCGCGTCAACCAGCAGGACGATTATAACAACGGCCAGCTCGAGCCGCTGGGCGGCCTGTCGATCGGCTACACCAACAATTTCCCGCAGCCGCTCTACACCTCCGCCATCTACGACGATCTCAACGATGCCGGCAGCCGCCTGCTCGCCCGCCGTGCCGGCGAGGTGACGGACAGCGAGAGCAGCCAGACCAAATATGGCGGCCGCCTCGATCTGAGCCGGGATTTCTCGGATGTCAGCAGCATCCTCCAGTCGATCTCCTTCGGCGGCAAGATCAGTACCAGCTCACGTCACGTCACCAGCCGGGACTGGACCAATGATCAATTCGCGAACCTGCTGGGCCATGGCGGAGAAACCTGGGACTCGCTTGGTCTGACCGACGGCAGCTACGCCCATGTCTTCCCCGGCCAGTATGAATGGTCGATCCCCAAGATCGACAAGCAGAAATTGTTCGATTATTATAATCAGTACAAGACCGATGCCAGCCTGGACACCTGCGGCAGCCTGGCCATCAACAACTATAATTGCGATACGCAGCGCGGCTCGGAGACCGTCTATGCCGGATATGCCTCGGCCGACCTCCAGATCGGGGACGTGCAGGTCATTCCCGGCATCCGTTTCGAACATACCGACATCCACAATGTCTATTGGGTGATGAACGCGGATGCGTCCGGCGAACTGCCGGGTGCGTTCCAGTCGAACGACACCCATTACAACGCGCTGCTGCCCAGCCTGTTCGTCAATTACCGGCCGTCCTCGACGCTCGTCACGCGCGCCGACATCTGGACCTCCTATACGCGCCCGTCCTTCTTCCAGCTCGGCGGCGGTGCCAGCGAGAGCGTGGGGGACGACGGCAACGTCACCATCACGCAGGGCAATCCCAACCTGAAGCCGATCCGTGCGATCAACACCGATATCTCGGGCGAGTGGAAATTTGCGCGCGCCGGCTATGCGATGCTCGGCGCCTATTACAAGCATCTCGACAATTACCTCTATGATGCGGGCGCCGGCCGGGAAAATTCGGCGAGCAGCGCCGGCGCGAACAACGTGTTCATCAACACGCCCGAAAATGGCGGCAGCGGCCATGTCGTCGGTCTCGAAATGCAGTTCCGTAAGCAGTTCGTGGAGCTGCCCGGCCTGCTCGGCGGCCTGGGCGTCAATATCGATTTCACGCGCCAGTGGACGCGGGTGAACACCGGAACGCTCGGCGACAAGCCGATCCAAAACGCGCCGAACATCCTCTCCAATGCCCAGATCTTCTACGAGAAGGGCGGCTTCTCGTTCGACATGATCTATCATTATCGCGGCAGCTATGTGGAGAGCTACGACTATCTCGGCCAGTCGAGCTGGGACGATCGGTGGGTGCGGCCGACGACGAGCGTCGATCTGCATGTCGGCTATGATTTCGGCCATGGCCTGAAGGCGGACCTGTCGATCGCCAACCTGTTCGACAACTACACCTATTGGGCGCATGTCGGGAAGAACTCGCTGGCGATCTCCGATGTGGTGGATTCCGGCCGCACCGGCCTGATGACGGTCAAATACAGCTTCTGAACCCATGAGCGCGGCAGTCCGGGCGGGCTGCCGCGCGCTTTGTCTCGAAATCGGGAAAGGATGGCCGATGCGCCTCTGGCTTGGCGGGCTGTCGATGCTCATGGCGTTGGCGGCCGGGATATCGGCCACCGCTGCCGAACCTCGCTATCGGGTGGACCGCGTCGTGATGCTGATCCGGCACGGTGTCCGCGCGCCGCTGGATGGCGAGGCGGCGGCGGCGAAGCTGGCATCGCGGCCCTTCCCGCGATGGTCGACCCGGCAGGGCTTTCTCACGCCCCATGGTGCGGCCGCGCTGCGGTTGATCGGCGCCTATGACCGAAGCCGGCTGATCGGGCAGGGCATCCTTGCCAAGACCGGCTGCCCCGCCGGCGGCTCGGTGTCGATCTGGGCCAACACCACCGAACGGACGATCGCGAGCGGCCATGCCCTGGCGGACGGGCTGGCGCCCGGCTGCGGGCTGCCGGTTCGCCATCGCCCCGACGGGCAGATGGATCCGCTGTTCGATGCCATCGAATCCGGCCAGGTGCCGCTGGATGCACCGCGCGCGGTCCTATCGATCAACCGCGAGTTGCAGGATGGCCGGGCATTGATGCGCGGCCAGCGGCCGGCCTTCGCCACCATGGCGCATATCCTCGGATGCGACCGAGGCCCGCGCCCGTGCCGGCTGGCGGCGATGCCGAACCGGATCGAGGTCGGCCCCGATGGCAAGGGCATCCGGCTCGGTGGCCCGATCAATCTGGCCTCGGGCACGGCGCAGGTGTTCCTGATGCAATATGCCGAGGGTTTGCCGATGGCCGAGGTCGGGTGGGGGCGGGCGACGGCGCCGCGCATCGCGCAGATATCCAGCCTCCACGCCAAAATGTTCGATGTCTATGCGCGCTCGCATGCCATGGCGCCCCGGGTGGGCGGCCTGCTCGCCCGCCGGATATGCGCGGCACTCGCGGCGCCGACCGGCCCGAAGCTGACTGTCTTTGTGGGGCACGACAATAATATCGCGGCCGTCACGGCGCTGCTCGGGGTGGATTTCAGGATTGCGGGTTATGGCGCGAACGATCCGCCGCCCGGCGGGGCCGTGGTGTTCGAGCGGTTGCGGGACGTCGCGACCGGCCGGCATTCCGTGAGACTGGTGTATATCGCGCAGACCCCCGACCAGATGCGCCGTCTCACCCGTTTCGGCGCACAGGCGCGACCGGTGCTTCTGACGCTGCACATGCGCGCCTGCAAAAGCGATATTTGCGACCTGCGGAGGGCGGGGGCGGCTCTGCAGTCGTCGATGTGACTGCGCACCCGCGGGCGGCGGTGCCGCGTCGGACAGGGCAGGGTTCGCGAACGCCCCCTGCAGCGGGGAAGGGTGTCTTATCGGGGGTTGCGGATGCGCTGGGCGTGCAACACACAAGTGCCATGAAACATCTGCTCCCCGCCCTCCTTCTCGCCGCATCGGGCGCCGTCGCGGCGTCTGCGGCCACGCCGGTGCCCGCGCCGGACCCCGTGGCGCTCCGCGCCACGGTCGCCCGGCTGGTCGATTTCGGGACGCGGCATACGCTGTCCACGACGACCGACCCGGTTCGCGGGGTCGGCGCTGCCCGCCGCTGGATTGCCGGGCGTTTTGCGGAGATCGGCCAGGGCTGTGGCGATTGCCTGGCGATCGAGACGGTGGGCACCGACACCGCCGGCCCGCGCGCGCCTGCCGGCGTCCGCGTGGAGGATGTGATCGCGGTGCAGAAAGGCACCGGCGATCCCGACCGCGTCGTGATCGTGCAGGCGCATATCGACAGTCGCGTCAACGATGTGATGGATGCCGTCACCGATGCGCCCGGCGCCAATGATGATGCTTCGGGCGTGGCGTTGGTGATGGAATCCGCCCGCTTGCTGTCCCGCCAGCATTTTGCCGGGACGATCGTCTATGCGGTGCTGACCGGCGAGGAGCAGGGGTTGTGGGGCGGCAAGCTGCTGGCGGACACCGCCAAGGCACGCGGCTGGAAGGTCGCGGCGGTGCTCAACAACGATATCGTCGGCAACACCCACGGCATCGGCGGCGAGCATGTCGATGATCGGGTCCGGGTGTTCAGCGAAGGCGTCGAGGCGGCGGCCGACGAGGCCGGCGTCAAGCGGCAGCGCGCGATCGGCGGCGAAGACGATTCCCCCTCGCGCGCGCTGGCGAAAGCGATCGTGCGCCTGGGCGATACCCATAAGGAGATCGGGCTGGACGTGATCGCGATCCGCCGCCCCGATCGTTTCCAGCGGGGCGGCGATCACATGCCCTTTCTGGAGGCGGGCTATCCGGCGGTGCGGTTCACCGAAGCGACCGAGAATTATGATCGCCAGCATCAGACCGTCCGTTCCGAAAACGGCCGCCAATATGGCGACACGATCGCCTTCGTGGATTTCCCCTATCTGGCGCGGGTGACGGCGCTCAATATTGCCGCGCTGCGCGAACTGGCGAGTGCGCCGGCGGCCCCGGCCGGGGTTTCGATCGCGGGCGCGCTCAGCGATGATACCCATGTCGCCTGGCAGGCGGTGCCCGGCGCCGCGGGATACCGCATTCGCTGGCGCCGCGCCGACGGCTTCGCCTGGACCGACTATCGCGACGTCGCGGCCTCCGCCACATCGCTCGATCTCGCCCACATCAACATCGACGACCATTTCTTCGGCGTATCGGCGCTCGCTCCCGCCGGCGCGGAGAGCCTCGTGACCTTCGCCGGAGTGCCACCACGTCCGGCCCCGCCAGCCGCCAAGTGAAAGCGACCGGGACGGGGCGCCCGGTTCCTGATCGCCCGCCGGCCATCCGGAAATATCGTATATAGTAGACACTGCCTGATCTTCGCGGCAGGATGGCGGTTCGAAGCGAGGAAGAGTGCCGCTGATGACATTGACCGCCGGCTCTCCCGTGGCAATCGCATGGTGGGCTCGCGGTCGATCGGACGCGACGGCAGCACCGCTCCTCGCCGACGATGCTTTTGTCCAAGGAATCCTCTTCGCATGAACCGCACCCGCGCCATGATCGCAGCCCTCGGCCTTCTCGCCAGCACGGCGGTGGCTGCGGCGACGCCGTCTCCGATGCCGAAAATCGAGGGCGGCAACGGCCATTACCGGCTGGATGTCGATGGCCGCCCCTTCTTCGTGCTGGCGGCGCAGATGCATAATTCGAGCGCCTGGCCGGCCGCGCTGCCGACCTTCTGGAAGGTGGCCGAGCAACTGCACGTCAACACGGTGCAGGCCCCGGTCTATTGGGAGACGATGGAGCCGAGCCCCGACCAGTTCGATTTCTCGGCGGTCGATGCGCTGATCGACGGCGCGCGTGCGCACCATGTCCGGCTTGCTTTGCTCTGGTTCGGCACATGGAAGAACGGGGCCGGCCATTATGTGCCGCTCTGGATGAAGCGCGACACGACGACCTATCCGCGCCTGGAGGATGCCGACCATCACCAGCTCGATGGCATGTCGCCCTTCGGGATGGCGACGATGGCGCGGGACAGGGCGGCATTCGGCGCCCTGATGGCGCATCTGAAGTCCGTCGACGGCGATCGGCATACCGTCATCCTCGTGCAGGTCGAGAATGAGCCCGGCCTGATCGGCACCGCCCGCGATCACAGCCCTGCCGCCGACGCCGCCTTCGCCGCGCCGGTGCCCGCCGATGTGCTCAAGGCCAGCGGGCATGATGCGCCCGGCAGCTGGGATAAGGTGTTCGGCGCCACTGCCCCCGAAGCGTTCAGCGCCTGGGCCGTCTCGCGCTACATCAACACCGTGGCGGAGGCCGGCAAGGCGACTTACGGCCTGCCGCTCTACGTCAATGCCTGGATGCGCTATCGCGGGCTGACCCAGCCGGGCGCCGAATATCCGAGCGGTGGCGCCACCGCCAATGTGCTGGATATCTGGAAGAGCCAGAGCCCGGCGATCAATGTCATCGGTACGGACAGCTACACGGGCAATCTCGCCGAATTCCACGCCGGAGTCCTCCCCTATCAGCGGCCGGACAATGCCCCCTGGCTGTCCGAAAGCGGCGTCACCCTGGCATCGACGCGGTGGACCTATGATCTGCTGGCCCGCGGCGGCATCGGCGCATCGGTCTTCGGGATCGACGACGACACCCATGACGCCGCGCTGGCTGCGCATGGTGCGGACAATGCGATGCTGTCGCCGTTGCTGCCGGTGCTGGTCGAACGCGCCGCGCAGGGCGATGTCGCGGCCTTGTTGCAGGAACCGGGCATCCCCTCGCCGACCCATGATTTCGGGGGCTGGCGCGTCCGTGGCAGCTTCGGCGCGCATTGGGGGCAGGGCGATCCCTCCTCGGCGCCGGTGGACGCGGACGGCGCCGGGCGGGCGGTGGTCGCGAGGCTCGACGCCACCCATTTCCTGGTGGCGGGGCGCGACATCCGCGTGAGCTTCCTGCCTGCCGGCAGCGGCACCACGCTACAGGAAGTCGAACGGGTCGAGGAAGGCACGTTCGACGCCCAGCAGAATTGGCACGCCAGCCGTATCTGGAATGGCGACGAGACGGATTATGGGCTGAACCTGCCCAGTTCGGGGGCGGTGTTGCGGGTACAGGTCACCCCGTAACGGTTGCGGCGCGGGCGGGCGGGGCCCGCCCCCCTGATGGCCGTCTATCTGTTTTTTCGCGGCAGGATCCCTCGCTACGGCGACCCATCGGGTGCGATCGGCACGGATTTCGTCCGCATGGGGTGGGCGGGACGGCCGGGCGCCCACGGTCGCGACTGCCGGGCTGCCGGCAAGCAGGAGAAAAATCCGGTCGCCGACGCAGTTTTGCGCGCCGTCAATTTCAACACCGCCGGGTAAATCTAGCGAGTCTCCGTTACGCAATGGAGATTCTCATGAACAAAGCTTTGCTTGCCGCGCTCGGCATCGCCATCGGCGCGATGACTGCCCCCGCCTACGCCCAGACCGAAGGCCAGGCCCCGACCCGGTCGAGCGACGACTTCCAGCACTGGATCGTTCGTCTCCGCGCGATCCGCGTCACGCCGACGGAACATACCGGCCCGATCGAACCAACGTTCCCCACCGCGAATACCGCGGTCAGCAACAGCTGGGCGCCCGAGCTCGATTTCACCTACATGGCGACCAAGCATATCGGCGCCGAACTGATCCTCGGCACCACCAAGCATGACGTCTCCGGGCGCGGCTCGCTCGACAGCCTCGGCAAGGCCGGCCACACCTGGGTTCTCCCGCCGACGCTGACCCTGCAATATCACTTCCTGCCCGACGGCCATATCCGGCCCTATGTAGGCGTCGGCGTGAACTACACGATCTTCTATTCCGAAAAGGCCAGCGACGGGCTTCAGGCGGCGATCGGCAAGACCAAGTTCGGCATGAGCGACAGCGTCGGCTACGCGCTTCAGGCCGGTGTCGATGTCGATATCACGCGGCGCGTCTTCGTGAACTTCGATCTCAAATATCTCGATATCGACAGCACCGCGAAGCTCACCACCGGTTCGCTCGTCAATCGCGAGCATGTCCGCCTGGATCCGCTGGTCCCGGGTGTCGGCATCGGTATGCGCTTTTGACGGAGACCAGCGCGATGCGCCGCCTCGGCAACGGCAGATGGCACATGATCGATGAGATCGATCTCGTCGCCCTGATCGCCGATCATACCGAACTCGGGCGGCTCTGCGCCGAGCTGGAGGGGGTGGCGGATGCCTTGCCATCCCTTCCGGCAGCGGACGAGACGCTTCGGCTGCGCACCGAGCTGGAATATCGCCTGCCCCTGCACGAGGCGCGGGAGCGCGCGCTGCTGCACAGCCTCTTCGATCGCTCGGCGCTCTATCTGCTGGAGGCCAAGACGATGGATCATATCCGCTATCGGGGCGCCTCCCGCGTGGTCGAAGCGCAGGATCTCGCGGCCATGTTCGGGCCGGACATGGCCGCGTCCGCGATCGGGATGCTGGGATATATGCTGCGCGGCTTTTTCGATGGCTGCCGCGCCGACATGGCGTTCGTGGAGCTGGCCATCCTGCATTTCTCCGCGAGCCGGCTGACGCCCGCGGCCCGGGCCTTGTTGCATGGCAGCCTGATGCAGCATTGCCGGCCCTGACGACCGGACGGCTCCGGACGGCACCGGTTGGCAACGGCCCCGTTCAGATCTTGCCGGCGTGCCGTTCGAGCGCGTTGCGGTTCAATACGGTGACGAGACGGCCCCCCGGCAGGGCGATGGTTCCGGCCATCCGCAGCTTCGTCATCTGCCGGCTGACCGTCTCGATCGTCAGCCCCAGCACATCGGCGATCCCCCCCCGCGACAGCGGCAGCTCGAACGTCACCGGCCCGCCATTGGTTGCCCGCGAAGCCCCCGGGCGGCCGGCCATTTCGAGCAGGAAACCGGCGACCCGTTCTTCCGCGCTCTGCCTGCCGAACAACAGGATCCGGCGACGCGCCGCGTCGAGCGTCTCGAACGAGCGTTTCAGCAGGGCGAGGGCGAAGGGGGGATGGCTTTCGAGTATCTCCACGAACGCAGCCGTCGGGAACAGGCAGATCTCGCACTCGCTCAGCGCGGTGACGGTGAACTCGGCCTCCGATGCATAAGGGTGCCCGATGAAATCGGCGGGATGGAGCAGGCCGACAATCTGCTCGCGGCCATCGATGGTGAGCGCGCTCAGCTTGAACACCCCCGAGAGGATGTTCGCGCAATTCGGGCTTTCTTCTCCGGCCCAGATGACGGTTTCGCCCGCCTGTATGTGCTGGCGCCGCCCGATCGCGTGGAGCTGCCCCAACTCGCTGTCGTCCAGGCTGCCGCAGATCGATTCGCCGCGGACCTGACAGAGGACGCAGACCGGCGATGGCATGGTGGTGGATTGCAGTATCGTCGTCAGTGCGCGGAACACAGGCGCCCCCTGGAAACATGGCCCGCATCGGCGGACGGACATCGCGATACCCTCTTCCCCCGATCGGTTTTCCCCACCGCGAACCGGTGGACGATCTTGTGCCGTAGCCCCCTCCGTCGGCGAGTTTGGCGGGCGATGATCGACCGCAACACCGATCCGATCCGTGGAAACCCGGCGGCCGGCCATTCTCATGCCGTGGCGGGCTGCGCTTTGACCGCGATCAAAGCGACTTTCTCCGGGCTGGGCGTAGGCACGGATATGACCAGCAGATCCCCCATCCTTCGGCGCTCGCGCCGGCTTTTCGCCCTGGCCGCACCCGGCCTTCTCGGCGGCTGCAACATGGTGGTGATGAACCCGACAGGGGACATCGCGATGCAGGAGCGCAATCTCATCCTGATTGCGCTTGCCATGATGCTCCTCGTCATCATCCCGGTAATGGCGCTCACCATCATATTTGCGTGGCGCTATCGAAAGGGCCGCGCGCCCGAGACCTACGATCCGACCTTCGATCATTCGACCCGCATCGAAGTCGTGGTCTGGTCGATCCCGCTGCTCATCATCTTCTGCCTGGGCGTGATCACCTGGATCACCACCCACACGCTCGATCCGTTCCGCCCGCTCGATCGCATCGCGCCGGGCAGGCCCATCCCCCCCGGCACCGAGCCGCTCGACATCCAGGTCGTCGCGATGGATTGGAAGTGGCTGTTCATCTATCCCAAACAGGGGATCGCCACCGTCAACGAGCTCGACCTGCCGGTCGATGTGCCGGTGCGATTCTCGATCACCTCGACCAGCCAGATGAACACCTTCTACGCCCCGACATTGGCGGGCATGATCTACGCGATGCCCGGCATGCAATCGATGCTGCACGCCGTTCTCAACAAGCCCGGCGACAGCTGGGGTTATTCCGGCAATTATACCGGCCGCGGCTTCTCCGACATGCGTTTCCAGTTGCACGGCGTCGATCGGGCCGGCTTCGACCGCTGGGTCGCGCAGGTGAAGGCATCGCCGAACGCCCTGTCGACGGGCTCCTATCTCACGCTGGAAAAGCCGAGCGAGAAGGCGCCGGTGATGCATTTCTCGTCAGTGTCGACGAACCTCTTCTATCAGGCGCTGAACCGCTGCGTCGCACCGGGAAGCGTCTGCACCGCCGATATCATGCGCAAGGACCGTGCGCTCGACGCCGATCATGGCGGGCCATTCGCCATCGATGGCGCCCCGTCTTCGCCGGCCACCATGTCGATGGGCGCGCCGACCAATGCCACGCCTGCCGCCGCCGTGACGCCTGAACAGCGGGACGCCGGACTTCCCGCGCGCGGCCCTGCCAAGCCCGGCACCACGACAGCCATTTCCCTCCCCGTCCCCGGCGCCCCGCGCGCCGCACGGATCTGACCCAGGGGCCATCATGCCAAATCACAGCTTATTCGGGCCGCTATTCGGGCGATTGACGCTCGATGCCCTGCCGCTCCACGTACCCATACTCATCGGCACGTTCATCGGCGTCGCCCTGATCGGCGTCGTCGTCCTCGCCACGATCACCTACTTCCGGCTCTGGGGCCCGTTGTGGCGCGACTGGTTCACCAGCGTCGATCACAAGAAGATCGGCATCATGTATATCGTGCTCGGCATCATCATGCTGCTGCGCGGCTTCGCCGATGCCATCCTGATGCGTGCCCAGCAGGCGATCGCCTTCGGCTCCAACCAGGGCTTCCTGCCCTCCGAACATTATGACCAGCTGTTCACCGCGCACGGCACGATCATGATCTTCTTCGTGGCGATTCCGCTGGTGGTGGGCATCGTCAATTTCGTGATGCCGCTCCAGATCGGAGCCCGCGACGTCGCCTTCCCCTACCTCAACAATCTCAGCTTCTGGCTGACGGTTGCGGGTGCGGTGCTGGTGATGATCTCGCTGTTCGTCGGCGAGTTCGCCCGCACCGGATGGCTGTCCTACGCACCGCTGGCGGAACTGCCCTACAGCCCGGACAGCGGCGTCGATTATTATCTCTGGTCGCTCGAAATAGCGGGCGTCGGCACCACCCTGTCCGCCATCAACATGGTCGCGACCATCATCAAGATGCGCGCGCCCGGCATGACCCTGATGAAGATGCCGGTGTTCACCTGGACGGCGCTGTGCAGCAACGTCCTCGTCATAGCCATCTTCCCCGCCCTCACCGCCGCCTTCTTCCTGCTGCTTCTCGATCGCTATGCCGGCACCGCCTTCTTCACCAACGATCATGGCGGCAGCCCGATGATGTACTGGAACATGGTGTGGATCTGGGGTCACCCGGAAGTGTATGTCCTCGTCCTGCCGGCGTTCGGCATCTATTCCGAAATCACCTCCACCTTCACCGGCAAGCGCCTCTTCGGTTACTCCTCTATGGTCTACGCGACCGTCGTCATCACCATCCTGTCCTATATCGTCTGGCTGCATCACTTCTTCACGATGGGGTCGGGCGCAAACGTCAACGCCTTCTTCGGCATCGCGACGATGATCATCGCCATCCCGACCGGCGCCAAGATCTTCAACTGGCTGTTCACTTTGTATCGCGGTGAAATCCGCTTCGAACTGCCGATGATGTGGGTGATCGCCTTCATGCTCACCTTCGTGGTGGGCGGCATGACCGGCGTGCTGATGGCGGTGCCCGCCGCCGATTTTGTGCTCCACAATTCGCTGTTCCTGGTCGCCCACTTCCATAACGTCATCATCGGCGGCGTCGTGTTCGCGCTGTTCGCCGGCATGACCTACTGGTTCCCCAAGGCCTTCGGCTTCAAGATGGACGAGTTCTGGGGCAAGGTCGCCTTCTGGGGCTGGGTGATCGGCTATTGGGTCGCCTGGACGCCGATCTACATCGTCGGCCTGATGGGCGTCACCCGCCGGGTCCATCATCTCGATGATCTCTCGCTTCAGCCTTATTTCATCGTCGCGTTGATCGGCGTGGCGATCATCCTGATCGGCATCCTCGGCTTCGTGATGAGCATCGTCATGGGCATCGTGAAGCGGAACAGGACGCGCGACCTCACCGGCGATCCTTGGGGTGGCCGCACGCTGGAATGGTCCACCTCGTCGCCGCCGCCCGCCTATAATTTCGCGGCGACGCCGATCGTCCACGATCTCGATGCCTGGCACGACATGAAGGCGCATGATTATGTGCGGCCGACGGAGGGCTTCCGGCCCATCCACATGCCGCGCAACACGGGTGCCGGCGTGATCATCTCGGCTCTCTCGCTCACGCTCGGCTTCGGCATGGTGTGGTACATCTGGTGGCTGGGCGCGATCAGCTTCGCCGGCATCGTGCTGGTGACGATCGTCCACAGCTTCAACACCAAGCGCGACTATTCCATCCCGGCCACCGAGGTGGCTGCCACCGAAGACAAGCGCACGCTCACGCTTGCCGCAGGGGTCTGATATGTCCGATCATGTGCTGAACAAGGGCGCCCCGCGCGTCTATCACCTTCCCGAAGACGAGCATGGCCATGGCGAGAGCCCGACCATGCTCGGCTTCTGGATCTACCTGATGAGCGATGCGCTCATCTTCGCCTCGCTCTTCTCGGTCTATGGCGTGCTCAGCCGGAATTATGCCGGCGGGCCGGCACCGCAGCAGATCTTCGATCTGCCGCTGGTGGCGCTGAACACCGCTTTCCTGCTGGTCTCCTCGATCACCTTCGGGGCGGGGATGCAGGCGATGGACGCCGGCAAGGTCGGCAGCCTGAAGCTGTGGCTGATCATCACCGGTCTGCTCGGCGCCGCCTTCATCGGGGTGGAGCTGCACGAATTCTCCAGCCTGATCGCGGACGGCGCTACGCCCCAGCGCAGCGGCTTCCTGTCGAGCTTCTTCACCCTGGTGGCGACCCACGGCCTGCACGTCACCTTCGGCCTGATCTGGCTGGTGACGATGCTGGTGCAGATCGGGACGCGTGGACTGACCACCGAGACCAGGCGCCGGCTCATGTGCCTTTCGATGTTCTGGCACTTCCTGGACATCATCTGGATCGGCGTTTTCACCACAGTCTATCTGTTTGGAGTCCTCCGTTGAGCATCTCCCACACCCCCACGCCCCATGCCGGGGGCCATGTCCCCGGCGGCACCCCCGCACAAAGTCACGGCAGCAAGCGCAGCTTCGTGACCGGATCGGTCCTCTCGATCATCATGACGGTCATCCCGTTCTGGCTGGTGATGTCCGGTGCGCTCCACAATCCGCAGGCGACGGCGCTGACCATCTTCGCCTTCGCGCTGGCCCAGATCGGAGTCCATGTCGTCTGCTTCCTGAACGTGGATTCGCGAGCGGAGGGCGGCTGGACGCTGCTGGCCTTCCTCTTCACCGCGATCATCGTGGGGATCACCATCATCGGCTCGATCTGGGTGATGTATCACCTCGACAACAATATGATGCCGATGACCCCGCAGGCGATGCGCCAGATGTAGCCGGGATCACGCGCCGGGCACCGCCGCTTGGCGGTTGCCCGGTGCGGATGCGTGGCCAAGCAATGAAGGGGGCGCTGGTGATCCAGCGCCCCCTTCATGCTGTCTGCGGCTGGACGATAGCAGAGCTGCCGGCGATGGCACCGTCGGTGCAGGATCGTCCCGTGCAGACAGCCGTGCAGACATGCGCCGAGATGGCCTGCGGACGGTCTGGAAGCGCTGCGCCGCCCTCGTCATCGCGGCACCCTGGTTATCCTATGGCATCGGCCCCGCCGGAGGGAGCCATCGCGCAGCCGTCGCGCGCTCTATCGTCCCAACGGCAAGGCGGCTGCGGACAGCGCCGTCCGCGCTGCGCCGCGGCCGGTTATTCGGCGGCCGTCAGCGGCTGTTCGAAGCGGGCATCCCATCCCATGAGGGGGGAGGCCGATCGTGCGACCAGCAGCCTGGTCAGCCAGATCGCGATGCAGGCCACGGCGGCACCGCTCAGGATATCGGTGAAATAATGCGTGCCTTCCACCGGCGTCGCGAGCAGCATGGTGATGTTGAGAGCGATGATCGGCCAGCGCAGGGCGGCGATGCGGGAAGCGGTCACGATATAGATGACCGCGCTCGCGGCGTGGAAGCTCGGGGCGCAGACCAGCCCATGCAGCGCGCCGAGATCGATCGACTGGATGGCATGATCGCGCAGCGCGAGAATGACCTGCTCCTGATAGAGCGCGCTCAGCGGCATATAGGGCGTGGACCCGTGCCAGAGCGTCGCCAGCGGCCCGGCGGCCGGGAACAGCGGGAACAGCGCCAGGGTCATGACGGCGGCCACCCAGAATGTCGCGATGAACCGGCGAATCTCCGCCCGCCTGCCGGCCCAGGCGAAATGGCAGATGATGATGGCGGGCGTCACGAAGATGCTCAGATAGGCCACCCGTTCAATCGCCTGCAGCAGGGGATCGCCCGCCACGATTTCGTACCAGCTGACCCAGTGGAAATGCAGCCCGAGATCGATTCGCTCGAGTTCGGAATCCACCAGCGCATGATGGCCGGCGGCCAGCGGATAGCTGGCGATGGCGCCGAGCAGGCTGAACAGGCCAAATAGGGAAATGCCTTCGATCGCATCGCGGGCGATTCGCTGCGCGGGCGTGGCCGGTGCGCGCAGCAGGTAGCAGGCGATGACGGCACCGACCGCCCAAGCCATCAGCGCGACCAGCGCCGGGCTCGCGGCTATGCGAAGCCCGACATGCAGAAGCAGGATCGTGGTGGCCAGAAGCGAGGCCGCGACGGCGGCGCCGATCCATCGCCCCGGCAGCAGGGGAACGCGATCGATCGCGGGAACGGAGGGGTGAGCAAGCGAACGCATACCGGTCATGCCGCCTCGCCTACCATGGGCAGGGCGGACTGCACCAATACAAGTCTCACCTGAATGTCAGTGGAGCAATCGGGAGTGACCATTTTGTGACACCGGCGGCCATGCGGATGGGATAGCCCGCCCGCCGGGGCGGGGCGCATCGTATCGCAGCGCATTGTCCGTGAAGAACCAGCGGCGGCCGCCATGGGGGACGAAATAGTCTGGCTGGCGTCGCATGGCAGATCCCGTTCGGCCTCTTATGGCGCCGCCGTTTCATCGTGATAATGACGCGCCAAGATGACTGCGCTTCAATCAGGGTAGGAAATCATGGCGGATCGAATGACCGGCATCGAGGTGTTCGTGCTGGCGATGCGTCTCGGCAGCCTTTCGGCGGCGGCGCGCAGCATGGGCATGTCGGCCGCCATGGCCGCCAAGCATCTCGATTCGCTCGAAGGCCGGCTGGGCGCGACGCTGGTCCACCGGACGACTCGGCGCCTGTCGCTGACGGAGGCGGGCGCCGGCTATCTCGACAAGGCCGAGAGGATCATGGTCGATCTGCGCGAGGCGGAGAATGAAGCCTCGTCCCGCGCGATCGCGATCGAGGGGCTGTTGCGGGTCAGCGCCCCGGCCACGTTCGGCGTCATGCATCTGGCCGCGCTCGTGGCGGAATTCGGTGCCCGCCAGCCGGGCGTGACGATCGAACTCGGGCTCAACGATCGCTATGTCGATCTGCTCGAAGAGCGGTGGGATGTGGCGATCCGCATCGGGCGCTTGGCCGACAGCAGCCTGATCGCGCGCAAGCTGGCCAAGGTGCGGCTCACCATCTGCGCCGCACCGGACTATCTGGCGCGGCGGGGCACGCCGCGCACCGTGGAGGATCTCGGCCTGCACAATTGCCTCGGCTACACGCTCGCGCCGTTGGTGGGGGGCAGCAGCTGGGCGTTCGGCGCGGACGGCGGCACCCGCGTTCCCATCCGGGGCAGCCTTCAGGCCAATAATGGGGAAGCGCTCGTCAACGCCGCCCGTGCCGGGCACGGCATCGTCTACGCGCCCCGCTTCATGGCGGCGACGTTCATCGCGGCGGGCGAATTGGTCGAACTGGATTTCGGCATGGCGCTGCTCGATCTCGGCGCCATCTATGCGGTGACGCACCCCACTCGCCGGCCCGCTGCCAAAACGCGGGCGTGGATCGATTTCCTCGCCGAACGGATGCCGGCCCTCGCGGTCGGTTGGTGACAGTATCTGCAACCTGGAGTTGAAGGATCTTCGATAGAAGGCCGTATTATCGAAGATCGATGGTGGCCGCATAGGGGGGCGGGCCGGATCGGACGGCATGTCGATCCGGTGTCCGTGGCCTGCATTCCATCCCACGATCCGGCGGATCGTGCTCTTCAGCAGAGGTCTTGCCATGAAGTCGATTCGTTTTTCCGCGCTGGCCCTGGCCTGCGCCGCTTCGTTCGCCGCCACCGCCGGCACCGCGCCGATCGCTCCGCAGAGCGTTCAGGCCGGCACCTATGCCGTCGAATCGCACCACACGCTCGCCGAATTCACCGTCAACCATTTCGGGTTCAATGACTTCTTCGGCGTGTTGCCCGGTGCGACCGGCTCGCTCACTCTCGATCCCAAGGCGATCGCGGCGACCAGGCTCGACATATCGCTGCCGGTCGATGCGATCTCGACCACCAACGCGACGCTCGACGGGGAGCTGAAGGGCGCCGAGTGGTTCGACGGCGCGAAATATCCCACCATCCGCTTCGTTTCGCAGAAGGTGGTGCAGACCGGCACGCGCACGGCGCGTATCGTGGGCACGATCACGATGCACGGCGTCAGCAGGCCGCTGGTTCTGGACGCCGCCTTTGGCGGTGCCGGCGTGAACCCGCTCGACAAGGCCTATACGGTGGGTTTCAGCGCCACCGCCACGCTGAAGCGTTCCGATTTCGGCATCACCAAATATGTCCCCTTCGTCAGCGACGAGGTGAGGATCCGGATCACGGCCGCGTTCGAAAAAGCCAAGTGACCGATCCGGGCCGCACCTTGGGCCTCAAGGGCGCGGCCCGGCTGCCGACGTGACCATCCGAAAGGGTTTTCGATGACCATGACCGGCACCGCATCACGGCCGCACCATCGCTATTCGGCAGTGGCGATGATCCTCCACTGGGCGCTATCTTGCGGTCGACACGCTCGCCATCCGGGGCACGGCCCGTGCGGTGAGCATGCCCTTCCAGCTGGCGATCACCGGGAAGCAGGCGCACATGCAGGGCAGCCTGACGATCGACCGGCGCTGGTTCGGGGTCGGTCAGGGGCAGTTCGCCGGCACCGAGGCTGTCGCCGCCAATGTCCGCATCGATATCGTCATCAACGCGCAGCAATAAGAGAGAGCGACCATGCTGGTGAACGGCCAATGGACGGCGGACTGGCAGCCCGTACAGGCGACCGACGAGAAAGGCGGTTTCGTTCGCCAGGATTCGGGCTTCCGCCATTGGGTGACGCCCGACGGACGGGCAGGGCCGACCGGCGATGGCGGTTTCCGGGCCGAGGCCGGCCGCTATCATCTCTATGTCGCGCTGATCTGTCCGTGGGCGTCGCGCACGCTGATCGCCCGCCGGCTGAAGGGGCTCGACGCCATCGTCTCCGTCTCGGTGGTCGAGCCGGCCCTGACCGACGAGGGCTGGCATTTCGGCGATGATCCGGGGGCGGATCGCGATCCGTTGCACGGTGCGCGGTACATGCACCAACTCTACACCCGCGCCGATCCCGCCTATACAGGCCGCGCGACGGTGCCGGTGCTGTGGGACAAGCGGACGGATCGCCTCGTGAACAATGAATCGGCGGATATCGTGCGCATGTTCGATACGGGATTCGGCGATCTCGCGACCGCCGATGTCGATCTCCGTCCCGATGATCTCGGTGCCGACATTGATGCGTTCAATGCCGATCTCTATCGGCGCCTCAACAACGGCGTGTACCGCACCGGCTTCGCCACGACGCAGATCGCCTATGAGGAGGCGTTCCGCGATGTGTTCGGGATGCTGGACGCGGCGGAAGCACGGTTGGCGGGCGGTGCGCCCTTCCTGTTCGGCGATCGCTTTACCGAAGCCGATATTCGCCTGTTCGTGACGCTGGTGCGATTCGATGCGGCCTATTTCGGGCTGTTCAAATGCAATCTGCGGCGCATCGCCGATTATCCGGCACTGAGCGCCTATATGGCGCGGGTGCTGGCGATCCCGGGTATCCGCGACACGGTCAGCATCGATCACATCAAGCGGGGCTATTACTCGATCAAGGCGCTGAATCCGGCGGGGATCGTGCCGCTCGGCCCCGATCTGCCGGGCCTCGATGCCGCCGCCGCCCGGCTGGCAGGCCATCCGGGAGAGCCCGCATGACCGGGGCGCTGGTCATCCTGCTTCATGGCGTCGGCAGCCGGGGGGCGGATATTGCCGGGCTGGCCACGCACTGGCAGGATCGCCTGCCGGATACCGCGTTCGCCGCGCCCGACGGCCCCTTTGCCTTCGACCAGGCACCATCGGGGCGGCAATGGTTCAGCGTGCGGAACGTCACCGATGCCAACCGTGCCGAACGGATCGTCGCAGCCCGTGAGGCCTTTGATCGCGTGCTGGCGCGCCATGTTGCCGATCATGGCTTCGAGGATCGGCTCGATCGGGTGACGCTGGTCGGCTTTTCGCAGGGCAGCATCATGGCGCTCGATGCGGCGGTGTCCGGGCGGTGGCCGGTGAAGGCCGTCGTCGCCTTTTCCGGAAGGCTGGCCTCGCCGCTGCCTTTCGCGTCGCCGCCGGCGACCCGGTTCGCCCTCATCCATGGCCGCAACGATCCGGTCATCCCGGTTGCGGAGAGCGAGCGGGCGGCCGTCCTGCTGCGCGATGCGGGGGCGGATGTCCGCCTCCACATATGCGAGGGTCTCGGCCATGCGATCTCCCCGGAGGCGGCGCTGATCGCCGAAGCCTTCCTGACGGAATGAGCGGCCGGTAGCCGCCCCGGCCTTATCTCGCCTTGGTCCGACGCTCGCGCCGGTCGACCTCCAGAGCCTCCTTGCCCTTCGCTTCCGCCGCATTGTCGATCAGGCGAGCGCCGGTCAGGCTGGCGGCTTCCGGGGTCATCGAAACGGCGACTCCGTCGGGGCCGTCCATCATCACCTCGCCTGCCGCGTTGGCGACGTGGGAGGCCTGGTCGTGGATTTTGCTGTCCTTCATCGTCGCTCTCCGAAGGGAGACACGCCTCCCGATGCGACCAACAACGCTCATCGTTCAAGTTAGGCCCGTTTCGGGCGGGACATATTGTGCCTCCCGCTCGTTTCCCCCGCTTCCGACATCGCGTCGGGTCCAGGAGGAGCCGGCGGATGTTTTTCTCCCCTTTCGAGCTGTGGAGCGGTTGGATGCGGAGCAGTGCCGCGATCGCCCAGACGGGCTTTCGCTTCGCCGAGATGGCGCAGGCATCGCAGGTGGTGATCGGCAGCCGCACCAGGACGATCATGGCCTCGACACAGGGGGCCAATGGTGCCGATCAGCGGGAGTTGGCCCGGATGCTGCCCGAAAAGATCGAAGCCTTTTCGCTGGCGGGCATGGCGGCGTTCGGCGACATGGTGGCGCTGCAGGGCGAAGCCTTCGCCGCGTGGCGGCAGCTGGCGGGGATGGCGATGTCCGGCCGGGTGCCGACGGCGACCGAGATCGAGACGCTCGCACGCCATGGCCATCGCATGGCCGATCGGGCGATCTCGGCGAGCGGCAAGGCGCTGGCGCCGATCCATCGCCAGGCGACGGGCAATGCCCGGCGGCTGTCTCGCCCGAAACCGGGGCGATCCTGATCCGGTTGGCGATCGGCAGCCGATCGCGCGTTAGGCACGCCGCGCATCGACAATCCGGGCCGGACGGATAGACTGCATCGGGTGGGAACAGCGGGCCTATCCGGTGGTTCGGCCATCTTCCTGCGTAGCCTTCCCGTATCAGTCTTCCCGTATAAATTCCTCGTGTGAACGGATACACCATGCGCCTGTCGATAGACGCGACGCTCGATTATAACCTGCCCCATTCGGCCGATCTGCTGATGGCCCTCGAAGTCGCCCAGATGCACGATCAGATTCTGATCGAGGATTTGCTGCGGGTGTCCGGCGTCGAGCCGATGACCCCGATCGCCGCTGACGAGAGCCTCGGCCGGCGGACGTGGACGCGCGGCTTCGGGCGCGTCACCGCCCGTTATACCGCCATCGTCGATGTCGATCGCCCGGCCGGGACGCTGGAGGGGCTCGCGGCCGACGATCTGCAGCTGCTCCCGGCGCTGGTCGTGCCCTATCTGTTTCCCAGTCGCTATTGCGAGGCGGACAAGTTCGCCGAGCTGGTCGGGCAGGAATTTGGCGGGCTTCAGGGCGGCGCGAAGGTCCATGCCATCGCCGAATGGATCCGCGGCCATCTCGCTTATGTGCCCGGCACCAGCGATGCCACGACCACCGCGACCGACGTGTTCATCAGCCGGCAGGGCGTGTGCCGCGATTTCGCGCATCTGATGATCGCGATGACCCGCGCCGCCGAAATCCCGGCGCGGATGGTGGCGGCCTATGCCTGGCAGCTGGAACCGCAGGATTTCCATGCGGTGGTCGAGGTGTGGCTCGACGGCGGCTGGCATCTGGTCGATCCGACCGGCCTCGCATCCTGTGACGGCATCGTCCGGATCGGCGTCGGCCGCGACGCCACCGACATCAGCTTCCTGACGGTGTTCGGCATCGCCGAACTGATCGCGCAGTCGGTGTCCGTCGAGCGGATCGACGAACGGCCCTGATCAGCGCGACGTGGTAGTCGCAGCAGCAGGGGCTGCGCCGCCGGCCTGCCAGCCGAGGCCCAGCGCCTTCTGGATCGCGACGAAATCGCTGATCAGGCCGGCTTGCGCGATCGACAGATTCTGCTCCGCCTCGATCTGCTGGCGCTGCGCGTCGAGCAGGTCGATCAGCGTTGAGGTGCCCGCCGCATAACGCTGGCGGGAAAGGTCGGCGGCCGCGTCTGCCGAGGCCTTGGCGCGGGCCAGCGTGGCGACCGTGATCCGCCGGTAGCGGAAGCGCGACAGCGAATCCTCGGCGTCGCGCAACGCGGCGAGCACGGCGGAGCGATATTTGGCCTCGGCTTCGTCGCGCACGCCCTCGGCCTGCTTCACCTTGGCAGCGTTGCGGCCAAAATCGAGGAAGCTCCACGAAATCTGCGGTGCGAGCAGGGCGGTGAAATCGTCGAGATGGGTGAGGTCCGACGGCGAGGTGCCGCCGATGCCGATGATCCCCATAAAGGACAGCTTCGGGAAGCGCGCGGCATCGGCCTGCCCGATCTTGGCGGTATCGGCGGCGAGCGTGCGTTCGGCGGCGCGGATGTCGGGCCGATGCGCGATCAGCGCGGCGGGGTTGCCGATCGCCACCTGTGCGGGCGGCAGCGGGATGATCGGCTGCACGGTCGCCATCGTCTGGTCGAGCGCGCCCGGCTCGTCGCCGGTCAGCGTCGCCAGTTCATCAAGATAGGCTTCGAGCTCGGCGCTGAGCGGGGTCACGTCGGCGCGCGTGCTGTCGAGCTGCTGGCTCAGCCGTTCGACGTCGAGCCGCGAGGCAGTGCCGCCGGCATAACGCTGCCGGGTGAGCGCGAGCATCTGCTCCTGCATCGCGATCGAGTGCCGGTTGAGCGCGATCCGCCGCTGCCGGTCCCGGACATTGACATAGGCAGTGGCGACCTCGGCGGTGAGGCTGACCTGGGTATCGGCGAGGTCGGCCTGGGCGGCTTCGGCGTTGGCGCGCGCCGCTTCGACGGCGCGGCGCTGGCCGCCGAACAGATCGGCCTCCCAGCTCGCATCGAAGCCGACATTGTAGAGATTGATGTCGCTGGTGTCGCTGCCGCCGCCGTTGCTGCTGTCGCCCGAACCCGAATCGCCGAGGTTGAGGCCGGGGAAATGGGCATGGGCATAGACCGCGGTCGCGCTGCCATTGGGCAGCAGATTGGCCTTTTCCTGCCGCAGGCTGGCGCGGGCCTGGCGGATGCGGGCCTCGGCCGCCGCGAGATCGGGGTTGGCGGCCAGGGTCCGGCTTTCCAGCGCGGACAAGGTCGGGTCGCCGAGCGCCTCCCACCAATGCGCGACGGGAGGCTCCGCCGCCACCGGCACGTCGCCCGCGCGGACGAAGGCGGGGGCCTTGGCGGCGTTCGGCGCGGCGACCGGCGGCCCGGAATAGTTCGGGCCGACGGTGCAGCCGGCCAGCAGCAGGATCGCCGACAGGGAAAGGGCGGAACGCTTCGTCATATCAATGGCTCGCAACGGGCTTGGCGTTCTTGGGCAGCGGCCGCAGGAACAGGACGAGGGGGGTGACGCAGACGATGCCGACGGTGAGGATCCAGAACAGATCCGCATAGGTCATGGTCAGCGCCTGGGTCTGGATATTGTTGCCGAGCGAGCGGAAGGTGGCCGCCATCCCGCCCAGCGACTGGGCCTGCCCGTTCATATAATCCTGCACCGCGACCGAATTGGCGGACAGGCTCTCCTCGATGCGGCGGCTGTGCAGCCAGGTCCGCTGGTCCTGGATCACGGCGATGCCGGCGAGCGCGAGGCTGCCGCCGAGGTTGCGGGCGGTGTTGTAGAGCCCCGATGCGTCGCTCGCCTGCTGCGGGCTGACCGATCGGATCGCCGCCTGGTTCATGAACATCATCGAGAACAGCGTGCCGACCCCGCGCATCAGCTGCGACACGACGAAGGTGCTGCCGTCCGACAGCGAGGTGAGATCGGTTTCCATATAGGCGCTGATCGCCAGCAGAATCATGCCGAAGCCCACCGCCAGCCGGATGTCGATGGTGCGGATCAGGAACGGCGTGAACGGCATCATCAGGATCATCGGGATGCCCGAGAGCAGCACGATCTCGCCGGATTGCAGCGAATTATAGCCGGTGATCTGCGAGAGGAACTGCGGGATCGTGTAGGAGGTGCCGTAGATCACCATGCCGACCACGGTGACCAGCACCACCACCGCGCCGAACTGGCGATCGAGCAGCAATTTCAGCCGGATCACCGGCTTGCTGGCGAAGAACTGCCCCGCGAACAGGAAGATGAAGCCCAGTGCCGAGACCAGCGCCAGCCAGCGTATCTCGGCCGATGCGAACCATTGTTCGCGCTCGCCCTCTTCCAGCACGACGGTGAGGCCGCCCAGGCCCATGGCGAGGCCGAGGATGCCGAGCCAGTCGGCCTGGCGGACCAGCCCCCAATTGGGGCGGGCGTGCGGCATGGCGACGAGCAGCAGGGTGATCAGCGCGATGCCGACCGGCAGGTTGATGAAGAAGGCATAATGCCAGCTGATATTCTCGGTCAGCCAGCCGCCCAGCACCGGGCCGATGACCGGGCCGAGGATCGCGGTGGAGCCGAACATCGCATTGCCGATCGGCTGCTGCTCGCGCGGCAGCCGGGTGGCGATGATGGTCATCGCGGTGGGGATCAGCGCGCCGCCGGTGAAGCCCTGGCCGACACGGCCGACGATCATCATCGGCAGCGTATCGGACAGGCCACAGAGCATCGAGAAGCCGACGAACAGGGTGCAGGCGAGCAGCAGGAAGCTGCGCAGGCCGAACACCTTCTCGAGCCAGCCCGACAGCGGGATGATGACGATTTCCGCGACGAGATAGGCGGTGGAGATCCACGTCCCCTCGGTGCCGCTGGCGCCGATCTCGCCCTGGATGGTGGGCAGCGACGAGTTGACGATCGAGATGTCGAGCGTCGCCATCAGCGCGCCGAGCGTGCCGGCGGCGACCGCCAACCATGCCGCGGCGTCGGCGCGCGCCGGTGCCGCGGGCTGGCCGGAGGCTGTGCCCCCGCCGCCCGTTGCGGGCGCGTCGGCGGTCATCGGCCGTCCTGGCTCCGCGTGTCTTCCTGCTGCTTGATCCGGGTGAGGGCGCCCCTGGCGCCGATCGTGTCGACCGTCACGTCCACCGACAGGCCGGGGACGAGCACCTTGCGGGCATCCGGCCCGGCATCGATCGCGATGCGGATCGGCACGCGCTGGACGATCTTGGTGAAGTTGCCGGTCGCGTTCTGCGGCGGCAGCAGCGAGAATTGCGCGCCGGTGCCCGGCGAGACGCTCTCGACATGGCCCTTGAGCGCCACGCCCGGCAGCGCATCGACCTCGATCGTGGCCGGCTGGCCCGGCCGCATCAGCCCGACCTGCGTTTCCTTGAAATTGGCGGTCACGTAGATCGCGGCGAGCGGCACCACCGACATCATCCGCGTGCCGGACTGGACATATTGGCCGACCCGCACGCTCTTGTCGCCGACCCGGCCGTCGACCGAAGCCTTGACGATGGTCGATCCGAGATTGACGTCGGCGGCGGCGAGCTGGGCCTGCGCGGCCTCGCCCTGCGCCTGCGCCTGGCGGACCTGCGCCTGGAGCGAGGCGACGCGGCGCTCCGCCTCGCTGAGCGCGGCGGCCTGCGCGGCAGCGGTCGCGGCGGCCTGGGTCGCCTGATTGCGCAGCGTGGTCAGCTTCTCGTGGGTCTCGGCACCGCTTTCGGCCAGCGGCGTGTAGCGGGCGACCTGGCTGGCGGCGAAGCGGGCATCGGCCTGCGACGATGCCAGCTGCGCGCGCGCCTGCTGGATCGCGGCCTCCTGCTCGCGGATGCCGGCGCGGACATTGTCGGCATTGGCCTGGGCGACGTCGATCTGGGCCTGATATTGCGCGGTCTGCGCCTTGTAATCGCGGGGATCGATACGGACGAGCGAGGCGCCGGCCTTCACATCCTGGTTGTCGCGCACGAACACCTGCTCGACATAGCCCGAGATCTTGGGGCTCACCGTGACCGCGTCGGCGCCGATATAGGCGTCATCGGTGCCCTCGAAATATTTGCCGCGCGTCTCGTAATGGATGAACCAGATCACGATCGCGATCGCCACGACGATGACCAGCGCCAGCAGGATGAATTTCACCCGCGGGCTCAGTCCCTTCTTGCGCGGCGCCTGCGCTGCCGGTGGCTGGGTATCGGTCGTCTCGGCCATGCACTCGTTCCTACGCGCGGGGAAGCGTTTCATCTCGCACTTGCACAATAAGAGATGATGTGGCAAGCCCTCTTATTATGGTCCCTCAAGATATTTCGCTGGATGGTCGCACCCGGGTCGCCGAGACGCTGCGCGACTATTATCTGCGCTCGCATCGCCTGATCGATCGGATCATGACCGCGCAGGGCGCCTCGTTCTCGCGCGCCAAGATGCTGATGCATATCGCGCGGGAGGGGCCATCGCGCTCGATCGATCTGGCGTCCTCGTTCGGCTTCGCGCCGCGCACCGTGACCGAGGCGATCGACGGGCTGGAGCGCGATGGGCTGGTGCGTCGCGATCCCGATCCCGACGATCGGCGCGCCAAGCGGATCACGCTGACGGCCGAGGGCATGGTCGTGGTCAAGGCGGCGGAGGCCGCCCGGCTGGAATATATCGATAGCGTGTTCGGCGCGCTCAGCGCCGAGGAGTGCGAGCAGATCGTCGGCCTCGTGAACAAGCTCAACGATCGCATGGCCGAACTGGGCGGCTGAGCGCGCCGCGATCAACGCGCTTTCGCGCTCTCCGCTATCGACGGCCGTGGACAAGGCGGCCGCTTTTGGCCACTGGACGCGCTCTGGCCGGCATGGACGCAGGAGATGATGGGCATGGCATTCACCGCGAGGATCCTCCTCCTGGGATCGGGCGAACTGGGGCGCGAGTTCGTCATCTCGGCCAAGCGGCTGGGCTGTCACGTCGTCGCCTGCGATGCCTATGCCGGTGCCCCGGCAATGCAGCTGTCGGACGATTTCGAGGTCTTCTCGATGCTCGACGCCGATCGCCTGCGCGCCGCGATCGAGAAGCACCGGCCGGATTTCATCGTGCCCGAGGTCGAGGCGATCCGCACCGAGGTGCTGGCCGAGGTGGAAGCCGAGGGCTTCACCGTCGTGCCTTCGGCGCGGGCGACGATGATGACGATGAACCGCGATCGCATCCGGGAGGTGGCGGCGGTCGATCTCGGGCTGCGGACCTCGCGCTATCGCTATGCCGAGAATCTCGAGGAGGTGATCGAGGGGGCCGGCTTCACCGGCTTCCCGTGCGTGATCAAGCCGGTGATGTCCTCGTCCGGCAAGGGGCAGAGCACGGTGCGGTCCGCCGCCGATCTGGAGGCGGCCTGGACCTATGCGGTCGCGAACATGCGCGGCGATCGCCGCCGCGTGATCGTCGAGGAGTTTATCGACTTCGATTATGAGATCACGCTGCTGACCATCCGCAGCCGCGACGGCGTGCATTTCTGCCCGCCGATCGGCCACCGGCAGGAGCGCGGCGACTATCAGGAATCCTGGCAGCCGGCCGCGATGTCGCAGAGTGCGATCGACGATGCGCAGCACATGGCGCGCTCAGTCGTGGATGATCTCGGCGGCTACGGCATTTTCGGGGTCGAATTCTTCGTGAAGGGCGAGGAGGTGATCTTCTCCGAATTGTCGCCGCGCCCGCACGATACCGGCATGGTGACGCTGATCTCGCAGAATCTGAGCCAGTTCGATCTCCATGCCCGCGCGATCCTGAACCTGCCGATCCCCGCCATCAGGATGGCCGGCGCTGCGGCCTCCGCCGTCATTCTGGCGGATCGGGACTCGGATGGGCTCGCTTATGAGGGGCTGGCGGATGCGTTGGCCGTCCCCGGCGGGGAGACCGATGTCCGCATCTTCGCCAAGCCGACGTCGCGGCCCTATCGCCGGATGGGGGTCGCGCTCGCGCTCGCCGGCAGCACCGACGAGGCGCGCCGGCTTGCCGCCGAGGCGGCCGCGAAGGTGCGCATCATCTACGGCGCATAGGCTTGCCGGCCGCGCCGGCGCGACCCGGCGCGACGGGAAGGCGATCCGTCCGGAGCGCTCGCTGACGGGCGCCGGCCGGGCAGCGCTCTAGGAAAGCGCGGCGCAAGGCTCTAGCAGCGTTGGCGCGGCATCGGGTTGCCGTTTGCAGGGAGCGTGCGTGGCGTATGGCGCCTGAGAAGCAGAGCGAGCGGACGGTGTCCGCCGGAGATGTGGTTCGCATCGCCAGCGGCAACTTCCTCGAAATGTATGATTTCATGGTGTTCGGCTATTTCGCCGCCGCCATCGGCCAGGCCTTCTTTCCGGCCGGCGACGGCACCAGCGCGCTGCTCAAGTCGCTTGCCACCTTCGGCGCCGGTTTCCTGATGCGGCCATTGGGCGCGCTGGTGCTCGGCGCCTTCACCGATCGCCATGGCCGGCGCGCAGGCCTGCTGCTGACCCTCGCTCTGATGAGTGTCGGCATCGTCACGCTGACCGTGACGCCGGGCTATGCCATGATCGGCGTGCTGGCGCCGGTCCTCGTGCTACTGGGTCGGCTGATCCAGGGTTTCTCGGCCGGGGCCGAACTGGGCAATGTCTCGGTCTATCTCGCCGAGATCGCGCCGCCCGGCCGCACCGGCTTCTACGTCTCCTGGCAATCCGCCTCGCAGCAGGTGGCGGTGATCGTCGCGGCTTTGGTTGGCGTGGCGCTGTCCACCCTGCTCGGGCCGACACAGCTCGCCGCCTGGGGCTGGCGGGTGCCGCTGGCGCTCGGCTGCCTGCTGGTGCCCTTGCTGTTCGTGCTGCGGCGCCATTTGCGCGAAAGCGACGAGTTCGAGAAGCGGGCCGCCCCGGCCGATCTCGCGACGATCATGCGGCAGCTGTGGCAGGCGCGCGGCATCGTCGCCGCCGGCCTCGGCCTGGTGCTGATGACGACCGTCAGCTTCTACATGATCACCGCTTATACGCCGACCTTCGGCAAGCTGCTCCATCTGCCCGAACAGGCCAATCTGTGGGTGACGGCCGGGGTCGGCGCGTCGAACCTGCTGTGGTTGCCGCTGATGGGGGCGCTCTCCGATCGCATCGGGCGCAAGCCGATCCTGATCGCTTGCACCGTGCTGATGCTGCTCACCGCCTATCCGGCGATGGCGTGGCTGACCGCCGAGCCCAGCGTCGTGCGGCTGATCGCGGTCGAACTGTGGCTGTCCGCCCTCTACGCCAGCTATAATTCGGCGATGATCGTCTATCTGACCGAGATCGTCCCTGCCGAGGTGCGGGCATCGGGGTTCAGCCTGGCGTACAGCCTGGCCACGGCGGTGGGCGGCTTCACGCCCTTCCTCGTCACCTGGCTGATCGGCCTGACCGGCAATCGCGCGGTTCCCGGCTTGTGGCTGAGTGCCGCCGCGCTGATCAGCCTCGTCGCGATCCTGGCGAGCGGGCGGCGGCCCGGCCATCGCGATTCGCTCGCTCAAGGCCTGGGCCCCGACAGGACTGGACAGGGCACCGCAACAGGGGCGAGATAACCCCGTCCCGCAGGAGCCCTCGATGCAGAAGCGTTTCGACCTCGTCGTGATCGGCAGTGGCCCCTCCGGCCGGCGGGGTGCGGTGCAGGCGGCCAAGCTCGGCAGGTCGGTACTGGTGGTGGAGAAGGGGCGCCGGGTCGGCGGCGTCTCGGTTCACACCGGCACCATCCCGTCCAAGACGATCCGCGAGACGGTGCTCAACCTGTCCGGCTGGCGCGAGCGGGGCTTTTACGGGCGCAGCTACCGGGTGAAGCAGGATATCTCGGTCGACGACCTGATGGGGCGGCTCCACAAGACGCTGGAGCATGAGGTGGAGGTGCTGGAGCACCAGTTCCACCGCAACGGCGTCCAATGGGCGCAAGGGACGGCCCGCTTCGTCGATCCCCATGGCATCGAGATCGTCGGCGAGGATGGCGAATGTCGCCGTGTGGAGGCCGATTTCGTCCTGCTGGCCTGCGGTACGCGCCCGTTCCGGCCGGATTATGTGCCGTTCGACGGCAGGACCGTGCTCGATGGCGACGAGATTCTCGACATCACCGGCCTGCCGCGCAGCCTGACGGTGATCGGCGCCGGGGTGATCGGGGTGGAATATGCCACGATCTTCTCCGCGCTCGATGTCGCGGTCACGCTGGTCGAGCCGCGCGCGACCTTCCTCGATTTCATCGACAAGGAGCTGATGGAGGAGTTCGTCCACGAGCTGCGCGATCGCAATGTCGGCCTCAGGCTCGGCGCCGCGGTCAGCCAGATCGAGGTGGTGAATGGCCGCCCGCATTGCCGGCTCGACAATGGGCGCAGCGTGGTGAGCGACATGCTGCTGTTCGCCGCCGGCCGGGTCGGCGCGGTCGACGGGCTCGGCCTTGATGCCGCCGGGCTGGCCGCCGATCATCGCGGCCGGCTCCAGGTCGATCCCAGGACGATGCAGACCGCGCAGCCCCATATCTACGCGACCGGCGACGTGATCGGCTTTCCGAGCCTCGCCTCGACCTCGATGGAGCAGGGCCGTCTCGCGGCGCTCCACGCCTTCGGCCACCAGCCGCCGCCGCCGCCCGAATTCTTCCCCTACGGCATCTATTCGGTGCCCGAGATATCGGTGGTCGGGATGACCGAGGAGGAGGTGAGGCAGCGCAACATCGCCTATGAAACCGGCATCGCCCGGTTCCGTGAGACCTCGCGCGGCCACATCATGGGTTTGGAGAGCGGCATGATGAAGATGCTGTTCTCGATCAAGACGCGGCGGCTGCTCGGCGTCCACATCATCGGCGAGGGCGCGACCGAGCTCATCCATATCGGCCAGGCGGTGCTCAACCTGCGCGGCACGATCGACTATTTCATCCAGAACACCTTCAACTACCCGACGCTCGCCGAAGCCTACAAGATCGCCAGCCTCGATGCGTGGAACAAGCTCCAGGCGACGGCGGGGCCGGATGCGGTTCCGGCCCCGGTCCACGGCTAGATCGCTCGAAACGTCATGCCGTGGCGCGATGTGGCAGCGTCCAGCCCGGCCGCACGAAATGGCAGGTATAGCCGTTGGGAATGCGCTCCAGATAATCCTGATGCTCGGGCTCGGCCTCCCAGAAATCGCCGAGCGGCGCCACCTCGGTCACCACCGTGCCGGGCCACAGGCCCGAAGCCTCGACATCGGCGATCGTGTCTCGGGCGATCGCGTCCTGCTCGGCATCGACGGTGAAGATCGCCGAGCGATAGCTCGCGCCGATATCATTGCCCTGGCGGTTCTTGGTGGTCGGATCATGGATCTGGAAGAAGAATTCCAACAGCGTCCGGTACGTGGTGATCGCCGGATCGAAGATGATCTCGATCGCCTCGGCATGGTTGCCATGGTTGCGGTAGGTGGCGTTGGGCACCTCGCCGCCCGAATAGCCGACCCGGGTCGAGATCACGCCGGGCAGCCGGCGCACCAGATCCTGCATGCCCCAGAAACAGCCCCCGGCGAAGACCGCGCGTTGCTCGCTCATGCCACATCCTCCACTTGGTCGAGATAGTCGCCATAGCCTGCCGCCGCCATGTCGGCGCGATGCACGAAGCGAAGCGACGCCGAGTTGATGCAGTAACGCAGCCCGCCGCGATCGCGCGGCCCGTCCTCGAAGACATGGCCGAGATGGCTGTCGCCATGGGCGGAGCGGA